>NZ_JACOPO010000002.1:0-385111 GCF_014287965.1 Flintibacter hominis | reverse complement strand
TAATCAGTGGGTCCCGGGTTCGAATCCCTGAAGGCGCACCACACGGCCCGTTGGTCAAGCGGTTAAGACGGCGGCCTCTCACGCCGCAAACATGGGTTCGATTCCCGTACGGGTCACCATTTATAAAATGGTTCTTGACAATTGAGCAAAAACGGATATAATACTTACTGTTGGAAAGACGGTAAGGAGAGAAAAGGTAGTTTTTTCTTTGCTTACTTTCTTTCAAAGAGAAAGTAGTAGTTGGTGTTGATTAGGGCGAGGGTCCACCCGTTCCCATTCCGAACACGGAAGTTAAGCTCGCTTCTGCCGAAAATACTTGTCTGGAGACGGACCGGGAAGATAGGTAACGCCAACATAAAGGGTCCGGTCCATCCGGACCGGACCCTTTCACATTCCTCAATAGCTCAGTCGGTAGAGCATGCGGCTGTTAACCGCAGGGTCGTTGGTTCGAGTCCAACTTGGGGAGCCAGAAGCGGCTTGCCGCCAATATATGACGGCAAGCCGCTCTTTCCGAAATAATGTGAGAACGGTCATGGGCCTTTAGCTCAGTTGGTTAGAGCAGCCGGCTCATAACCGGCCGGTCCACGGTTCGAGCCCGTGAAGGCCCACCATATAGGGGTATAGCTCAGCAGGTAGAGCAGCGGTCTCCAAAACCGCGTGCCGAGGGTTCGATTCCTTCTGCCCCTGCCAAAAAAGAATATCAGATTTCATTCTGTTTCATATGTTTAAAATGGCTCGGTAGTTCAGTTGGTTAGAACGCCGGCCTGTCACGCCGGAGGTCGAGGGTTCAAGTCCCTTCCGAGTCGCCATTTTATAGATTTTCAACCATACGGTTGTTTAAATAGTCTCCCAGTTTTTTAATTATCTGTAAAAATTCTAAGCCATGTCCTGTTAGAATAGTTTCCGTTTGGGAACAGATTTGCTGCTATAGCTCAGTCGGTAGAGCGCATCCTTGGTAAGGATGAGGTCCCCAGTTCAAATCTGGGTAGCAGCTCCAAAAAGCCCTGAAAACTTCAGTTTTACGCTGATAAGGAAGTATTCACAACAACTTATCACTAACGCTGACAGACGGGGTGCAAACAGAAACAGAGAGTTAATCACTTTCAATAGTGGTCGGCTCTCTGTTTTTCTATCTTCACTTTGTTACGCAGTAGAACGTCATTTTTGAGGGTAGAAGTATAAAATATCGTCTAAGCGTTTTTCATGTTCTGCAAGCCGCATAAATCAAGCGTTTTTTACCCTCTACTGCGTAACATACCTATTCCAAAATCAGCAGTTTTATAAAGCAGGTGGATTAGACAGTTTTGAATACCGCATAACTTCCGGTGTTGGATTATCCGATATTGGATTTTCCGACATCGGTTTATCCGACATCGGAAAATCCAACGCAATTAAATAAAGATATAAATAACTAAAGAAATACCAAATACGGATTTAATCAAATACCCATTCCCTTCCTATCCTTTCCCTAATCCCTCTCCTTTGGGGGCAAAGCAAAGCGGCAGAGCCGCCGGAATGGAACGGAATGGAATAGAAACGGCAATATAAAAATATCGTTTGTTATGTTACGCAGTAGAACCTCCTTTTTAAGGGTTGAAGTATAAAACCCTTACCTCTGCCCTTATCTCCGCTGTAATGCCGCTTAAATCAAGCAAGAAGCATACCTATCGCATAACAGTCTATACTGGATAGAGAGCGTAAGCGGTTTATCCAATTGCGCTCTCTTGGCTGCCCGACAGCAAAGACAGAGAACACCGTCAAGGGCGCTTGCGTTCATTTTATCCTTGACGGCGTTTTCGGGTTTTGCTACTTCCTACCTAAAACGATACTTGAATAATGCCTGTATCAGTTGCGCTTCCAATCTGTCTTGAATATCGGAGTTATAATGACCTTGAAATACAGAAAGATATTTCATATACCCTCTGTAATGACATACGACATTGTGTATTGCTTCCGGTTCTCCTTCAACTACTTTTTCAATGATTTCAAAAGATATTCGCTTTTCGTTCTTCATGTTCTAACCTTTCCCATTCTTTTCTTAACTGTTTCAGTGCCGCCAGTTTCCAATAGTTTACGGTTGTACGGCTTCGTCCATATTTCTGCCCGATTTTCTTGTCTGTATATCTGAAAAAGAAATACAACACTAAAACTTCCTGCCGTTGTTTTGACAAAATAGAAAATGCTTTTGCCAGTCGCTCATTTTCAATTTCAATCCGTTCTCCACATACACTGAATATAGTCGGCTGTATTGGTTCTTCAAAGTAATTGTCTGTTACAGATGGATTGTAATAGCGTTCCGACATGAGATAGTCAAGAGAGATTTCATGCTTTCGCCGTCTGCCAATATCCCGATAAGCTGATAAAGCGGCGTTGCGTAGAACAACTTTACAAAAGGCGGCAAAAGTATATTCAATATGCTCCTTATGTTCTTTGGAATAGCTCATTTTTCTCACCCCCTTTCTTCCCAGTAGGGGGCTATTACAGCAAACGCCCATGCAGGCGTAAAACCGCATAGGCATTTGGTAATATGAGTTATTTAAGTAATTATGATGATTTGTGTATTCATCTTTATGGTCGCAAAATCTCGGTTTTTGAGGACTTTTTGTTGCGAATTTTGATTTTTCAGTGTGGGTCAAAATGCGGGTCAAACAACTGACCCACATTTTGACCCACACGCAGAAAGGGTTAAAGAGTGCCGGACGGGAAGTTTGCGCTTCCTGCCCAGCATTTTCTCTCTGTCCTACATAACCTGTGCCATGAAGCGTCCCAACGTTTGAGCGGCCTCGTCCTGTTCTGCCTTGTAGCGTGGGTATAGGTGTGGAGGGGGTGAACCCGGTATCGTAGTGCCCCAGCATGGAGGACACCGTTTTTTCATCTGCACCGTTCTGGAGGGCTTTGGTTGCGAAGGTGTGCCGGAGATCATGGAACCTGAAATGCTCCAGTCCGGCGTCCTTCAGGATCTTCTTGTGAAGGTTTACCACACTGCCCGGGTAGTATATCTCTCCGGTCAGGGGAAAGGGGAGCAGGTAGGGGTTGTCCGGGTGTTTGTCGTGCTCCTGGATCAGCAGTTCCACCGCCGTCTGTGGGATAGACACCAGACGGACCGAATTCTCCGTCTTGGGCCTGGTGAGTTCCAGACTTCCGTCAGGGTTTCGGATGTACTGCCTGCTCACTGAGATAGTTTTGCTCGGGATATCCAGATTGTCCCGCCGCTGTGCGGCTTCCAGATAGGCCCCTATCTGCTCTGGGGAGAGAACTTTCATATCCAGCTTCCGGGGCTTTGGGACGATGCAGTCGTTGCAGGGGTTTCGGGGAATGAGCCGCTCTTTCACCGCCCGGTCCAGGGTGGTGTGGAGCATCAGGCGGACGCTACGGACAGTGGTGGTGCTGAATCCTTTGCTCTGGCTCTTTCCGATGTGGATTCTGCCGTTTTCTAATAACTCCTTGTAAAGCTTTTGCAGGTGCCGGGTGGTCAGCTTTTTCAATTTGATATTCCCGATGCGGGGGACAGTGTAGGTGTCTATGATGAGCTGGTAGCGGTTTGCGGTGGCGGTGCGGACGTTGGGGTTGGCATAGAGCTCGTACCACATTTTAAGCCAGTTGCCCACCGTGTGCTCATCGGTTTCTTTGCTGACATCTAACCCCTGACACTCCGCCATAGCTGTTTGCAGTTTTTCCCGGACCTCTGCCTGGGTCTTGCCCAACACATTTTTGTTGACCCACTTTCCGGCCTTGGGATCGTACCCGGCGGTGTACCGCCCCTCCCAGCGACCGTCCTTACGCTTGTGGATATTTCCCTCGCCGTTGGTACGTTTCTTCGGCATATCGATTGCCTCCCATCAGCAACACAACATACTGCAGCCTCTGTAAAATAGCCACGATGTTGGGCCGGAGTTATCAAAGATTTTACAATTTTCTTTGTGGCAAAAAGGCTTATCTTTGTTTTGCGGCGCAATCCTTGAGGGGCTGCTCCGTCCTCCAGTCACTGCATGGTCTGCTGTTGGTCGGTGTCGTAGCTCAGCTTCTGCCCCAAGGCCAGCTTCTTCAACGCTTCCCGGCGGCGAAGCTTGCTGTCTGTCCAGACCGGCGGTGTGGGAAGCTGCGGGAGGTCTGCATCTCTCTCCAGCGCTCTGCCCAACTGCACCAGCCCGGCGGCCAGTTCCCCCATCCACTCCTCGTCCGGCTCCAGAGTGCCGGGGCAGAAGACTGTGGTCTGGCGGTAGGCGAACAGCTTCCAAGTTGGCACCCATCTGACTTCTTACCCCTCGTACTCCATGTTCTCGATAAAACTTTCCCGGTCGTCTGCGTACTCCAGCGCACCATTGATCGCCTGGATTAGATTCAGCTTCCAACTGTCACCACGGAGCCCCGCCTGATACTCCCCTGGCCGCATCTGCCGTTTCCGGGTGTGCTTCTTCGGCGGCTCCAGCACGCTCAGCCCGTGGGCCATACAGATTTCATTATTTACCTGCCGGTGCCGCTGAAGGCCGGCGGCATTTTGGTAGAGCTTTCTGCCATCTGCACAGCTCACGCTGTTGACTAACAGATGGTTTTGCAGGTGGTTGGTGTCCATGTGGGTGGCCACCAGGACCTCATAGTCCGGGAACTGCTTCTGTGCGAACTCGACTCCGATGGCGTTGACCTCCTGGGGCGTTAGATCATCCTCAGCAGAGAAGGACTGGGCCACGCAGTTGTGTCCGGTGACCATCCATCGGTCACCCAGCAGGGTTTTCTTGCCCTGGACCACATACTTCATCACGCCTGCCATCGTTCCCGCTGTTTGTTTCTTGTTCCGCACCGCTGTGACAGACACCATCACCGCCCCCCTGGCAATTTCGGTCATCCCGGCCTGTTTGGCCCGATGTTGGATCTCTGCCTTTATTTGTGGAGTCATCCTTGCGGTAATAATGGATGTTTTTTCTTCTGCATTTCGCTCCTTTCTCCCCCCTTTAGGGGGCAGGGGGTGCCGGGGCTCTGCCCCGGCGAGTGCGACCGGCGTATAGCCGGACGCTATGCTTGCCCCACCCGAAGGTGGGCATTGTCCTCCGACACCCCCTGTGATTCTCGTTACAAGCTGCGCTATAAGGCGTTTTTTAGGCATCGTATTGAGGGGTGAGGTTATATCCTCGTCCCCCAGCCCTGACAAGCCGCACACAGCGGCTCACCCCTGTATCGCCGCAACTCTCTGACGCACTGCGGCTATCTCCGGCTCCTCCATCTGGCGGTCATAGTGGGCTGTGATCCACTCCTGAACGGGCCAGAGAGTGTAGCGCAGATTTCCGTTTCGTTTCTTCCTGGTTGCTGTTACCACTTCGGTTGGCTCGATGGAGAGCGGTCCTCGTTCTTCCAGCCGCAGTGTGTACTTGCGCACTGTGTTCTCACTCATGCCACTGTGCCAGCACTGGTGCGTCCCTCGGTCTTCGCACCGGCGCAGGTAACTGTACACCGCCAGCTTACCGGGGCTCAGGCCCAGGAGGAATATCTCATTGGGCAGAGAGAAAAAATTTCCGTGGTCGTTGTATCTCATGTTCCACCGCCTGTGTGTTCTTTCACCCACTGGATGAACTGTTCCTTGGGCACCACGATACGGCTGCCGATTCGCAGAGCGGAAAAATCCTTTTCGTGCAGGAGATCGTAGGAGGACGATGGTGCGATGCCCAGGACCTTTGACACGGTTTCCGCATTGAGAAACAGAGGCAGGTCCTCGTAGGACTTATACTTAGATACTTTCATCCTGTTCCTCCTCTGTGTTCTCGGGATAGAGCATATCCAGAAACTCATCCATGTCTCTGACCACGCTGGCTTTCTTCATCTGCTGATACCGCAGCAGATCACAGCAGGTACGGAAGTTCACCTCCATGCACTGAAGCATCTGATCCATGATCGATACACTCCTTTTTATGGTTTTGCTGGGGTACTCTGGCTGCGGCCATTCAACCACAACCAGATTTTCAGAGATTGAGAATTTACCCTCTACTGATAAGGACGCTTGCAGCGGATTTGTAAACAAGAAAAATAAAAAAAGTTGAGGGGCCCTGTTATCTGACAGAACTCCTCAACTTTTCGTGGAGTATTTTCAGCCGCTTTTGAGATACCGTAGACCTTGCCGATCTCCCCCATGATCAGTTTCCTGCCATATCGAAGGTCGATGAGTTCGCAGCTTTGTTCTCCCAGATCCTTGACGGCTTTCCGCAGATTTTCAAGCCGGAGGTTCTAGAGCGCTTCATCTTCTACGGGATGCCTGACACATTCCGAACAGAACAGCACCGTTTCAAACTCACTTCTACTCAGATGCCTGTCGTCCTGCTTATCCTGTGCCTGCTGCCGTTTTCAATCCTGCTCCAGGAAGTGTGCGACCTCCTTTGGCACTGATACTGGCTCCCCATTATAAATCACAAAGACTGTGTCGTTCATTCGTGTTCTTTCCGCTCTCAACGGAAAAGTACACATCCGCACTGCCGGCACAGCACCAAATACTGAAGACCTTCATGGAAGTTCCCTTCGTTCAGGGTGGTCATTGTGCCCTACGAGGCTCATGAATGTCTGAGGTCCCACTGGGGTGTGGACCTCACCGGAAAGTTGCGAGTTTTGGCTTTCACCTTATCTCAATTATAGAACAAATATTCGGATGTATAAATCGTAACAAAATGACCTATGGCCTTTTATTTTGTTTTGCGGTTCAGGATTTGAGATTATTTCCTCGCCCACCCCTGATTGCTGCACTTGGCGTGGGTCGATTTTACCGCATAGCTGCACAACGGAGTCGAATGACACGGATACCACATTGCCTCTGCTTGTAGCACACAGCCCCTTATACAGCCAGGCAGGGCAGAAATCCTTTGAGAGTTAATGCAGAAGAAAAAGACTTTTCCTTGTATTGTAATCGAAAACTGACAAGCAGAGACTCATGATTGAAGCCGTTTTTTAATAATGTCCGCCTTTTGGGAGCAAAGTGAGTCATCTATTTATGCATGAAAAAGGCACACAGTAGTCCATAAGGGTGCCGCTGTGTTTGTGATGACTTATTCCAAGTCTATTTCTTTGAATGATTTGTTAATACAATTATTTAGAATAGATAAACTTGGAATAGTTGCGAATTACCATGCAAGCCACCTGAACAAAATCTGAGGCATAGCGCGGTAAAGGATAGTCCTTTCGGTATACCAGGCTGAAAATGCTCTTCTGCATGTGATCTCGCAAGGGAAAGATAAAAAATTCTCCTTCGAGACATTTTAACTCATCTCGAAACTGATAAAATGTGACCGGGGAGAGCAGGCCGGAAAACGCTCCATTTTTGGAGAATTGATAGATTAGATCCTGTTGCTCCGACTCAAAGATCAGCCTTGGCTTTCGAGTTCGGGTAAAGCAGAGCTCCAGTTCGTCCCGCAGTTTATTCCCTTGGCGGACCGTGCCGAAGGGCAAGTCGGCAATGCGTTCAAATTCGGCCCCATGCTTCTGGAACTCGGACAGGATGCCCCGCCAGGTATTGGGATAATACCGGATTAACAGCTCTTTGGAAAAACAACAGTGTATTACCTCCTGCGCCAGTTGGATCCGGTGCTGGTTGGAGGCGATGGGAATGTTGATGCCCAGATACAAGTCCAGTTTCCCTGCCTGTAGCAGTTCGTCCATATAGGCGCTGTTTCCACTGATTAGTTCAATGGAGATATTTTCGTGGCTGGAATAATAATATTTCCAGATATCCGGGAAAAACACCTTACTGCGCAATCTAGAGATCCCGACCTTTAAAGTCCCACGGCAGTTGGCGGAAATGTCGGAAAAGGCGGCCAGCATCTTTTTGTCTGAGTCCAAAATTTGTTTTCCGTAAAAGACCATTTGTTCCCCTTCCAGGGTAAGATGGAGAGATGGCTTACGCGCAAACAGCTGGACATGATACTCTTCTTCCAGTCGCTTGATATGGCTGCTGAGGGCCTGCTGGCTGATATAGAGCCGCTCCGCTGCTCGAGTAAAATTCATCTCCTCCGCAGTAATGAGAAAATACTCAATGCTTTTTATATTCAAAGTGCCACCCCCGCACAGAATGCTGTTGTGTTATTTTAACATGTTTGGAGGGGGACCACAAGATTTGTGTTGTCGAAATGTGAAAAAACTCCTGTTGGACATTTGCCACGACCAGATGCTATGATGCAGGTGAAAAGGTTGGCAGACAGAAAAGGAGAGCAAAAGCATGAGCGTAAGTTTAATGGACTGTACCCTGCGTGACGGTGCCAATGTGGTGGGCAAGGGGTTCTCAGCGGAGATTACCGACATGGTGCTGGACGGACTGACCGCCTGTCATGTACCTATCATCGAGTTCGGAAATGCGGGCGGCATCGGCGCCTATGAGGTGGCTGGTTTTACCAACGCCGAGACCGACCAGGCCTATCTGGACATTGCGCGAAAATATCTTGACCGGGGCTCTCAGCTGGGCATGTTCCTTAACGCCAAGCGGTATCGGGAGAAAAACGTGGCACTGGCCAAGGAGAGCGGCCTGTCCTTCCTGCGGGTGGGCGCCGACGCAGGCGCCGGCGACATTGCCGTCCAGGCCATCCAAGATATCAAGAAGGCGGGCCTGAAAGCATTCTACTCCGCTATGAAGGCCTACTTAATCACCCCCGACCAGCTGGCTGAGGAGGGCAAGAAGCTGGAACAGGCTGGTCTGGACGAGATTACCATTATGGATTCCGCCGGTACTATGCTGCCCGACCAGGTGGCGGAGTACACAAATAAGCTCTGCCAGACCGTGTCCATTCCCGTGGCCTTCCACTGCCACAACAACCTGGGGCTATCCGCCGCCAACGCGGTGGCTGCCTATGAAAACGGCGCCGCTATTCTGGACTGCGGCCTGATGGGCATGGCCCGCAGCGCAGGCAACCTGGCTACCGAGATGTGTGTGGCCATTATGCACCGCTATGGCCAGATGCAGGACATTGACCTGTACGGGATGCTGGACTTCATTGACCAGCGCCTCCAGCCCGCCATGGACGCCCACAACTACCACAACCCCGTCACGCCTCTGGATCTGGTGCTGGGCCTGTCAGGTTGCCACTCCAGCTTTCTGAAGAAGTTCAAGGCCTCCGCAGAGGAGTACCAGGTGAACCTGTACCGGCTGATCGTGGAGGTATCCGCCGTGGATCAGAAGAATCCCTCCGACGAGCTCATCGCCAAGACTGCCGCAGGGCTGAAGTAAGGGGGTGGAGCTACATGTTAAAGGTCGTTTTGGCGGGCCAGTATCCCGCCGGTACTTATGAGAAGCTGCGGGCCATGCTGCCTCCGGAACAGTTTGAGCTGCGGGCGGTGGACAAGCAGCAGGACTACGACGCCATGACCGACGCGGAGATCATGATCCTTCGGATATTCAAGGCGCCCAAGGAAGTAATCGACCGTAACCCCAACCTGAAGATGATCCTGCGATGGGGTGCGGGCTTTGACTCGGTGGATATCCAGACTGCCGGAGAGCGGGGAATCTTGGTGACCAACACCCCCGGCGCCAATGCTGGAGCCGTATCCGAGCTGGCGGTCATGCTGATGCTGGCGGTGGGGCGCAAGCTCCTCTGCCACACCCGGAGCCTGGAGCGGGGGGAGTGGAGCAAGAACACCTACCTCAACAGCTCCTTCTGCCTGAATAACAAGCTGGTAGGCGTTGTAGGCGGCGGCAACATCGGTCGCCAGGTGGCCCGGAAGGTCCAGGCTTTCGGCGCTGCGGTGCAGTATTTTGATACCTATCGCCTCCCTGCTGAGATGGAGGAGGAGTTCCAGATGACCTATGTCTCCCAGGACACCCTCATCGAGACATCCGACATCATTACCCTCCATGTGCCCCTGCTGGACTCCACCCGCCATATGCTGGGAGAGAAGGAGATGGAACGGATGAAGGACGGCACCATCATTATCAACACCGCCCGGGGCGGTTTGGTGGATGACGTGGCTCTGGCAAAAGCGGTGCGCAGCGGCAAACTGGCTGGCGCCGGCCTGGATGGCGTGGAGCGGGAGCCCCTGCCTGCTGGGGATGAGTTGCTCCTGGAGCCCAACATCATCGTCACCCCCCATATCGGAGGGGGGACGGCGGACATCGGAGACGTCATCATTCCCATGTTGGCCAAGGACATCCGGGCCTTTGCGGAAGGAGGGGAGCCGGCGCATATGGTGAACCGAGCATACTTATAAGGACAAGATTGAAAGAAGTGAGGGAAGAAAATGAACGAGATTGCAACCGTTATGTACGATCTTGGTATTTTGAGTGTTCTTTTGCTGTTAGGTATTTTTTTGAGAAAAAAGATTAGATTCTTCCAGAATATCTACATTCCCGCCTCCCTCCTGGGTGGATTCTGCGGGCTGCTCCTTGGACCTCAGGTGCTGGGACACTTTTTCTCTGTCAGTCTGCCCATCGGCGGAACCATTGGGAAGTGGCCGGGCGTGCTGGTCAATATTGTTCTGGGCGTCTCCTTCTTCGGAGCCACCCAGAATAAAAAGTTCGGGCGGACGGCCCTCTCCGCAGTAACGGTGGGCGGGATTGTCCACCAGGTGCAGGTGGTGGCCGGCCTGATTGTAGCGATGGTTATGATGATGTTTTACACAGAGCTCCCCCTGGCTTTCGGACTGACTCCAGTCTATGGATTCCATGGCGGACATGGTACGGCCAATGCCGCCGGGGCGGCCCTGGAGGCGGCTGGCTGGGCGGACGGCGTATCGGTTGCCAACACCATGGCCACTGCCGGTTTGCTGTCCGGCATCATCATCGGAATGGTGATTATCAACATTGGCGTGCGCCGGGGCTACGCCAAGCTGGTGTCCAAGCCTCAGGACGTACCCCGGTCCGTTAAAGAGGGAATTGTACCCATGGGAGAGAGGACGTCCATCGGCATGGGAGTCACCTACAACGACGCACTGGATCCGCTGGCCCTCCAGCTATCCTTTGTAGGAATCATTCTCCTTATGGCCAAGCTGCTGGCCAAGGGCCTAATCGCCATCCACCCCATTCTTAGCAACGTTCCCGATTTTGCCTGCGCCATGATTAGTGGCGCCGTGCTCTCCTTCATCATGAAAAAAGCTGGCCTGAGCCACTATATTGACCGAGCCACCATTAACCGGATATCCGGTGTGGCTTTGGATTTCCTGGTCTGTTCCGCCATCGCAACCCTCTCTGTGAAGGTGTTTGCCCTGTATTTTGTCCCCATGATTACCACCATTGCGGTCATCATTGTGCTCAACCTGATCACTAACTTCTACTTCTCCTGGAAGGTGTTTGATGACGACTGGTTCGAGCGTGCCATTGCCAGCTACGGCCTGGAGAGCGGCGTGCTGGCCACCGGACTGATGCTGCTCCGAGTTGTGGATCCGAAGTTTGAGACCACCGGCCGGGAATCTGCCGCAGCCTCCGCGGCGCTGTGCTACCCCTGGTCGCTGCCCTATGTGATGCTGATGCCCGCACTGGCATTTTCCCTATCGCCTATGACCATTTTGGGGTTCAGCGTGCTGTTGCTGGTGGTGTTCCTGGTGGTTGCGCGGGTGTTCTTCTGGCATCCAGAGCGGAAGTTCAGCGACATCCTGAGCGGAAGCAGTTCTCGGCCCGTCCAGAACGAAGAGGCCCTGAGATAAGGAGCAGACTATGGTAGATTTGATTTTAAAAAACGGTCAGCTGATGGATCCGAAAAACGGCCTGACGGGAAAACGGGGAGATATTGTCGTTAAAGACGGAAGAATCGTTGCTGTCGGAGTGCTGGAATGCCAAGAAGCCGCACAGATATTGGATTTGGACGGACTGACGGTCACCCCCGGCCTGATAGATTTCCACGCCCACTTTTACAGTGGAGGCACCAATACTGCTCTGGAATTTTACCACTACCTCCCGGACGGAGTGACCAACGCCGTGGATGCCGGGAGTGCTGGGGACTCCAACGTAGAGAGTTTTATCAGTAGCTTGTCGGAGCGGGAGCGGAGGAACGTGCGGCTGTACTTGAACCTAGTATCGGAGGGGCTGAGTTGTCTGGGGGACCACAGCGAGAATGTAAATCCCGCATACTTTAATGAGATGAAAATTCTCCGGCTTTGCCAGGACTACCCCGGGGTGATCATTGGACTGAAGCTACGGATTAGCAGCGAAATTGTGGAGGCCTGCGGGACTACCAGCTTTGCGGCCCTCCGCCGGGGAATACAGATCGCCGAGAAATGCGGGCTACCGCTCTCGGTTCACATACCGGCCTTTCAGGGAGAACTGAAGGAATTGATTGACATTCTCCGTCCGGGGGACATCTTCTGCCATGTGTACACCCCCCAGAAGGGAATCCTGGAGGACGGGAATGTTTCCCGGGAAATGGAGCGGGCGGTTCAAAAGGGGATCATACTGGAATCGGCCTGCGGGAAAGGACATTTTAGCCACGACTGCGCCGCTGCGGCCCTGGACGCTGGCATCAAGCCAGATATTATTTCAGGGGACTTTACCCGAAAGACATACCACTATGAGCCGTCCATCTCTCTACCCTACCTGATGTCCCGATTCCTGGCACTTGGGATGTGCTTTGCGGACGTGCTGACCTGCTGCACCGCCACACCGGCGGAAAAGATGGGCATGAAGGACGAGATCGGATGTTTGAGACCTGGCGCCCGGGCAAATATTGCGGTGTTTAAGCGGGAACTGGGCGAATTTGTGTTCTCAGATGTGCGGAGCAGTAAAGTGATGGGGCATGAACGGCTCGTCCCTATGCTGACGGTCTGGGAGGGCGATATAGTTTATCGAAACGGAGAATTTTAGACGATCAGTTTGACCTATACCGTGACCCACACGGGAAAACGAGCGGATGGAAACAATGGAGACAAGAGTGCCGGAGGCCTTATCCTTTTGGAACGAAAATGTCCGGAAAGCGTTGAAAATCAAGGACTGGAAGACTCCTAATCAGTTGGTAAGGATGAACTCTCCGGTTCAAATCCGGATAGTAGCTCCACAAAACCGTTCTTTTTGGTTAAAAAGGGCGGTTTTACTTTGCTTTTTGTACTTTTTGGCTTTCTTAAAATTTGCGGTCAGGGCTTTGACCACAGAACAAGCCACAGACAGAAAAAATCAAGGTTCCGGCGGTGCTATTCCGCCGGGGCCTTGTGCTTTTTCGGGGCTGCGACATTTCATGTATATTTTCAGATAACAAATAGAAATCGCTCTTACCCTATTTCGACATACCGTGTGATATGTTATAATGGTTATCACGAAAGATTGTGTTTTTATGGGTCCTCTTGCTCCCACCGGATTAGTGGAATTTGTATGCACTTAGACTTTATAAGCCGCAGATGGGAATTGTTTGATGTACGAAATTGAGGCGGTAACAAAGCTTGAACGCTGCCCCGAATGTGGAGTTGTAGGCTTGCAGACGGCCTATGGCTATAAAACTCGGTACATAAGTGATTTGCCGAATTCTGGTATGCAGGTTACTTTAAAGCTTCGTGTCCAGATATTTGTGTCCGTCTTGCGGTGCGACCTATATGCAGGGTTACAAGACGCTTGATAAAACCAGTATGACTTTAAGACTGCGTACGAAAATCGTCAGCAGAGTTTTGCGGCGCGAACCGTTTACCCGCATCGCAGATAATTATGGAATTTCAGACAAAACAGTCCCAGGGCGTTTGATGACTGGGCGAAAAACATCGCGGTATGACGATGTATAGTACTCCAAGGGTAATAGGTATTGACGAAGCTTATATTGACAGGCATTTCCGTCTAATTATTACAGACCAGGAAAATAAGAGACTGCTTGATATGATACCGAATAATAAACCAGAAACCGCTTACTGTTACCTGCGTAGCCTTGAAAATCCAAGTGCTGTCCGGGTAGCCACGATGGATTTTGCACCGTTATACGCAAAAGCTGTAAAAGACATGTTCCCATGTGCAACAGTTGTTATTAATAGATTCCATGTCATTCAACTCGTAAATAAGCACATGGACGCCGCTCGGAAGAAACTGCACGATAACAAGATAGTCAAGAAAAGGTTGTAGCGTGAGCGTACTTTATTCATGGCTGACTTTGAAGCCTTATCGCCGGATGCGAAGCATCAGTTAACAGCGTGGCTCGACATATATCCTTCACTGAGCCGTGTCTACTGGGCAAAAGAACAATTCCGAAAAATTTACGAATCAGAAAGGCGTGTACAAGCTGAGATCCTGTTTGAAAATGGTGTGATACCGTTAGTTCGAGTGTACCGGAGTTCAGCAACTTAAAGAAAGTGCTTGTCCGGCGAAAGTACGACATACTATCGTATATCGTACTTTGATTATTGCTGTACAAATACCTATACCGAATCCGTAAACAACATCATAAAAACGATTGAAAAGCAAGGCCATGGCTGCTCATAGGAGGTCCTTCGTGCCATGTGTCTGATGTCGGTCAATCATATTTCGGAAGAAGCTTATTTACGGGGTTCCAGTCCAGCAAAGATAATTTTATAGAATCATGGGAATTTTGAAGGTTTTATGGATTTTTAAGTACGGCCATTTTATCTTCATTTCACGTGGTTCCACATAATGGTATCGTTTCCTGACACCTATTTATTTTTTTCTCTGGCCTCGCCGCAATTTTGGGAATTTGAAGACATTAGGTTTGCTCAATTTTCTATCGATTTTCTCCTCCCCACATTTGTGAATTTTTGTTCACATCTGATGATTTAAGCCAAATCTACACGATTGGTCAAATACCCTATTTTTTACATCCATCCTACTGTACCTCCCTGGGTCTACAGTGTACCGCTCTTAAAAATTCATCTGTCTCCAATTCGGGCAGCAGGGCGGGGGCAGAGTTTCCATAGAACTGCCAGACGTCTTTGGTATCGAGCTGGGCCGCCTGGGTAACCAAAGACATTTGCTCCTCTACCAACTGGTAGGAGCCGATGCGGCGGCATGCGCACAACTGCTCATAGCTCTGGGCCAGCAGACCTTCCAGGCTCTGGCGGAAGGCACCTGCCTAGTCCCTGTTAAGGACGTTGCAGTCGCCCATGATATACTTGTGTTTTCACCCGGTGGTGCGGGAGATGAGGGATTTGTCGGAGGCGTCAAATTTCTCCTTGCCTTTCCGCTCGATGACCTCCGAACCGGTGGGACCCAGGCGGCCTTGGGGGCTCATAATGATGGCGTCAGTGGCGGTAGCCACGAATCCTATGCCGCCAAAGTAGCCCACCTTGCTACCGATGACTGAAATAACGGGTGCTTTGCCATGGCAGGCCTGGATCTGATCCATTACTTCGGTGCGGGCAAGCCATCCAGCATTGGCTTCGTGGAGGAGGACGCCACCCGTCCCAAAGGAGATAATCATGGCAGGACGGTATTCCTCCAGATCACCTGGGTGCTTGATTGCCACCTGTTCGTAGGCGGCCAGGGCCAGGTTGAATATGCCCACTATTTTTGCGCCGTGGACCTCTCCCACTGCACCGCCGATGAAGCGGCCCTCCTGTGAGATGACGAATACCGGACGGTTGCCTACCATACCGACGCTGGTTACCACATCATCATCAAAGGAGACCGCCTCACCTAGTGTGGGCAGATGGGGGCTGGTCAGTTTGTCCTGGGGACCGACTAGTTCGGTAAAAGTACCATCGTTCACCAGACCGTAGGCCCGCTCCTGAGCGGTGGCCTCTAAAAAGCTCTTGTCCTGAGCTTTGTGTAGTTCATCCCTGCTCACCTCATCGGGCATCCAGCAGGGTCTGGCGCAGGCGGAGCTGGACGATAAAAGGTGTAGCGTTGTTGTCATTGATTTCCAGATCCAAGTCGCCGCAACCGCTGTCGACCACGGAACGCTCCAGTACCCTGGCCCACATGCGGTCGAAGCCGATTACTAGGGTATAGGCCTTAATGTTGACTTTTCCCGCCTGTTCCCTACGGAAGAGTAGGACCTCCATGCCGTCAGAGGCTATATGCCACTGTGGAACCAATCCTGAGAGATTGAGGCGCCAGGGGTGCCGTCAAAGGAAAAATTCAAATTCAGAAGTGCCATCTTGCGCTCTCCCTTATCAATTCTTAAATTTATTGGGGGGGGGTGGAACGGAATTGATGGGGTGTTCATACTCTTCTATAAGTTTAGGCACCATTGCTAGGTCTACGTCATCCTTGGAACGAAAATCCAATGTAATATTCGCAAGAGCACCGTGACAAACAATTGATACAATGGGCTTTTTGGTCATCGTCACCGTCTGGAGTGGTTCCTGTGTCCCGCTGCTGAAGTGTAGCGAATATTTAAGGAATATGTGCGCTTTTGGGCGGCCATATTCATTGAGTTCAGATATATCGATGAACTGCTCTGTTTTGTTGGTAGCTTAGGACTGTACAATTTATCGTCTTGCATAATTTTTGCCTCCGTTTGAGCTGATTTTCATCGCCTACATTATACCGTTATGGGTATGAGCTTGTTGACGTGATTCCTGTAAAAATACAAAAAATTCAAAAAATAATAGTAGCTGAAATGGAGAAGACTATCAAAAAATCTGAGCTACAGAAGTTGTCAGATTCAGAAGAAAAGACAAAAAGCCTGTGCGCCAGACTCAACTAATCATCATAGCTAGTGTGACGCACAGGTAAGTAGGAGGCAGGCTGAGATCTGTTAAGGACAGCCGATTACCGGATTTTAAGTGTTCTCATGTGAAGATTAGGTATGTCACGAGCCATACATAAGGCTTGGTAGCCATGTAATCAATCCCGGCACGAACGCACAAACAGAAACACAAACCATCATGACGACCATGAAAGGCAAAACGCCCTTGACGACAGAGTCATATGACTCGCCGGTTGTCGAAACTGCGGTAAACAGATTGATACCAAAAGGAGGAGTTACGAATCCGACCGTTAATGTGATACAGAACAGCACACCCAGATGCAATTCGTCCATACCAAATTCGATGCCAACGGGCACCAGAATGGGCGCAAGAATCAGAATGCTGGGGATTGTGTCCATCAGGCAACCGACGACAAACAAAATAATCATCAAAACGGCAGTGTAAACCCATTTATTGGGGATTACAGACATGATTGCGCCACCAATCACGGCAGGCAGACGCGTGGTAGAAAGAACCCAGCCAAATACCTTTGCTGCACAAATGATGAAAATAACGGTGGCAGAAGTAAGTATAGTCTTATTAAGGACCGTCCAAATCGTCTTGGGCGTCAACTCACGAGTCGCCAAGCCATAAATGGATGCATACACAACGCTCAGCACAGCGGCCTCGGAGGGAGTAACAATACCACCATAAATACCGCCAAGAATCATGACGGGTAGCACCAAGGTGGGTAGCGCCTTATAGATGCGGTTCAACCGTTCCCTTTTGCTATAACGCACATCAGGTGATTTGTAGCCGCATTTCTTAGCGATTACTAAATTAACCAGACAAAGCATTGCGGCAATAAACAGGCCGGGTACCACTCCACCAATAAACATTTTTGATACTGAAAGACCCATGGCCGCACCATAAACGACCATGTTCGCACTGGGCGGGATAATAGGGCCAAGAGCACCACCAGAAGCGATCATACCGGCCGATGTCTGCTTTGAGTATCCACTTCTTGTTAGGGAAGGCATCATAATTGCGCCGATAGCTGCTACGGTTGCCGGGCCGCTTCCGGTAAGTGCCGCAAAAATAGCACAGGAAACAATCGTTACCATACCCATACTTCCCGTCACATTGCCAAGTAAACATTCCACGAAATCGACCAGGCGGCGGGACAAGCTGGTCTGTTCCATCAGATATCCAGTACAGGTGAACAGCGGAATGGCCAGCAGAACGAAGCTGTTGGCACCGGCTACCAACTGCTGGGCTAGAATGACCAGCGGCACATCATTGCTGATTATGTAGGTAAGGCTGGCCACGATGATGGAAAAAGCAACTGGGAGTCCGACCAACATTGCAATGAGAAGCGATTCGAATACCAAAACTCCAATCATACCTCATCCATCATCCTTTCTTTTGACGCAGTCAACTCTTCTAAAATTTTGCAAACAACGACAACTATCATTCCAAAACCGCTCATAGCTATTGACGCATTCAGATAGGACAATGGCAGACGAATTGCGGGGCTAAGCATTTTGGTGGTGGCCATGGTCAACTCGTAGCCTTGAACTAACATAATCATTGCTACGGTCAGGATAACAAGGTAAGAAAGCACATCATAGATCTTGCGTGCCTTTCCTTTAATTCTATCTGAAATAAATGTAACACCAGCATGAAGCCCTTTGTCCAGCGCTATAACAGCACCTAACATGGTACACCAAACAAAGACAAAACGCGCACTCTCTTCGGTCCACGTTGCGGATGCGTTCATAATATACCTTGTAAATACCTGAACAAAAGTTGCATAAATCAAAAAGAGCATAGCCGCCGCGGCAAGAGAGGAATAGACTAACAAAAGTATGTTTTTAGCTTTAATCAATGTCTTCATGCGCAGCGCTCCTTCGCTTCAAAATATTTCCTACCGGAGGTGGAGAGTCATCCTTATGCAGAGACAGCTTTCCGTGCTATACCCCGGATAAACCTAAGCTATCAAAAAACAGTTGTTCTTAATCAGCTATTAATAAATGCCATTGCACGATCCTGTAAATCGGCGCCAATCTCATTACGGTAGAAATCATAAACATTGGCGGCGGCATCACGCAAAGCAACAACATCGACATCGTCCACGATAGTACAGCCAGCCTCGGCCATAGCATCTTTCATTTCCTGTTCCTTGCCGGCGAGCCACTTGCGCTGCTCGGTACCTGCCTCGACGGCGGCTTCCACAAAAATTTCCTGTAGCTCTGGGGACAAGGTCTCCCACAGCTTGGTGGAGATAGACATGGCCAGACCATTATAGAAGTGACCAGTCAGATTGTAATGAGAACAAACCTCATAGTAGGAGCCGGTATAGGCGCTGGCCACAGGTAGTTCCAGACCGTCGATGGTCTTTTGCTGGACGGCAGTAAACACTTCGGAGAAGGCCATAGGGGTGGGGTTGGCACCCAGGGCCTCAAAGGTCTTCATAAAGGTGTCGGATTCAGGTACACGGATCTTCATGCCCTTAATATCGTCAGGGGTGCGGATGGGCTTCTGGGAGAGAATGTTTCGGAAGCCGCCCTCAGCCCAGCCCAGGACCTTGACTCCCAAGCTGTCATACATGCCGTCAGTGACTTCCTTCATGATGTCACTGTCAAAGAATGCGGCAGCCTGCTTGGAATCAGCGAACATGAAGGGCATCTCACTCACCTTAGAGGGGCCGTTTACAGCGGCATAAGCCAGGTTGGACATAACACTCATCTGATGGGTGCCCAGCCCCATGCCGGTAATGACATCGCCCTCAGCGCCGAGTTCACTGTTACCGCAGATTTCAAAGGTCACTGCGCCATCGGTGGCGGCCCTTACTTTTTCGGCGAACAGAGTGGCAAACTTATGATACTGGTCATCATCGGTGGTGGGGTTCACATGAGCAATCTGGATGGTCATAGAGGGGAAACCTGCTTCTTGCCCCCCGCCTTTGCCGGAAACCGAGGGATCAGACACAGGCGTGGAAGATGAGCCATTACCACAGGCAGACAAGCTGAACAGCAAAGTGGTAGCCAACAAACTGCTTAAAATTTTTCTTGCCTTTTTCATCTTTTCATGTCTCCTTACGATTTATTTTTTGTCTTACAGGAATGTTTCGTTTCGGTAAAGAACTGATCCGTTTTTTATTGTCATTTGTGTTTGAATCAGCTGGTTACCGGCGTACTCATTATTGTATCGGTCAACATAATGAATATCCTGCTCGACTATTTTAAAGACCGCGATATCCGCAATCTGACCGACACGAAGAAAACCATTGTGTGCGATCCCCATCAGTTTGCCCGGGATATCTGTACAACGACGTATGATCTCCCGGAAGCTGACCCCGAGGTTCAAAAGCTCCGACAGAACGTAAGTAAACGAATGTGTGGGCGCTTTATACAAAGACAATAAGCTCAAATCTGAGCTGATAATATCCGGCAAGAAGCCTTGTTTGATGGCGGCCACAGCCACTTTCCCCGAGAAATTAAAGGCACCGTGCCCTAAGTCAAATAACACACCTCTTTCTCGGGCCGCCCAAACCTCGGAAAGAACCCGACCGTTTTCGTCCAAGATTGTTTTGCCTTTTTGGTGGTACATATGACAGAAAATGTCTCCGGGCCTCAAATGCTCCAAAGTTTCCTGTACTTCGCCAGGAGAGTCAGATGCATGGACAGAAATGGGGAGACCGATCTCGTCTGCCAATGCCACAGTTTCCCTCAGTGGTTCCAACCCAAAAGAACCAACGATATCCTTGCTCTGCCTGAGCTTCAAGCCAATAATTTGATCTGGATACTGTTCACACAACATCTTGATGCGCTCGCGGTCAAATAATTGAGGATCAATATTTTCCGTGAAACGATGTGTTAACTGCCCCATTGTGCTCACATGTAAAAAGCTTTTAACTGTCATCTGGCTGTTGGCTACATTGTTCCGGTAAAAGGTTTCAAAGTTTGCGGCACCTACGGAACCTGCATCTACCAAAGACGTAACTCCATGAGGAATTTGAACTAAATCCGCTGGCATCGCAAAGTCTGTGACCCCAAGAGCAATATGACAGTGGAAATCGATCAGCCCTGGGGTCACATAACATCCCGACGCATCAACAATCTGCTTTGCCTCGTTACATAGCAGTTGACCTACTGCCACAATTTTACGACCTTGAACAGCAATATCTCCCGGACCCTCTATTTCTCCTTGAGGGTCCATCAATATGCCATTCTTTATGACCAAATCGTACATAAGCCCTCTTTTTAAAAGCCACAAGGAACGGAGAAGTGCTTTCCAATACTCCTTAGTTCCTCCAGAACCACATCTCCATATTCAACACCGGGCTGATAATTTGCGTGGAACTTATTATGTTCAATTTCGCCCGGCATCATGATTTCAATCACTCCTTCAGCCTTCGGCGCATTTTTGAATTCATCAATAATGTCATCGATCCGGTTCAGGTATGTATCATAAGGCATAAATTGATTGACATCAAAAGCGCCCATAAAATAGCCGATATTCTGAGGATGTTCGAAATCGTACCAGAAACTGGGGGTGTTTCGACAGTTCAGAGATCCACCCATTGCGCTGCAGAGCATGTCAATAATCAGCGCCATTCCATATCCTTTTGGACCTGCCATCGGTGACATGGAACCTCCGTTCAAAATATCCTCCGGATTTGTGGTTGGGTTGCCGTTTCGATCAACACCCCAACCAAGAGGGATGCTCCGCCCCTCTTTTTGCGCTAGCACCACCTTGCCCCTGGCTACAGCACTGGTTGCCATATCTAACATAATGGGCGGATACCCATCTCCTGTGGGCAGGCCTACGGTAACGGGATTTGTTCCCAGCATGGGTGTTGCGCCGCCAGTAGGGACTACACCAACTTCGCCGTTTGCCACAATTACGCTAGCACATCCAGACTCCATAGCAACACGCGAATAATAAGCTCCCACACCAAAATGGTTCGCATTGCGCACAGTTGCAAAACAACAACCAGAAACTTTTGCCCGTTCCACACACAAATTCATTGCCTGCATTGCGACTGAGGCACCAATGCCATTTTTCCCGTCTATCACAATTGCGCTGGGGCTGTCGTTCAGAATCTCTACCCTGACATGGTTTGCAATGACACCGCACTCTACACGTTTAGCATAGGTCGATAACCGGCTGAAACCATGGCTTCCCACACCTCTGAGATCCGCAAAAATTAAGCTATGGGAAAGATGTTCTGCCTCATAGTCATCTAGACCGGCAGCTTTCATGACATCGATTCCGAATTGATGGATCGTTTTTACAGAGACTCTCATCATTCCACCGCCTTTTTTGCAGGGAAGAAGTAATTGACCATACCAAACTGAGCAGTGTCAATCCTTTTCATCAGAAGCGCCTCTGGGCACTGATAGGAGCGATCACCTTCAAAACTGTGAGTTGCAATAATTTGCACCAATTTGTCCGGCAGACCATGCTTGGAAGCCAACAGAGCGCCCGCCAAAGGATGCCGCATCAACTTTGCTTTTTCGGTATAAACAGGCTTGCCCTGATCATTTACGCCATACTCGGTAAATTTACCGACATCGTGCAGAAGTGCTGCGGCAATAATTATGTCCCAATCAACCTGCATGAAGCTATAACGGGGAAGCAGCCAATCGCACACTGCTTTGCACATATTGGTAACATCATGAATGTGGTCCAAGTTGTGAACGGGACAATCAGCGCTCATTTCAGAAACGGCAATGGGGCACTGGTACACTGTTTCTTCAGTCCAACCTCCGGCCTCGATTCCTTCCTGTAACACAGCCACACATTTGTCTCGAAGTTCTACATCTTCAATCCAATCGAATTCCGGAAATTCTTTTCGAATAAACTCTTTGCTGATCATTTGCAACCCTCCAGACGTCTTTGCTTTTTTATTCTTGGTTGATGATGTCGCAACCAATTTCCTTAAGTTTTTCATCCACCCAGGGCCGGATGTATTCGCACTTAGCAAGAATATCATCCATGATTTTGGCCTCTTTATCAATGGTAGCCTGTGTCATGGAAATCAGGACCTCTGCGACTTCGGGGTCGATTACTACAAGCCCGTCTTGATTACCTACCAGAACATCGCCGGGGCGGACCGTCTTGCCGCCGATAACCACGGGTGTATTGATTTCGCCGGGGCCATTCTTATAGGGGCCGTTGGGAGTGACACCCTTGGCGTAAATAAGCATATCCATCTGACTCAACGTATCATAATCGCGGATCGCTCCGTCTACCACCAGACCAACCACGCCCCGGGCCTTGCAGTAATAGGCCATAAGCTCACCGAAAATAGCACGGTTACTGTGGCCCCCTGCATCGATGACGATTACGTCCCCGGGTTTGGCCATGTCCATAGCTTTGTGAAACATGAGGTTGTCACCCTCGGGCACTTTGACGGTAAAGGCTACACCCAACAGCGGGGTCTTATTCAAAGGACGAATGCTGGCGTGGATGGCTGCGATACGGCCCATGTTGTCATCAATGTTGGCCACAGGCATACCTCAGAAACGTTTAACAAGTGCGAGGTCAGGTCGTTGGAAATCGGCAATAATCTTGCATCCAATGCTCATAATGTTTACCTCCGAAACATAAACATTTATCTACCCTAAATCAAATCTGCTTTAGCTCAGGAAATTTGTCCAAAACGAAGGGGGTTGCGACACAACGAGCCTGAAAAGAACCGGAAGTAACTACGGTTTGGCTCAGATTACAGACCATGCAGATTTGAGTTTTTTTGCTACCGATTCCATAAAATCCGATATGAGGACTGAGGATGACATTATCCATCTTAAGCAACGGATTGTTCGGAGTAATAGGTTTTTTCTCCACGGTATCTAACCCTGCGTAAAGAATCTCACCTTCCTGCAGTGCCCATACCAGATCTTTTTGATTAATGATTGGTATGCAGGCAGTATTGATGACCATTGCGGTGTTTTTCATCTTACGGAATGCCTCTTTGTTGAAAAGATGGTTGGTTTCAGGAGAAAGAGGAACATGAATGAAGATAATGTCGCTTCTTTCTAATAGGATTTCGAACGAAACAAATTTTACATTTGGATATATGCTTTTGACTGAGTCTGATGCGTATGGATCAGATACTATCACCTTTGTCCCGAATCCGTTGTAGAAAATGTCATGCAAATGGCGTCCAGCTGCACCGAAATCCATACAAGCCCAACGTCATCTCACTTACATCTCCCGGCATTCGGACACGCTCCCTTTCTGATTTCTCGGTCGTAACAAGTTGTGTTGTGAATTAAACCCATGATTGTGGCTATTACTAAGTTAGCCAGTTCGTTGGTGCAGAAGCCGGGTAGATTTAAAATTATCTTTCCTAATTCAGTTGTAGCATCCAAATCAATGGAATTGACCCCAACACCACATCGTTGAACAAATTTTAGTGGCGAGAAGGGTGCCATCACATCTCTTGTGATGGGGGAATTTCCGGTCGCTAAAATCGCAAATGCATCCTGACACCCTGCAATGATTTCTGCCTCGCTGTTAAAATGCTTCGCTTCCAGCTCAATTCCAGCTGATTCATATGCCTTTCGTACCCCATTCAACTCTGAAGCGGACACACTCCTGTAGTCTTTATCCACTGCAAATAATATTGAGGCGGAAAACCCATTACCTTTTAGGTGTTAGGGAGAATGCCTCCATCCCTTTCTTAGCCTTGCAAGGTTATGTATTTTTCTATCGTGGCCGTCAAAACAGGCGCTCAAAGAACTTTATATATTCTTTCTCTCGAATTTGTTGTTCGTTTGGTTAAAATATTAGAAGCTCATAAATATTTCAAATGATTATTTGTGCTTTAATTATAGCAATATATTGAAAAAAACGGAAAGATATGTTATTCTATACAAACATAGCCTACCGGCTATAGTTTGCGCTTGCACCAACTGCTATGAGGGGATATCTCTATGCTAACCGAAAAGCTTCGCTATTTTTTGACAATTGCTGAATACCGAAATATTACAAAGGCGGCTGAATCATTATTCATTGCGCAGCCCTCCTTAAGTAAATATCTCAAATGTTTAGAAGCAGATTTAGGGGTTCGTCTCTTTGCGCGCACATTGCCTTTAACCCTCACCCCAGCAGGGGAAAAATACTACAAATTTGCACAGAACGTGGTGCTTGAGGAGAAAAAACTTAACGCAGAATTATTTGCGCTCTCTCATAATTCACAGAGTCTGCGGGTGGGCATTCCTGTCTGGAGATATTCTTTACTCCTGCCAAAACTCTTACCGCTGGTTTTGAGGCAACTGCCAAACTATGATATTCAAGTGAAGGAGATTTTTGGGTTTGAAGAAGATTACTTCGCCCTTTTGGAGAAGGACGAAATTGACTGTTGCGTTTGTATTCCGCCAGTTAAGCTTGATAGCAAATACTACGCCTATCCTATATATAAAGAAAAATATCTGCTTATTGGTAATAAAGAACATCCCGCAGTTCGAAAAGCTTTGTCCGAACCAGAACCCTCACTTCATGGTAGGTATCAATACTTTGACATTCGAAACTTAAATGGGGAAACTGTCATAAACTATAAACCGGGACAAAGCATGGAAGAGCATTTCCGCACAGAGCTCGAACGCAACAAGGTTTCACCAAAAGGTATCATTACAACAACAAATGTTATAACCGCAATCAATATGACAAGTGCGCACCAGTCTTTTTCAATCATTCCGGAATTAGGTGAACGACTTTCACCTTTGCCCTCAAATGTTGCCTGTTTTGTAATCGGCAATCCTATTTTTACATGTGATTTCTCCGCAATTGCTCTTTCGTGCTATGCACAAACAGAAATATTGCAGGATTTCTTTAAGATTATGTCGTACAAAATAAATGAAATCTGTGCCTCCAATAACACCTTTCGGTAATGGTATAGGTTGACGCAAAAAATTGCCGAGAAAATGAGTTCAAAATAGTCAATGCTGTATTAAGAAAATAAAAAAGCGCAGAGAACGGGTCAGGGGCCTGAACCTGTGCTTTTACTATCTCCTTTCCTGTATGGCGTCTTTGGCTGCGTCTTGGTTATGCCGTACGTTGGCTCTGGCGATTTGTGTATCGAGCCCTTTTTATTTTGCTAAGAACAAATGAAGCGGTGCCGAGATATGTAACCTCATCAGAATAGTCACAATTATGTGCGCCAATGGTAAATTGACTTGACATTTGACCTTTGTTTTCCCCGTATGACCGAAAAATGTTTCGTGGCTACCTGAACTGCGTTCATAAAGATTGTTCATAAATTCAGACGAAAGTGGGTGCCCGGGCGTCTCATGTGTAAGCGCCTGGTTCAGACAGCAGTCCATAAATGAGATCTGCTGGTGAACGACATCCAGTGTATGCTCGGCTTCGTTATGTACAGATTTGTTGGTGCCCGGTCCAGAACAAATCAGCAGCATGGCCTTATATTCAGCGGCACGAAACTTTTGCCAAGCTGATTATTGATGTGAAAAAGAGCCCTGCTTGTAGCAATGCTGTTCGGGTGGGGAAGAGAACTGTTCAGTTTTGGTAAACTTATTTTGAACAATTGTTATGCATATTGACAGCTTTAGTGGGCTTACGTTATCCTGTACCTGACCGTAGTAGTCCATTTTAACGATACTTTTCGTTTTTAACTGATTTTACAATTCGTGTTGCTCTCCCGACATGTAGATGAGTGCCTTAGAAGCGCATGACAAAGACTTTCAAGCCAGTGGAAATTTTTGTCATGCGTTTTTTGCATTTGAAATCCGGCAAATACACATGATGTGAGAAACAACGATAAAAACAACGAATATCGCTGACAAAACAAAGACAGAGTTTGATGTCGCCATACGTAAGGCTATTGAGGACCGGAAGCACGATACCAACGAAAAAAGAAATTATTTCTCAAGAAAAGCAAACTCGACAGAGTGACAATGATTAAAATGATTTGTCTTATAGGAGGAAACATTTTACGTAAGGAATTGTACGATTATCACGCAGTAAATATAGCTGTATCCAGTTTCTCCGAGCGCCGCACCGCTATCGACTTGGAACTGATTGTTTTGCGCCGCTTTTCTGATATAGAAAGCGGCAACGAGGAATTTCTCTGCAAGGGGCGTAAACTGATTACCATGGACGGTGTAAACTTCAACACTGCGCACAACAAAAACATGCCATCTTTTATGTCTGCACCAAATACCATAAAGGGTGGATAAAACCAATACAAAGCAACAGCAATGTTAGATTTGCTGTCGCACCAAACAGTAGATATGGCGCTAAATTCTATTAGCGCACAGAATGAACACGCAGACGCAGAATTTTGATACAATGGAACGATTTTCCTCCTTGCATTATAGTCTGTGACAGACTATATCTGTGATAGTCCGCAGGGCCAAGCATGGGCTTTGATAACATCTCAATATCCTTATCAGGGGCATAGTCCCTTATAGGCCGTAGTTTGATTCGTAAACCCCGCATGTGTGGGGATGAACCGCCTGCCGGGGCCTGGCCGAATACAAACATAACCGTAAACCCCGCGTGCGTGGGGAAATTTCCAAAGAGAAAAGGAGGAACACGGAATGAAAAATTTACAGGAACTTCCTGAGTTGGGGGACAGTATCAACTATTTGTGCCTAGAACATGCGGTGATTGAGCAAAATGACACAGCTATCGTTGCCATTCAGAAAGAGGGCAGGACGCCCATCCCCATTGCGGCAATGACCTGCCTTTTGCTGGGACTGGGGACCAGCGTGACCCATGCGGCAATCCGTACGATTTGCGAGAACGGATGTATGGCCATCTGGTGTGGGGAGCATGGAGAGCGATTTTATGCCTCTGGTGTTGGGGAAACCAGAAGTGCCAAAAATCTGTTAATCCAGGCCAAGGCCTGTATGGATCAGGAGCGGCATTTGGAAATCGCAAAGCGGATGTATCAGATTCGCTTTCCCAATATGAAGACCGATGGCCTGACCCTCCAGCAGCTGCGCGGCATGGAGGGAATAAGGGTTCGAAAAGCCTATGAGCTGGTGTCGAAAACGACAGGGGTCCGATGGAAAAAGAGATCCTATAAGGCCGAGGACTGGGATTGGGCCGACCCGGTCAATCAGGCGTTGTCTGAGGCCAACGCACTGCTGTATGGTTTGTGCCATGCGGCGGTGGTGTCGCTGGGATATTCACCAGGGCTTGGTTTTATCCATACGAGGAAACAGCTCTCTTTTGTGTATGATGTGGCAGATTTCTATAAGGTAGAAACCACGATCCCGGCAGCTTTTGAAGCGGTCCGAGAACTAACGTCTGGAAATGACCAGAAGAAACTGGTTCGGATGAAATGCAGAACGTATTTTGCCAACGCCCATATTTTGTCCTGCGTCGCCCGTGACCTGACGTGGATGCTACAGGGAGAAACTGAGGAGGAACAGGACAATGGTTTGCGGGTTGGAACACTCTGGGATGACAAGATGGACACAGCATTCGGAGGAAGAAATTATGCGGGTAGTGAGGTAGAGAAATGACGGTCATTGTCATGGATGGCGCGCCGGAAAGCGTTCGTGGAGAGCTCAAACGGTGGTTTCTGGAATTGAAACCAGGAGTATTTGTTGGTCGTGTGAATGTACGGATCCGAGAGCTGTTGTGGAAACGGATTTGCGGTACGGACCGTGCGGCTGGCGCGGTCATGTCATTTTCCGCTCCGACAGAGCAGGGCTTTGAAATGCGAATGCGGGGAGACCCTAAACGACGTGTGACAGATTTTGAGGGGAGTCAACTGGTCACAGTTTCAAATCAGGACGGTATTGACGAAGACGAGGAAAAGCTTCCGGGATTTTTCATAAAGCTTAATTTACTGGATGAATAAATCCCATGCTTCATTGTTTGTTACCTTGCAAATCCTGAGCTGCCTTTGGGGAAAGAATTCGCTTTGTTTCCTATTCCGGATGGTCAAGAAGTAGCGGAGAACGAGTTTTACCTGCAACGGGCAAATGCGTGAGTTGCGGCTTACCACATAACCAGCCATAGACTGAGGTGGAATATACAGAAGTGGTATGGCCAAAGAGTGATGGAAAGTATACTGATTAAATGGGAAAGTGCTGAAGATAAGCAAAATAGATTGGGAAAATGTCAAATCGGCGTTGGTAAGGATGAGGCCCCGGTTCAAATCTGGCCAGTAGTACCATTTCAGCAAAACCTGCGTCAAAATCGAAATTCATAATTGGCTATAATTAGATATTACAGTATTGGCAAGCAGATTTAAGGAAGTTCATTCCCTCTTAAACCTGCTTTTGTTTATGTTTTAAAGCGTGAGGCAGCCAAAAAACTTCCTCATGGCTATGTTTTAATTGACTAAGAAATTGTTGCGCATGAAAAAAGTCAGGTGCTGTTAGCGGAATATTTGGGTATCATCCTGCTAGATTCAGTTTAGGAAAAATTGTTAATATACTTTTTGAAAAAGCATTCCTTCACTGCCTGAAAACCTAAAATGACCTAGGCGGTCGTGCACAAGCTCCTGGATAATAAGAAATATGTTCCAATTGTTGCTATGAAAGCAACTTAATTTGGAAAGATAGTTCAAGGAAGGGACATAGCTGCAAAAAATGACGGAGTAAATATTATTACTTTAACAAACCCACAAAATCATCTATTTTCTTCAAGCGAGTATGCTATGTATGAGGCAGAAATAGTTGAGAGTTTCGCATAATTTTGATTTTGAGTAGGCCTTTCGGTGGGATGTCCTGAGGTTGACCAACAAAAAGAATTACAAGCCATGTAAATTGTTACGTCCTAACAGATGCAAAGTTGCATCTTTTTTGTTAACGAACGGCAGAAAAGAAGCACCTGTCATGCAGGTGCTTCTTTCTGTTTCAATCTTATCGCTCAATTGATAGACCGTTACCGGAGCGGCAAGCAACAGATCCCTGTTTGCGGACGGCCTCTCCTCCAATTCCAGATAGCGTACAGTCCATGCAGCTCCTTTCCAATGTCCTCCACACATCCAGTGGAGCGTGATTGGACTTTCAGTCCTCGCCAAAGCCGCTTTCAATCAGCGCGGTCAGTTCAGCCACAGCCTCCTGTTCGTCGGGACCTTCCGCCGTGATTTCAACAGACTCTCCCTGACAGATACCCATGGAGAGCAAAACGATGATTGATTTGGCGTTTCCAACTGGTTTGTCGCTCTCCATGCGGCGGATGGAGATCTTAGACTGGAAGCCTTTCGCCCGAGCCACAAATTCAGAGGCAGGGCGGGCATGGAGTCCAGAAATATTTTGAACAGTAACAGAGCCACAATACATTGCGGATCACCTCATTCATTCTACTGAATATTCAGAATATATAGTTTTCTTGAGATAACGCTTGACTTCCTCAGCTGAGGTCATCATACACACGGCATCTGACAGCGCGGCCGCTTTTTTCAAATCGGTGGAAAGGATCATCTCTTTCACAGAAGCGACAGAGGAGATATTCATGGACAGTCGGCGGATACCGCTTCCAATCAGAACCGCCGCAGCCAGTGGATCTCCGCCCAGTTCCCCGCATACACTGACCGGCTTGCCTTGCTTTGCAAAGGCAGAAACCACATGACGGATCAGGCGGAACATAGCCGGATGATAAGGCTGATAATAGGAGCTGACCGCTGGATTTCCACGATCTACCGCCATCAGATACTGGGTCAGATCGTTGGTTCCAATACTGGCGAAATCCACCTCTGCCGCCGCCTGGTCAGCCAATATAGCAATGGATGGGATCTCTACCATGATTCCTGTTTTGAAGTCAGGCTGGAAGGGATGACCCTCAGCCTTCAGCTCTGCCTTGACCTGCTCCAGGGCAGCCTTTGCCATATAAATATCGTCCATACTGGCCACCATAGGAAACATGAGCCACAAATTTCCATAGGCTGAGGCCCGCAGCGCAGCCCGGAGCTGTGTGTGTAGAAGCTCCGGATGCCGGAAGCAAAGCCTCAAGGCCCGATTGCCCAGGAAGGGATTGCTTTCCGTCGGCATATCCAGGCATTCTAAGGGCTTATCGCCTCCAATGTCCATGGTCCTCAGGACCACGGGACGGCGCTGAAAGGTCATCAGAACCTTTCGATAGGCCTGAAACTGCTCCTCTTCCGAGGGGAGCGTATTGCGCCCCATATAGAGAAACTCTGTGCGAAAAAGCCCTACACCATCGGTATACTTGGCCCCGGCCAGGTTATCCGGATCGGCGGCGGCAATATTCAGCTCCACCTCGATACGGACTCCGTCCGGTGTAACAGGCTCACGGTCAATAAAGAGTTTTGTGTGGGTGCGCTGTTCCCGCTCCACCGCTCCCTTGGCCTGGTAAACCTCCAGAAGCTGATCGTTGAGCTCAGTGAGAACCACTCCATCCACTGCGTCCAGGATGATCGGTTGTCCGTCTTGCAACTGAGATATGGCACCGGTAACGCCCAACACGGCGGGGATCTCATAGTTACGGGCGATAATTGCGCTGTGTGAGGTAGTGCCGCCAACCTCGGTAATAATGCCGCGCACATTATCCCGGTCCAGCGTGGCTGTGTCTGAGGGCACCAAATCCCAGGCCACCACGATGGTATCCGGCGGGAGAACTGAAAGCTCCTGCTCTGGAAGACCCTCCCAGCAACGTAGCAGCCGGATCTCGATGTCCCGCAGATCGGCCGCCCGTTCCCTGATGGTCGGATCGGGTAACTTTTCAAGCATATTAGCATATTGTTCATACACCGTTTGGATTGCTCGCTGTCCGTTCATGTCTCCTGACTCTATCAACCCCCGAAGCTCCTCATCGATGGTCTCATCTCCCAGGATCTCCAGGTGAGCGGAGAGGATATCCGCTTTGTCCTGCTCATTCTTGTTTTGAAACCTCTCCCGTAATCCCTCCATCTCCTCCCGGGCAAGCCGGCAGGCCTCCAGATAGTGGGTCAACTCCGACGCCGTACTCTCTGGGGACTCAGAGGAGAATATAGGAACAAATCGTTCATATCGATATACCTTACCTACCACGACCCCAGGAGAAACGGCGGTCCCTTTTAATGTCATACTGCCACCTCCTTGTATTATGTCACGAACCTGATCGATCACCAACAGGCTGGGAGATACCTATGATCCACAGCTGACTGTAAGTCTTTATCTGATGCAGGTAGCCAATCATCCCATACCGATCCACTCTGTAGGGATCCGGAGCATGGATGATCCACCATGGGTATCTCAGAGCCTGCTGATCCTTGCGCTTGATACAGACCCGGCAGAGAAAAAGACATCGTGTCTAGGGGTTCCCCGGCAGATCACAGGCCAGAAGCCGGGCCGGCCTGATGGAGCATGGGGAGGAGGATCTGCTCTACACATTGTCTCACCCCATGTTCTTGGTTGGAACAAACCAGGCGGTCGGCGACCGCCTTTAATTCAGGCTCCCCATTGGCTACGGCTACTCCTGTACCAGCCCATTGGAGCATACCCATATCGTTCATGCTGTCCCCAATGGCTACGACTTTATCCTGGGAGAGATGGAACATTTCTGCCAGACGGCGCAGTGCAAGTCCCTTTCCAACCCGGGGACCGTTGAGCTCGATAAATTGTCCTTCACTGATCACCAAGGTGACCGGATCTGGGATATTGGCCTTGAGGAATTCCCCACAGAGCGCGATCTGATCCTTAGGACCAGCCGCTACGATCTTGTTCCAGGGAACCGGAACCGAGGCTATAGGGAGAAGGGGGGCTTGGTATTGTTCCCGATTCCAGGATATCTCTCTGGTATAAGCGTTTTCCCGGACAGCACATGTAAAATCATCCTCCCCCCGAAAGATGAGAAATCCCACCTGTTGAAAACGCGCCAAAGCTTCCGACAGAGAAGGTCGGACAGATTCGGGGAGAAACTGCCGCCATAGGACCCGTCCCGCCTTTACATCATAAATACATCCACCATTGTAGGTGATGATGGGCAAATTTACAAGCTCCATTAGCTCCGGGTACAGCATAGCGCCTCTGGTAGGGCGGCCGGTGGCTACGGTAAACAGCCCGCCCTGCTCCACAAACTGAGCCGCCGCTTCTAGACATTCCCGGGGAACCTGGGCATTGTCATCCAAAAGGGTCTTATCTAGATCGGTGACAAACAGCAGCTTTTTTATAGGGACCTTATCCGGTTTCACACTTGGATCCATACACGGGAGACTCCTTTTCTATTGATGAGACTTGCCCCCGCCCACACCGCCGCATGGAGGTGTGGGCGGGGACAATGTGTACAGGGTGAAGCTGGTTCAGCCACCGAAGAAGCTGAAGATCTTATATAGTAGGTCAGGCAGAAGCTCCTGGCCCATGACCAGCGCGGAGGTGTGGGTAATCCCCTCGGCATAGACATAGCCGGACTGGACGGCCATGATATCATGGATGTTGGTCATAGCGGTGGCAATCAGCAGAATCACGATCCCCTGGATAATGGCGCTGACGATTCCGCGGAAAATGTTGTCCTTGGCGGCCACGGGGCACCAGCAGAACCAAGAGGTGAGCACCGCCAGGTCGGCAATAGGCAATACCCGATTCCCTGGGACAACAGCGGCCAAGACAAGCATGATGGGGATCATAATGACGCCTACAACGATGACGCTGGGACGGCCCATAAGAATGCCACCGTCAATCCCAATATAGAGCTCCTTGCCCTTGAGGAACTTCATATTCTGGGCCCAGGTCTGTGTGTACTGGGCGATGGTAGACAAGCCCTCCATCAACAGGGAGACCATTTTGGGCAGAAGAAGGAGAACCGCGGCAATATTCAATGCGCTGGCTAGAATTTCTGAGGGGCCTTGGCCCGCCAGCACGGACAGCACTGCACCTACTATCAGCCCGATGAACATGGGGTCTCCAAAGAAGCCGATTTTCTCCTTTAGGTGCTCCGGATCGGCATCGAGCTTGTTAAAGCCGGGGATCCGGTCATACAGTTTATCCATAAATTTGGCATAAGGCATCCAGAAAATCGAGCAGGTGTGAGGAAAGCTAATGCCCGGATAGATGTGCTGGGTAACAGGGGCTGCGTAGTCAGCCAGCCGGAATGTCACCGCCGCGGTGATCAGCGACGCCAGCAGGCCAAAAATCACGTTGTTGGTGCTGTAATACACCATCGCACCGGCCAGCATAAAGCCCCAGTAGTTCCAAATGTCCACATCCAGAGTGCGGGTGAAGCCGGCGACAATGAGTATGATGTTCAGTGCAAACACGCCGACAAAGATCAGTGGCGCGATGGGCACGGCCCAGGCAAAGGAACCGGTTACGGGCCACCCTACATCGATGACATCCAGGCTCAAATTGAACTTTTCAACAAGCCCTGTGGAAATGGGCCCAATATACTCGGCCAGCAGGTCCATAACCATAAATGTGCCGATGAATCCGCAGCCCACTGTGACTGAGGCCTTCAACAACTGTTTGATGGGAACCCGAACCACAAGTCCGATGATGAACACAAAGATGGGCATCATACAGGCGGCGCCAAGATTCTGCATAAAATTGATAAAACTTTGGATGACTTCCATTGATCTGTTCCCTCCATTCTTTCACTGCTCTTTTTGTTTCTTCCTCCCCTGGATGCCGTTAGATCAGGCCTCCAGCTTTTGGATCATGTCATACAATTCGGCAAGGGTCTTGTCTCTGCCTACTCCAGTGAAGATGCTCATCCCATCATGGTGTAGGCCCTCACGCATCTGGAAGGGAGGCTGCCCGACCGTATAGACAAAATCCGGGTTCCAGGCCTGGATCTTGTTCTGCAATTCGTAGAATGTGCACTTCTGAATGTCATAGCTCACTTTTTTCTTGTCCAGGTAGCTGGAGATCATCATTTGCAGCATACTAGACTGGGCGATAGCCGCTCCACAGGCCACCAGGATGCGAACTTTTCGATTGACCATAAGAATCATTCCTTTCGACAATTCATTCGGCGGAAGCGCCGTTAAATATATTGCTGAATTCCAGGGGAGTCGATGTTCCCATCAGAGAAGCCAGCGTCTCCTCATTGGAAATGGTAGTCATCAGCTTTTGCAGAAGACTCAGCTGCTCCTTGGGATCCTTAAGAGCCAGGACAAAGATGATGGACACATCCACCTTCCCATCATCCGCGGTACCGCCGCTCTGAGCGAATTTTACCGGTTGGGACAATCGGCAAGCCGCGATCTGCGCCGTGATCACATGCTGTGGGGTCAGAGAGTGCGGAATGGCGACTCCTACCGGCTCGGTTGGCAGCCCTGTGGCCCACTGCAGTTCCCGTGCGATTACATCCTCGTCATAGCCCTCTGTGACAAACCCCTCACCCATCAAAGGGCGGCAAGCCTTTCGAATGGCATCTTGCCAATCCTGGGCCTCTACATCCAGTTGGACACAGGAGGAATGGAGCATCATACTGCTAGCTTTTTCCATGATCAACACCACCTATCGTAAAATCCTCTGTTGTACCGATGGGAGTACCGGCATTTTTCTCTTCTTTTTGAAGGATGTTAAGCACATCCTGTTTGGTACGTGCCCGGAAAAGGGCCTCCCGTACCGGCTTTTCCGAGATCATGTTGAATAGTTGGATCATAGCTTCCATGTGAGAGGAGCTGTCCACAACGGACAGGGTAAAAACCAGCTTGACCGGGTCGTTGCTCTTATTTCCAAAGGAGACAGGACTACGCAGACTCATAAACCCAAAGCCCAGCTTCCTGCAGCCATCTGCCGGGGAGGCATGGGCGATGAGGACACCGGGAAACATCACCATAGCGGGTCCGAACTCCTGCAGGTTGCGAACAATAGCATGTTTGTATGCCTCAGTCACATATCCCCCCAGCTCCAAGGTCTGGGTAGACTGATAGACTGCTTCCTGCCAGTTTCGGCAGGGCACATCCATGCGCATTAGTCCAGGCAACAGCAGGTCCTTCAGATCCCATATATTGTCCTTTTTGGGGGACGGTTTCTGGATCCGAGTATCATGGAGCAGGAGGGAGAGAATATCATACCGGAGCTGTTCGATATTCCGGTTAGCGCCATGACCCTGGGCGATCCGCACAAGCTGTTCGGTCAATTCCATGTACCGATCTGAGGAGTGATTGGCCTGGCGTGCGTCGATGAATTGCAGGATGTTTCGATAGTCCTGCCGCGTGAAAATGGGGTTTACCCGAATGTAAAGCTCGTTGGGTAGCTGGGGTAGATCCACTGTACTAATGATATAGTCACAGTGCAGTGACCCCTGTTTGATCTTCTCACAGACATCCCGGCCGGACAGGATGTCAGCAATCTCCACATTGAATAGGCTTCTCATCTGAGAGACCACCACCTGGGCCGTGCCATAGCCAGATCCACAGGCAATGACGACCCGTGCTGGGCGAATCACCTGAGGGTCTCGCTGGTTAATCGCGGCCAAAAAATACAGGGCAATATAGGAAATCTCCTGGTCGCTGATGGGACCGTCACAGCACTGTTCCAGAGGTTTTACTGCTTCGGCGGTATTGCGGAGTAATTGCCCGTGCTTGGCCACCAGATCATCATAAAGGGGATTTACAATGGACCGGTGGTAGCGGATGCGGTAGATCGTAGGGATGAGATGGGCTTTGAGGTGCTCCACCAGCTCTGTCCTGGTTGGACCAAAATCGATCTGATAGAGGCGTTGAATGTTGTCTACCACTTCCTCGGTCACACGATCCAGCCGGCTGGATCGCGTCTGATCTCGGCCCAGCCGCCCTTGTCCGCTAACGATGCTTTTGGAGCACAGCAACTGAGCGGTGAGATAGTACTGTACTCCGGCTGGAAAACTGACCTCATACTGTTGGGACAGAAGTTCCATCATCATCCCCGCCGCCTTATACTCCTGCGTCATCATCAGGGTGTCTTTTCCATGGGCAATCCGGATCGGAGTAATGGTTCCGCTACGGGCCCGCTGGGTCAGCAGGGCAAGGCAAAAAATCAGTTTTCCAAAGGCCTCGTCGCTGAAAATTCGGTTGAGAATACTTTCCGCATGCTTCGGAATATCTCGAAAAAGATCAACGTCCAGGTTGCGGAACAGGTCCTCTAGCAGCAGAGTGGAAATCTTTCGTTCCAGAGGCTTGCTGTACAAATACCGATCAAATTCCGCCAGGGAGATGTGATTATTGAGCGTCTGAAGGCATACGCCTAGGATAGTTTCCTCATCGCCCTCTGCCCGCAGGCCTACACGGGCACGCCGGACCAGAGAGATGCTTTGTGCCTCCAGTTGCCGCTCTACAACTTCCAGATCACCGATCACCGTTGGATATGAGACGATCAGCCTTTTCGCCAGTTCCGGCACACTGATATAGGGCACAATGCCGGTAAGAAGGGCCATCTTAATATACAGACACCGCTCCTGAGTGCTATATTTATACTGATATGGGGTGGTTGTGGAGAGAAAGCCCTGCAATAGAACTTCTAGTCCTGGTGTATGCTCTAAATAGATGCCAGCACCAAATCTGCGGCTTAACGGAGGAAGACTATTTTGTTGAAAAAATTTGTCCAAAAGATCTAGGTCATATCGGACAGAACGCTCCGTTTTTCCCATTTGTTCGGCCAGTTTGTTGATAGGGACATAGTCCTGGCAGTTGTATAGGATCTTCAATAAAGAAACGCAGGTATGATTTAGTTCCATGGAATCGCTCCTTATGGATGCTATTCTAATCCAGTCGATCAGATTTCTACAATATAATCATCATAAATTTTCTGTAAAAATGAAAATGAAAAATTGAATATTTGGTAAATAAAATACGATTTTTACACTAATATATTATGCGACCTATACAAAAACATCGGAAGGCGGGCGACATAACGCCGAGTATGGGAAACGAAGAACCAAGGGGTGTTTTGAATACGGCTGCTCTCTGATTAGATCCGGACACATATGCCCCGTGTATCTGGCCTCAGCGTTCGACCAGCTGGCTTTCCTCCGGCCGCATCAGATCCAGTATGGGGATTTCCAGATAATGTCAGAGGCTTTCCTCGTATATATGCTGTTCTACATCGCTCATTTTTACTTCTCACACCCTGCTTGTCGGGCGCAAATTTGGTTCCCCATTCAGCACTCCATGCAAGACCAAGAATTGGTGCTACAAGGGATAATGCAAAACGCTAACAGAATACTCACAGTTTTTCGAAAAGTGAATATGCCGCTTGTTGATCGGACAATTGATTTTCAATATATGGAGGCATAACCAAGTGGTTAAAGGGGGCGGATTCGAAATCCAGTAGGTCGGCTTCTCCGGCGCAAGAGTTCGAATTTCTTCACCTTCGCCATTGTAGAAAAATAGTAACTTAAAATTGGCTATAATTGTATATCTACAGATTGCGGTAAGCAGATTTAAGGAGATTTTTTCTCTATTAAATCTGCTTTTGTTCATGTGTTAGCAAAGAAAGACTGCTATGATATTTCCATATGGCTATGTACTTGATCGGTGGGGAGATTATAAACCGCCCTTTGTTTGTTGCTTACAGATTATCAGTGTCCCTGATTTTTAATTACACTTGGCGCCTGGGGGACAGAGTAAACCTTGGTCATTGAATATGCAATAATCTACCGCCTCTACCCCGCACCCGCCGCGTGAGTGTCCAGCCGGCCCTGCATCTTTTTTGCAACTACCCTCCATAAAAATAACCACACTGATAAGTGTGGTTATTTTTATGGATACCTGAGAATTTTAAGATGCTGGGATGAAGTGAATTCGTCCCGCGCGGAAGGCTCACTTGTACGACGCAAAAGCACCGCCGGCTCTTTTTTATTAACGCAGGACATGGTAAGTTGACAAACCTAAAAAGCCAGAAAACGGCATATATCAAGGGCTTGAAAATTTTCTCTTCCTGTAGAAGCGGGCGTAAGAAGTGAAAAATGGATTTTGAGTAAGTCGAACCCTCTCTCGTTTCAGTATAAAGTATAAAACCGTCGGATTCTGGGATATAGAATCTTGACAAAAGAAAATGTGTTATGTATTTGCGATAAAATAATTTGCTCGAAGCAAATTGTGGAGACTGAAATCTCCCAGCCCCCAGCGCATTTATAGATTGCTGAAATGTATGCTATAAGTCGTACATCGACACTGAATTTTCAGAATCAATTGTTGGTTTATGAAATCCTCCTCCAATTGGTAGAAAGAGAACAAATAATTATTGCTTGCACCCAAAATCCAAATCATGTAAAATGGTTTTGCGATGGAATTCTGGTTCTGAAGAACGGCATGGATTTATGCCAGAGTACTGTAAACGACACGTTGCCGTATAGTTGCCTTAAGGAATTTTATGGAGAAGTCTGTAAGTTTTGGCACGGAATAATCGCACCTAACTAGTATAAGTTGTGGTAGTATTCAAAATACTAGGTAGGATCGTCTTTTCGCAAATAAACGATTCGGTCAGTTGAAACGCAGGGCTGGTATCCATTTACGGGATATCGGCCCTGTAGTCTCCATATTGGACATCGTTTTGCTCTTTTAAGATATTTGATGACAATTATTCCTTTTTCAGTACACGGATTATGTTTGACTGACCTTCGAATGAGGATTTATTGCAGCACCGGGGAAAAGAAAACGAAAATTCTGTTCGGTTAATCGGGATAAAGTCAGAAGTTAAAACATAAAAGAGTATCCGCAAGGCTGTCCTTGCAGATACTCTTTAAGAATGGCCTTCCTTTCCTTGGCTCTGTTTATGCATATCAGCCCTATGAATAGCTATTTGGAAAAGAGATAGACTCCTAAAATAAAAGAAGTAGCCTACTCTTTTATAGATATATCATATAGTGCCACTGCTTGCGGTGTTCCGGAGGCTGAGGCAAGCATCAGATTAGAGGCGGACCGCAATTCTCCTGTCCGAATGAATAGCTTTACATCCTGGGCTAAAATAATAAATTCTTCCATTGGTACCTCAACATGTGTTTGTGCTTGAAAAAGCTGAGTTATCAACTGATAATATTCTGGGTTTTTTTCAGCCAAGGTGTTCATAATAACGTAGCTCTCAAAAACCATTTCATTGAGAACTGCTTTCAATGTCTGTGGAAGATCAGGGATCCCTCCTACCAAGGAGATATCCACTACATTACCCCCGACAGGAATTGGAAAGCCAGCGTCACAGATAAGTAGTTTATCCCCATGACGCAGCTTTGTCAGCTCGGAGAGAAGCTGCGCATTTAAAATTCCGGACTTTTTCATAATGGAATCTCTCCTTTTTAAAATTCAAAAATGACTTTAATGCCCTTACGACTTTCCACTAGGCGAAACCCCTCCTCCCACTGCTCCAAAGGGAGCCGATGGGTAATAACATCACGTACATCTAATTTGCGTAGTTCCATGAGTTTCAGGCAGTTTTTCCAGCCTTGATAGTCATAAGCAAAATGACCCTGAATTCGGATTCCCTTATTGACATAACGGTCTAGAGAAATGCCTACTGGCCCAGCATCATAACCGACTTTGATAAATTCACCGCCCTTTTGTAGCAGGGCGAGCGCTACCTCAAGAATCTGGTTTTGACCAGCACAATCAATCAATACCGGAACCATTTCACCGTTTGTAATGTAAGACACCCGTTGGAATACGTCCTCCTCCTTAGAGCAAATCACATGGGTAGCACCGAACTTTCGGGCAATTTGGATACGATCTTCATTGCGAGAGCGGTTGACTGCGATAATACGTCCGGCACCCATCAGATGGGCAATCTTTATCGCAAGGAGGCCAATCGTCCCTAACCCGAAGATCAGGATATCCTGACCTGGTATTAAACTGCTTTCTTCTACGACGGCCTTATAGGCATTGCAGATGGGGTCCATGAGACTTGCTTCCGCAAAGGAAACATTGTTTGGAATAGTGTAAAGTGACTGAGGATTAACGGATAACAGGTGCCCGGATATTTTGACGTAAGGGGCGAAACCTCCGTCCATGCCGGAACCTAGACCTACTCTGTGGGCACACATTAAGTAATTGCCTTTGGCACACATATCGCATTTACCACACAGGTCACCACTGTTGTCGGATACTACTCTCTGACCGATCTCAAAGCCTTTGATGTGTTTGCCCACTGCGGCGATTACCCCGGAAAACTCATGACCCAGAATCACAGGAGGCCGCAAATTTTCTGAGTTCCCCAGATTCTTCATCCGTATATCAGAGCCGCAGATTCCAGCCGCCTTTACTTGGACTAACAGATCATCGTCCCCAATTTGAGGGACAGGGCGTTCCATGAGCGTGAGGTGCCCTGGACCTTTTTCAGTCTTAACAAGAGCTTTCATTATAGTTTCCATTTGACACCTCCCCTTGTTAGAGTTTACGCATAGTATCCAGGTCACGCTTCGCTGTCTGGAACACACTCCCGGTGTTACCCATGGGGGGAAGGTGATAGAAATTTTCCGTGATGTACCAGCCGTCGTATCCAATCTCATGCAGTGCGGCAATACTATCTTCAAAACGGCCATAGCCCTTGCCAAGCTGGCAAAAGCCAGTCATTTCCTCTGGACAGTCTTTTAAATGGACGTGGTCGATCCACTGTGTCCCAAAATGCCTGATTTCTTCCGCGGGATTGCCTTTCAGAAATTTGATGGGATTCAGAATATCGTAGCACAGTTTGATCCCAGAACCCACATAGTTTAAAATTTCCTTGATATAATGCTCCTGGAGGATGCTTTCGTAGACTAGTTGGATGCCACAGTCCTCCGATATATGGGCCGCTTGTTTTAGCAGCTTCGCAGTACATTCTATATCATAGCTATTGATAATACTACAAGAATCATAGGAGGTCACCAGTAACGCGGGGATATTCATGGCCTGGCAGGCCTCCAATCCCTTACGGATACTATATAGCGCATGCTTGCCCGCCTCACTATCCACCGGTTTCTGGAGCCCACCTTCCCGAACTAACGTGAACAGGTGCATGGATTGTAGTTGGACCTGGAAGCGACTTGATGCTTCCAGATAGGTCTGTTGGATGTGGGGATCATTCAGTGGAAAACAGTTCCTTGCTCCACCAAGATCGCCGATCTGGATACCATCAAAGCCAATTACCCCAGCGTACTCAATAGCGGAAGGACCTGTTACGGCAAATGACCACTCACAAATTCCGCATTTTTTGCTCATTTGCTTGCTCCCTTCCGTGTTAGGCGTCGAGTACGTAGCTGTCGCATCACCAAAGCCATTAGGAGGGTTTCCTCTCCTTCGAGAGCAAACTCCGGCCCCAAATCCACACCAAAATGGAATTTCATCATGGCCTTTTCCTGATTTACCAGCATGCCCATACCGTTGAGAACACGCAGCCCTCTGGCCTCTGCACGGGCTAAGATGGAGGTGCGCTCTGGATTAAAAATAACGTCTGCTACACAGGCATCCTTGGGGAGAAGATCTATAAAGGTTAAGTCTTCATAATCACCCTGGTGTCCGCTCATGCCCAAACTAGTACACTGAACTACTAGGTCAGCTTCTGGAGCACAGGAACACAGATTCTCCAGCGTCATGGACATTGCTGTAGCCTGAAGTGTAGGGAAATATTTTTTTAAAGATATGGTAATTTTTTCCGCCTTAGATACAGTGCGGTTCAGAATGACCACAGAGGATGCACCCCGCTGGCATAACTCTGCTGCGATAGGACCGGAGACCGCTCCAGCGCCCAGCATCAGGACTTTAGAGCCATAAATAGGAAAGCCGGAGTCTTCGATAGCCATGACCATACCAAGACCATCTAGCCCCACACCGATCAGTTTCCCATCTCGAATCTTTACATGATTCACGCAGTTGAACTCCCGGCTAAATGGCTCTACTTCGTCGCAGAGGGGAATAATGTCACTTTTGTGGGGCATAGTGATATCAAACCCCTTAACACCCAATTGCTTACAGGACTGAATGAACGCCGGTAATTCTCCTTTTTTGACCACCACATTCAAGTTCACTGCATTTAGATTAGCCAACTCGTACATCCGGTTATGGATAGTGCAGGCACAGGCGTGATCCAAAGGATCGCCGATCTGAAACAATAGCTGAGTATCTACATCGTATTTGACTCGCATTTGTGTTGACTCCTTTTCCAAATAGTGGGAAGCCTCCTGGACCTGCTTAGATCTCAGGAGGCTTCTTCCTTCCTGACCAGAAACACGAAGTTTCTAGATCAGAATTTTAGGATACATTTGACGACTTCGTTGCCCCTGTTGATAGCCGTGTCAAAGGCCTTGTCTACATCCTCAAAGTCGAAAATATCAGGGTCTACTGCCTTGAGGTCGATATCACCCTTTTCGATTAGCTTAATGGCTAGGGGGAAGATATTGCGATAGCGGAAGACCGAGCGAATGTCTGCCTCGATTTTTCCGAGCTCATTAAATTGGTAGGGAACTGGATCTGCAATGGTACCGACTTGGACAATTACGCCGCCTCTCCGAACTGCAAAGACGTTCTGCGCAGCTGTCTGGGCCCGTCCGGCTGTTTCAAAGACGACATCCGCCCCCTTCTCGTCGGTCAGTTCCTTAAGCTTTTCAAGCATATCAGTTTCGGCTACGTTGATGGCGTAGTCGGCACCCAACTCAAGGGCCTTCTCTAATCGGTTCTGAAATATATCCGTGACAATGATTTTCTGCGCATTCATTGCTTTACAGGACAGCAGAGTCATTAGACCTATGCAGCCCATGCCGGTGATTAGGACTACCTTAGAGTTGTCTACCTCGCCCCGGCGGGCAGCGTGCATTCCCACGGCCAGCGGCTCAATCATAGCACCCTCCAAGGTGGAGACGCTCTCAGGCAACTTGAAGCAGCCACGGGCAGGATAGGCCATGTATTTCTTAAAGGCTCCGTTATAGGGCGGAGTGGCCATGAATTTCATGTCCTCGCATAGGTTATACCGCCCGGTCATGCAGTATTCGCAATGTCCACAGCCCAGACCTGGCTCCATGACGACCTTGTCACCTACGGTCACATTGGTGACCTTAGAGCCAATCTCTAACACCTCGCCGGTACATTCATGTCCCAGGACATAGGGAAAGGTGACCTTACGGCGACCAATCCCACCAAAGCGGAAATAATGCACATCGGAACCGCATACACCGCAGTATTCCATCTTAACTAAGACTTCATCGTCTTGAATGACCGGCATTTCGCAGGGGAATACTTGAATTTTTCCTGGTTCCAACAGTAGAGCTTCTCTATTTTCCATCAAAAAGACTCCTTACCATGTGGTTCAGATCCCAAGCGCGGCAGGCAGCCAGGTGATGGCCTGAGGCACATAGGTGGTGAACATCAATACGGTCAACGCCCATAGGAAGAAGGGGGCTAGGTCCTTCAAGAGCTTATCAATGCTACAATTTGCCAAACGGGCGGAAACGAACAGATTGCCAGCCATAGGTGGGGTAATCATACCGATTTCCATATTCAGCAGCATGATAGCAGCAAAGTGGATGGTTTCCACACCATAAGCGTTAGCCACAGGCAACAAAATGGGACCCAGCAAAAGAATAGCGCTGTTGGTTTCCATAAACATACCGGCTACCAGCAGCATCAGATTTACCAGCAGCAGAAATATGTATTTGGAGTCCGTAACCGACATCAGAGCATCGGTTACTTCCTGTGGGATCCCTGTCAGGGTGACCATCCGCCCAGTAATTGCGGACAGGCCGATGATCAAAGTAATACTAGCGGTGGAGACGGAGGAATCGCTGATTACAGTCAGCAACTTTTTCTCAGGCCAGCGTTTTTGTGCCAGTGGAAGGAATGCCCAGCCGACCAGCAACCCATAGAATACGGCCACACCACCGGCCTCGGTGGGAGTAAAGATGCCGCCATAGATACCTACAAAGATGATCAAAGGCATCAGAATCGCGGGGATGGCCCGCCAGGTATTGATTCCAATATTCTTGACATAGGGGCCAAAATTGAAAGGCTCAGTACATTTGGCCTCTTTCCGCCCCATACGAAAGTAGTTGATGACGATGTATCCAGCACCTACCAGAACACCCGGTACGATGGTGACACACCAGACAGCCATCAGGTTGGAGCCAGACATCATGGCAAACATAATGCCAGGGATACTAGGAGGAATCAGGATACCTAAAAATCCAGAGGCGGCAATCAATGCGCCGGAGTAGGGCCGGGAATAGCCCCGCTTTTCCATCTCAGGAATCATCATAGTGCCAATAGCGGTACAGGTAGCCAGGGAGGAGCCAGTCAGAGTGCCAAACAACAGGGAACAAACCACGGCGGTAGCTCCTGTGGAGCCCCGCAGGCGGCCCACCATGGAGTCCACCCAATTGAGCAGAGAGTTTGAGATACCAGTGACACCCATTATATCACCGGCGATGATAAAGGCTGGGATGGCCAGGAAGGTAAACGAGTTCAGACTATTAAAAACAGATGTGCCAATAATTCCAAAATTGACACCGGCACCAGCCATGGTAATGAGAGTAGCTAAGCTCATACTGACAGCTACTGGAATACGGAAAATGGCAAACAGCATGAACAGCCCTAGAAACACAACGAGCCAATGCATTTACTGCTTTCCCTCCTTCATTTCCTTCAGGTCCTTTGAAAAAATACCTGCGGAGGTGAAAATTTCTATAAAGTAGTGGACTGCACATAGTACCATGGCAGCCACTACCGCGTAGCCGACATAGCATAGGGGAATAAGCATAGCGGTAGAAAGGTGATTCTTCGCCTGCAGGTCCAGGGAATAGGTGAACATCACGCTGCTCATATAAATAAAGAATCCACAACACACTATGCTTACAAGAACATCCACAGCGGAAAAAATTGCCTCCTGCCGCTTCTCGCCCTTGACGAACTTTCCACAAATAGTACCGAGAAAATCGATGACAACATGCTTGTGTTCATAAGTAGCACAGGCCGCACCAAAGTAGCTGGTAATGACAAAAAGATATCGCATAGCTTCTTCGGACCAGGCCAGAGAGGATTGGACTACATAACGGAAAAAAACCTGGATAAACATGATGAGCATCATGGAGATAAAGGTAACTATGGCAATAACCCGCTCTCCCTGGTAGAGCCGCTTGCTGATGAGTTGCAGTACATTCATAGATGCCTCTCCTTGTTCTGTTTTGCCGTGACAGGTGACGCTCTGCCCCACCTGCCACGGCCGGTAACCCAAAAGGTGCGATTCCAGTTTAGCCAGCGAGGTTTTCGTTAATATAAGCCATAGCATCCTGGTTGAACATTCCAGTGATGCTTTCGTCAGCCCATACCTTAGTAGATGCTTCCTTCATAAAGGTACTTAGTTCCTCGGTAGTTTCAACGATATGCATCCCGGCCTTTTCCATCTCCTCACAGAAGCCATCAATTGCGGCTACCTGATACTCATAGGCTAAAGCGGTATAAATCTCGGCCTGTTCGCTCAAAATCGTCTGCTGATTTTCAGACAAGGACTCATAGACATCCGTATTAATGCACAGCATATTGGCGGCATAGGCGTGGTTTGTTTTGGTCATATAGCTCTGGAAATCATAGAACCCGTAAAAATAAGTGTTCAGGGGGCCGTTGTCCTGACCATCAATAACATTTTGCTGGAGGGCAGCGGCCACTTCGGAAACAGACATGGCCACAGGATTACAGCCCAGATTCTCGAAGAAAGAAACATACATAGGGGAGTCTACTACACGGATTTTGAGGCCGGATAGGTCACTGGGAGCCTGTATCTCGTGTTTCGAGTTGGAAATCCAACGGAAGTCGCCCTCAAGCAGTTGGCCCAGAATGGTCATGCCATTTTCAGCCATCACGCTGCGATAAATATTGCCCAGTTCACCATAAAGATAATGATCTTCTGCGGATTCACGGGTGGGGAACAGGTAGGGCAGATTTACAAAGCCAAGCTCAGTAATAACGCTGCCAATGCTGATATCAGCCATATGCATCATTTCGACAGAACCATTCATAACACCCTCGATAATCTCACGGTCGGACCCCAATGCTCCGGACAGATCCAGAGAAATCTTAATAGTACCGCCAGACTCCTCCTCAACCGCTTCAGCAAAGGCCTGTAGAGCCGGATACTGGGGACTAGTAGTAGTCAAACCGCCGCCCATGTGAAGTGTGACACTCTTCTCAGCGGTGTTGCTGCTGTCAGCTCCGTTGGTGCCACTACTGGAACTGTCGTTGCTACAGGCAGTTAAAGAGATGGCCATTGCCAGTGCAAGGGAAAAAGCGAATAGTTTTTTCATTGTCAAAACCCTCCTAAAAAATAATGGTTTATTTTTTGCGCTCATTTAAAATTCTCTTCCTCAATACGAGCAATCTCCTGCTGGGCAAACTCTAAAAATTCATGTCGGTCTGCGGGAAAACCGACCTTAAAGGGTGTTTCGAGAAAAAGATCCAGCATTTCTTCCGCAATTGCGGGAGTAAGAACTCCGCCACCCAGGCACATGATGTTAGCGTTGTTGATTGTCTGGCACATACGTGCCTCATACGTGTTATGGCAGAGCACCGCATAGATGCCCTTAAACTTGTTTGCGACTACGCTCATTCCAGCCCCAGTGCCACACAGGAGGATCCCTCGGTTAAAGTGCCCCTGCTGGATTTCACGGGCAGCCTTACACGCCGTGTCAATATAGGAAATAAAGGCGCCGCCCTCCTGCATCCCCACGTCGGTAACTTGATAGCCATGGACTTCCTCAAGTCGATGTTTTAGAGCATCCTTTAGCGGTACAGCCAAACGGTCAGCGCCAATAATGATTGTTTTATCCATCTCCAATGACACCTCTTGCCTTTAATATTTCCGCTTGAGGACCTGTTTTGCTTTTTCTACAATGAAGCGGAAGCTTAGTCCGTACTCATCCATCAGGTAGCGCAGGCTTCCCACATCCCCAAAACGGTCCATATTGGCCACACGCTCCATCGGTACCAGACAGTGCTCTACCAGATACTCTGCGACAGCAGAGCCGAGCCCTCCGTTCACATTATGGTTTTCAGCAGTGACGATGGCACCCGTTTCCTTGGCTGCGGCCTCCACCGCATCGGTGTCTAGGGGCTTGATGGTGAACATATCGATGACTCGGGCTTCGATGCCCTCCTGGGCTAATACCTCGGCAGCGTCAAGTGCCTCGGATACCTCAATACCAGAAGCAATAATCGTTAGGTCTTTTCCGTCGCGCAGTTGAACAGATTTGCCGAGCTGAAACTCCATGCTCTCATCATATACACGGGGAATGCTAGTACGTGGATATCGAATAAAAAATGTGCCGTGAGTGTCAGCGATTTGAGGTAATAGCTTGGCGGCCATCACCGTATCGCATATGTCTACGATGGTCATCTCTGGAATGGCCCGTAGGGCAGCGATATCTTCGTTAGGGGTATGGGTGCCGCCATTGAGGGCGGCGACTACACCGGGATCGCTGCCTAGGATCTTAACGTTTTGTTTGGCGTAAGCACAACTCATAAAAATCTGGTCTAAGGCACGACGGGCAGAAAAACATCCAAAAGTATGGACAAAAGGAATAAAGCCCTCGCTTGACAAGCCGGCAGCGACACCTACCATGTTGGCTTCGGCAATGCCACACTCAATGATCTGCTCTGGATATTTGTTCCAGAGCCCGTAAGTGCCGATGGCTCGCATAAGGTCTGCGTCCAGAGCGACAATTTGTTTACCTTCCAGAATCATCCTTTCAATGGACTGCGCATAGATAGTGCGCATCTCCGGATCTTTAATGTCCTTTCTATTTTGGGCTAAGCTTCCAATCATAGCAAAATCACCTTATTCTTTATCTTGAATTACCCTGAACCCTTTATTTTTGAAGGAAAAATTCCGCACAGGCCTCTGCCGCCTGCTCTGCATTGACCTTGAAGTTATGGTTGTTCTCCAGTGTCTCAGCATAGGACCAGCCTTTGCCCTTTACTGTATGTAGAATGATAGCGGAAGGTTTGGACTGTTCTGCCTTGGCTAGTTCAATTGCGGCCCAGATCTGCTCTACATTATTCCCGTCCGGCACGTCAATAACATTCCAGTTGCAGGCTTTAAATTTTAACTCAAAATTGGGAGGGCCTCCCACTTGTTCCACCGTGCCATCAATCTGCTTTCTGTTGTAGTCCACAAAGGCAATTAACCTGTGGAGATGCTTGGCGCCAGCGAACATGGCAGCCTCCCAGACCTGACCCTCTTGACTCTCGCCATCTCCTATGATCACATAAGTGTAGTTATTGTTCCCTTTTAAATGACATCCCAGTGCAATACCAACTGCGGAGGAGATTCCTTGGCCCAAGGAACCAGTAGTCATATCTACACCAGGGGTACGGTTCATATCTGTATGACTGGGAAGATTTGTAGGGGGCTGGTTCAGAGTGTCTAACATAGCCATTGGAAAATATCCCTTTAGACCAAGGGCTGCATACATAGCAGGACCGGCATGGCCTTTGGAAAGAATAAAACGGTCGCGGTCCTCCCATTTTGGATTTTGGGGATCAATTTTCATTGCGCCGCCATATAGACAAGCCAGTACATCTGCGATGGACAGACAACCCCCTACATGACCGACGCCGATTTTGGAGATCATCTTGATACACTCGCTTCTAATTTCAGCCGCAAATCCAGTTAACTTTGTTTTCTGTTCCTGTGTCATCATAGCTCAGTTATACACCATCCTTAATAGATTGCTTTTTGAATCATTTGAGTGTTCGGTATTTTTTATTTCTGGTTATATTATGTTCTTTTATGTATCATAATATATTTTTTTGAAACAAGAAAGTCAACATATTTTTTGCGGGAGGTAAAATATTTATTAAAAATATACAACTTGTTTTTCTTTTGTTGGTTGTTTTGACGAAAAAAGTTTAAATTAAATAAACGGAATTTTAAAAATATAAAAAGTGCTGTAACATAGTTGACATTAAGTAATAAATGTACCATAATAAATTTAAATTTATAAAAAATAGAGGAAAGCTGGTGATTCCTTGACTGCATCAGAAAGACGCAATACAATTATCAATTATTTGCAGACCAAGCAAGACTGTGATGTAAATGAAATTATTGACCAGTTTGACGTTACGCCAGCGACCATTCGCCGGGACTTGACTTTTCTGGAAAACAGCGGAAGTATTAGCCGTACCCATGGTGCGGTACATCTTGTAAAAACGCCGGCGGTACCCGGATTCTTGACTAGAAATACTTTATTTGCGGAAGAGAAACAGGCAATGGCTCGTGTGGCGGCGCAAATGGTGCAATCGGGAGATTCTGTCATGCTGGACTCCGGCACGACCGTGCACGCAGTAGCGATTGAAGTTGGAAAACGGTCAGATATTACTCTGATAACGAATTCTTTGTCAATTGTTTCTGCGCTGGAGGCACCCAAACAGAATATTTTGCTTACCGGCGGGTTGTTTGAGTATGATAACCTGGCTCTAGTTGGTCCGGATGTAGAATTGTTCTTAGATCGAATTTCTGCTTCAATCCTATTTTTAGGTGCTACAGGGATTCGTGGATGTGACGGGCTGACAGTTATTTCACCCCTCCAGGCGGGAGTAAAGCGAAAGATGATCCAATGCGCGAAAAAACGTGTATTGGTAATTGATAACAGTAAATTTGCATTAACTGGAATGGTTTTATTTGCATCCTTTGAAGAAATAGACACAATTATTGTAGCCCGGCCAATTGAGGACCCAATTTTGAAACGGCATTTAGATGAAATTGGTGTTCAGGTAATTGTGGCGCTGCCCGAACAAGGTTAAAAGAGAATATATTAAGAAAGTGTTGCGCGAAATCGCGAAGACGGCGATTTCACGCAACACTTTTTTGCTTTGTATAGAGTTCTGAAAAATACTATTTCTTTATGAGAATAAGAAACTCATAAAAAATCCATTATTTTATATTGACAAATATTTTAGGCTAGATTACAATAAACGAAAAATAAATGATATTAAAATAAAAATAAATATTATCTTTTTGATAATAAAAGATAAAAAATATGAGAGATGGTGACTGAATATGAAAATTACTATTGCGGCAGACCCAGGAGGAGCAGAATTAAAAGAAACAATTAAAAAGCACTTAGAAACCTGCGGATATGACGTGACCGACAAAGGAAGCAGGGAGGGAGAACGTGTCCTGTATCCTTCGGTCGGGGATGTGGTAGCTTCTGATATTCAAAGTGGCAAAGCGGATGTGGGCATTGTACTATGCGGAACTGGAATGGGAGTCAGTATTGTTGCCAATAAGCACCGCGGTGTCTACTGTGCTGTGGTGGAGAGCATATATGCCGCCTACAACTGCCGTGAGATTAATAATTGCAACTGTTTGGCTTTGGGCGGCAATATCATTGGGCCTGGTCTTGGTATTCAAATCGTGGATACGTTTTTGAACACAAAATGGAAGGCGGATGCGGATGAAGTGCGCGGTAAACGCTTGGAAGCATTTCTGGATGCAGTTCGTAACATCGAGGATAAACAGTTCCGGACATGAACATAAGAAGCTGTGTTCAGGGAGACCAATCTGTCTGTATTTCACGTAGTAATCGAGTTTTATATCAAAGGAGATTTTATTATGAATACACAGGAATATCTGGAGGAACTGATTGGAAAGGCCCGTACGGCACAAAAGGAGTTTGAAACCTATACCCAGGAAAAAGTGGATGAAGCGGTGAGGGCTATTGGAAAGTCCGTCTATGACCATGCGGAGGAACTGGCAAACCTGGCAGTGGAGGAGACCCGAATGGGAAGGGTAGATAGTAAAATCGCTAAGTGCCGGAACAAGGCCAAAAGCACCTGGTGGCGGATGAAGGGAAAGAAGAGCCGCGGTATTATCGAGCGGGACGAGAAGAACGGGATCGTCAAGGTGGCCAAGCCAATTGGCGTGGTAGGCTGCATCACTGCCACCACCAACCCAGTGATCAATCCCATGCACAACTCTATGTGCGCCCTGAAGTGTGGAAACGCAGTGATCATTTGTCCCCATCCACGGGCGAAAAAGGTAGGGGTAAGAACAGTGGAATTGATGAACGAGGCACTAGACCAACTGGGGATGCCCAATAATCTGATTCAGATTATTGCGGAGCCCACCATGGAGCTGTCTGCTGGACTGATGAAGTTTGCTGATTTGTGTGTCTGTACCGGCGGTCCAGCACTGGTCAAGACGGCCTACTCCTCTGGAAAACCTGTGTATGGCGTGGGCCAGGGCAACGTCCAGGTGCTGGTGGACCGGGATGTGGACTATGATGAAGTGGCCAAGATGGTTATTGCGGGCCGTACTTTTGACAACGGAGTGCTGTGTACCTGTGAGCAAAATATCATCTGCCCCCGAGACAAGGCGGGAGAGATGATTGCGGCAGTTAAGGCTAACGGAGCCTATTACATCGGGACCCAGGGGGAGGCGGACAAGGTGCGGGACAGCGCCTTCCCAGATGGTGTGTTCAACAAGGCCTGGACCGGAACGACAGTGCAGGAGATAGCAGAGTTGGCCGGGCTGAAGGACGTCCCCCAGGATGCCAAAGTTATTGTGTGCTGCACCCACGGATACGCTCGGGATGAGGTGCTGTCCAAGGAGAAGCTGTTTCCCGTGCTGGCTCTCTTCCTGTACGACACCTGGGAGGATGCTATGGAGATCGCTCGGGCCAACCTGGCGGAAGAGGGGATGGGGCACAGCGTGGTAATTCACTCCAATACCCAAGAACATATCGAGGCAGTCTCATTTGTAGTTAATGTGTCCCGCTATGCGGTCAACCAGGTGGGCGGTACCGCATTGGGCGGAGCTATGGATAACGGGTTAAATCCCACCACCACCCTAGGCTGTGGTACATGGGGGAACAACGTCATCAGTGAAAATCTGTGGTACACACACCTGATGAACGTGAGCCGTATTTCTTATAAGGTGCCTGAGATGTATATCCCGACGGATAAAGAGATTTGGGCTGAGTAATACAGACAAGGGCCTGTTTGACAGATTGAATGTGAAAGTCCGGCTTAAAGAAGCCGGACTTTCATATTGGAAAAAAGAACCTGGGTTTCAAATGGAAGAAAAAATGTGGAGCGGTCTAAAAAGTAAGTTTACTACCCCAGAAGTAGCGGCAAAGGCAGTCCGTCCAGGGGACTGGGTTGATTATGGATTTGGAGCGGGATTTTCAGAATTGATGGACCGGGCGCTAGCAGAACGCAGAGAGGAACTGACTGATGTGAAGATCTGCGGAGGGCTGGTGATACGGCCGCGGATTGAGGTAGTGGAGTGCGACCCGGAGCAACGGGCGCTTTCGTATTATAGTTGGCACATTGAAGACTATGAGCGGGGACTTCAGACTAGGGGATTGGTAAAATTTACACCAGTTATGCTCCGCTCCCTGCCTTATCAGTATCGGGACAGACATATTCGCTGTGATGTGGCCTTTGTGCCTGTTTCTTTGCCAGACAGCCGGGGATACTATGGTTTGGGCATTTCCAATTACACATGGCGGACCATTTTGAAATGCGTGCGGACGGTAGTTTTCGAGATAAACGAGAGACTTCCCCGGCTACATGGGATGGATTTCATAGGGTACATGTTAGCGAGGCGGACTATATTGTGGAGGGGGAGCATGAATCTCTGCCTCAACGCAGCTATCGGGAGCCCAGTGGAGCGGACCTTGAGATCGCCAAGCTGGTGGTGAAGGAAATCCCCGATGGAGCGGTGCTGCCCCAGGGGTGGGGAGCGTGCCCTTTACTGTGGTCAAGCTGCCAGCTTGGTCAGATCGGAAGGGGACCTGGGCTGCCACACAGGAACGATCAGCGACGCCTTTTTAGAGCTGTGGAAGGCAGGTAAACTGACCAATGCAAGAAAAGAGGTGGAGCGTATCGGCCGGATGAGTAATGTGATCAGTATCGATGGCGGAGTAGAACTGGATCTTATGGGACAAGAAAATGCAGAATCTGCTGGCACCCGTCGGCTCTCAGGCATTGGAGGACAGATGGACTTCTTAGAGGGAGCCTGCCGCTCCAGAGGAGGAAAAGGTTTTATCTGCTTGAATGCTGTTCATAGATACAAAGACGGAACACTAAAATCGAATATTGTCCCATACTTTTTCAGTGGAAGCGCTGTTTCTGTTCCCCGGACGATGGTCCAATATGTAGCAACCGAGTATAGGATAGCGAGGATATCTGGACAAACGCTTCGAGAGAGGGCAGAGGCTATGATCGCAATAGCCCATCCTGATTTTCGGGACAGCTGGGCGCAATACGCTCAAGAGCACTTCCAGTAGAGAGCGTGGAGAGGAGAAGCCTTTATAAAAAAGTGCCGGATGGGGACAGTGCTTCCCTATCCGGCGCGCCTCTACAGCGATAAAATATTTAAAAAGTGGTTGAATTGCTGACTGTGAAAGGTGTTCTGTATCCCGATTGTTACGGAAATTTTAGAGTTCTGCCTCCTCACTTTTACTACTTTACTACCTGCTTCACCGAGCGCATATCAAACACAGCGGAATTTGAAATGAAAAAGTTGGAGCAAAAGTAGGCTAAATTACAAAAGTTTAAGAAAAATCCAGAAAATTGTAATATCTCACAAATGTTTCGCGAAATAAAGAAGAGATATTGCGCAGAAAGATGAGCCGTGATATAATACACTCACCCAATGAGGGAAAAAATGGAAAGCAAATCCCCCGGGGGATTTGCTGTGTACGGTCGTACACAGCAAATGGTTTGAGAACCAATGAAATGGTTCAATATCGAAGAAAGGGAGCGAAAAAATGAAAAGAACAAAACAAGCGATCGGGATTTTGCTGTCTGCGGCGATGATGCTGGCTATGCTGGCTGGCTGCGGCGGAAAGCCCAGCACCTCTCAGGGCGGCAGGGACAACAGTAGTGGTGCCGCAAGCGGTTCGAACAGCCCCTCCCGTGGAAATGTGATGATGACTTTTGGAACTGGTGATACTGGCGGTTCCCTATATCCGGCTGGCGCGGCGCTCTCACAGTTATGGACCAACAGCGTTCAGGGTGTGAAGTGCAATACCCAAACCTCTACTGGATCCTTCCAAAACGTTCAGGATGTGGCCAGCGGCGAAGTGGATGTAGCCGTGGCTACCGCCGACGTGGTGCTGAATGGTTACAATGGAGTCGAACCCTTTACATCCGCACTGGAGAATGTCCGGGTTATCGGTGCGGTTTACACCTCTGTTTCCAGTGGCGTAGCGCTGAAGGAGTCCGGTCTGGAGTATGTCCATGATCTGCTGGGCAAGCGTGTTGCTGTTGGCCCCGCCGCTTCCGCTACTGAGAACTCCTGCTTGGATGCCTTCGAGGTTATGGGCATCAGCGCCGAGAATACCAGCCTGGAGAACCTTGGGCTGGGTGATGGTGCCGATTCTGTGGGCGACGGCATCATTGATGCGGCCTTTGGCTTTGCTGGGCTGCCCATTGGCGGACAGCTCAACTTGGCTGCCACTAAGGACATTGTGGTCCTGAACTATACCCAGGAAGAGATCGACGACATTCTGGCTGGAAACGAGGCATACATTCAGTCCACCATTCCTGCGGGCACCTACACTGGTCAGGACTATGATACCTTGACTTTCGGTGTGAAGTGCCTGGTCATCGTGAGCGCGGATTTGGACGAGAGCCTGGTCTATGATATGTGCAAGACCATGAACGAGAACTCTGCCGATTTGGCGGCCGGCAACGCTATCCTCAGCGAAATGACCGATTCCTCCTTCCTGTGTACCAACATGCCTATTCCCCTGCACCCAGGCGCTGAGAAGTATTATGCCGAGCAGGGTCTGATTTGAGCGCCCTGAGCTACAAGGTTTGGTAGTTTCAATATCAATGCGCTAGCGGCCGGAACTGAGGAGCCCTCGGCTCCGGCCTCTCTTTATGTAGGACACGATACTGTGTGAATCTGTAGTAAGGAAAGGATTCAATTTTATGGCAGAAAAAGAGTACAAGGAGATTGACATAACCTCGTTGGACAGCGAACTGGCCGCGGCCAAAGCCGTAGAAGATGGGAGAAAGGACAAATTTATCAAGATTGCTACCATTGTGGCGATTGCCATGACGATCTTTCATATCTACACCGGGTTCTTCGGCCTGTTTGATTTTGTGACACAGCGAGGTGTCCATCTCAGCTTTGCCCTTACCTTAGTGTTGCTGACGCAGCCCCTTTATAAGCACGTCTTTAAGGACAAGTTTGCCGGGAATAAAGGCTTCCGGATATTTTGCCGGGTGGTGGATATTGCCTTGATCGCCCTCACTTGGCTGGCTTGGTGGATGGCCCAGGATGAGGTGCATCACATGACCGAACGCCTGAGCCAGACAACATGGATGGCCGTCTTTGCTGGTGCGGTTCTGGGTCTGGTAGTTCTGGAGTGTGCCCGGCGTGTGCTGGGCTACATTATGCCTGTGTTAGCTCTGATTTTTGTGGCCTACGCCTTGGCTGGGCCCCATCTGCCTTGGGCTATTGCTCACCGGGGCTACTCACTGGAGCGTATTTGTTCCTTCCTGGCCACCGACTTGGACGGCTTATTTGGTACGACAATGAGTGTGTCGGCCACCGTCATTTTCATGTTTGTAATGTTTGGCGCATTTCTGGAATCCTCCGGCTGTTCCGATTTCATCAATAACATCGCTATCTCCCTGACCGGAAAAATCAAGAGCGGCCCTGCCCTCTCTGCAGTGGTGGCCTCCGGACTGATGGGCTCCATTAACGGCTCCGCCGTAGCCAACGTGGTGGGCACGGGCACCTTTACCATTCCGCTGATGAAGTCCCGCGGCTACAAGCCCGCTTTTGCTGGCGGTGTGGAGGCGGTGGCCTCCACTGGCGGCCAGATACTTCCTCCAGTTATGGGCTCCGGTGCCTTCCTAATGGCGGCATTTACTGAAAACCAGTATATTACGATCTGTATTGCCGCCGTCATTCCTGCCCTGTTATACTATTGGGGCTGCGGAGTGGCGGTTGTCAGCCAGTCAGAGTTGGCGGACATCAAGTTAATGGATCCCAAGGATGTGCCCAAATCCCGGGACGTGATGAAGACCGGCTGGATCTATCTGCTGATTATTGCGATCCTGCTGTATTGCCTGTTGGTGGCCCAGTATTCCCCGCTGTACTCCGCCCTGTGGGCGACCTGCGCAGTGCCTGTTATCATGCTTTTTGACAAGAAAAAGCGATTCACCCTAAAAAGCATTTTGCCTGCCATGGCAAAATCCGCCTTTAGTTCCATGTCCATTGTTATCGGTTGTGCCTGCGCCGGATTTGTGGTAGGCATGGTGTCTCTCACCGGTATCGGAGTCATCTTCGGTGACATGATGATCCAAGCGGCCCACGGCTTGCTGTTCCCTTCACTGCTCTTTACTGCTATCACTTGTGTTATCCTGGGCATGGGCCTGCCCACCACAGCGGCCTATGTCATTGCCGCCTCTATCCTGGCTCCCTCCCTGATCAAGCTAGGTCTGCCTGCGCTGACCGCCCACCTGTTCGTGTTTTATTTTGCCTGCCTGTCTGCCATTACACCTCCTGTAGCCCTGGCAGCCTATGCTGGCGCTGGTATCGCAAAGACAAGCCCCATGACAACGGCAATCGAGGCATGCAAACTGGGCTTTGCCGGATTCATGGTGCCATTCGCCTTCTGCTATAATGAGGCAATGATGATGCAAGGCAACGTGGTGGATATTATTTCGGTGGCGGTTTCAGCCATTGTTGGTACGGCTGTGATTTCCGCGGCCTTCCAAGGCTGGTTGCTGTGGAAACTGAATATCCTGGAACGGACAGCCTTTATCGTAGGTGGTCTGTTAATGTTCATTCCTGGAACAGTGACAGACCTGATCGGTCTTGCTATTGCGCTTCTCCTGATCTTGATTAACATGAGAAAATGGAAGAAGATAAAGCAATCTGTGTAGCCTGACATACATAGGAATTCTTTATAACATATGTGAGAGGCTCGGAACTGTTGATGACAGTCCCGAGCCCTTTTTTGCCCACTTGCCATAAAGTGTTTAAATTTGGAACAGCTTGCTTGAAGATAAAAATTCCAAAATCCCGAGGAATTGAAAAAGGCGGGAGGGGCTGGGCGTCCTGATGGGAAAATATGCGATACCACGTACTATTTCCTTATTGGCCGCGGCGTTGTATAATATGATAAAGCAGATTTTTGCTGCCAATATGGTGGCCTGTCCAATCACCATGGTGGCACAGGTGGCGGAAGTGATAATCAGGACGGCTGCTTTTCCAGCATCAGCATAGGAGCGGGACGCGCCGAGGGGGCTCATCGGGGCACTGGGAACGCGGCTGTGCTCTGCGTGTGCTCCTACCTGCCGCTGCCGATGCTTTTAGGATCTGGATAGAGTCCTGAATTCTATGCCGGGGTTAAACCTGTTGACTTTTTTGATTGTGGCGCCGGTCATCCGAAAAATCTATCGAGAGCTAAATGAGGAGGAACGAATATGAGCAAGACAATCATTACCATTAGCCGGGAGTTTGGCAGCGGGGGCAGAAGTATCGGAAAATCAGTGGCCGAGGCTCTGGAGATCCCCTACTACGACAAGGAACTCATCAAACAAGTGGCGGAGAAGACCGGCTTCGCGCCAGAGTATGTAGAGAATGCGGGGGAGTACGCGCCTGGAAAGTCCATTCTGGCCTATTTCGCCGCCTTCAGTGGGCGGGCTGATGTCATGGGCGGCATGAACGCCTCCGACTTCCTATGGTGTATGCAGCGCCAGGTCATTCTGGATCTAGTGGAAAAAGGTTCCTGTGTGATCGTAGGCCGCTGCGCCGACTATATTTTGAAGGATAACCCAGACGCCTTCCATATCTTTGTCCACGCCGCTCCTGCCTTCCGGGCAGACCGGATCGTCCGTCTGTACGGTGAGAGCGAGAAGAAGCCGGAGGAGCGGCTGCGCGACAAGGACACAAGGCGAAAGGTCAACTATAAGCACTTCACCGGCAGGGAGTGGGGGCGCTGCCAGAACTACCACCTCTCTCTGGACAGCGGTGTCATTGGCGTTGAAAAGTGTGTTTCCATGATCGTGGAACTGGTCCGGTCCAGATAATAGAATAGAAAAGCGCCGGACGGAAAGATACTCTTTCCAGCCGGCGCTTTTGCTACCAGACGGACGGAAACATCAGTCGGAGATCTGTCCCAGACGCTCCATGCGGGTGCGCTCCACGTCGCTGAAATAGCCGAAAAGCTGCTCCAAAAAGAATTTGGAATAGTGGGACAGATAGCGGTCCTTCATGCGGATGAGAGAGAGCCGCTGGGACAGGGGCTCATTCCGGTAAAGCAGGGGAAAAATGTTGATATCCGAAGGAATGTTGTCCCGCTGGCTGACCAGGTTCGCCTGGGAGCAGAAGCAGGCGGCCAGTCCCTGGAAACAGGCGGTGATGCCGGCCTGGGTATAGGTGCTGGTGATATAGGCGCGGGGAATCAAATTGGCGCTTTCAAAACACTGGTTGATCTGGCGTCCCATACGGTTGTCAAAAATGCAGAAGGGGAGCTTGGAGAAGTCCTCCACATGGGCGCCGGAGAGGGCCTTCCGTTTCAGCATCGGGGCCTGTTCTCCATAGTAGGACTGAAGCAGGGAGTCCGCGACACAGAGATAGACCTGGTCGTCCATCAGGTGGTGGGTGACCAACTTGGGGTGCTCCTCCCCGTTGAGGGTGATAGCAAAGTCGAGGGACCGGTCTAATACCAGCGGCTCCAGACGGGGTGTGATGGTGTCGGTAATGTGGATGTCCACATTGGGATAGCGGGCAGAGAACTGCGGCAGGACAGCGGGCAAACACATATTTAAGCGCAAGGCGCTGGCGCCGAAACGGAGGACGCCCCGCTCCTGCTGCTCGATATCGGACAGAATGTCCTTCAGATTGGTCTGTTCCTTCATCATCACCTCCGCAAAGGCCAGCACAAACTCCCCTGCCGTAGTCAGGGAGAGGGACGGCTTGCGGTGAAGCAGCCGAACGCCATAGTAGTCCTCCAGACGTTGGATGTGGTTGCTTAACGTCTGCTGGGAGATAAAGAGGCGGTTGGCGGTGCGAGTCATATGCAGGTCCTTTGCCAACTCGGAGAAGTAATATAGACTGGTCAGATCCATACATACCTCCACAAAATTTTTTTGTTAAAAACTCAAAAAAACTCCGTTTGATTTTTGCATACCACTATATTACTATGAAACTACAAAATCCGCAACGCAAAAAACAAGGAAAGCAGAGGAGGAATTGATTATGTCTGTTGGCAAGAGGATCTACCTCAAGCGCGAGATGCCGGACCCCGAGATCATGGCGCAGTTTAAGAGCATTCCCGCATCCAACACCGCCGATGTCATGGGCCGCAGCTGTGCCATGAACCCCCGTATCAAGCTGGTGAGTCAGCCAAAGGACCAGATGATGGTGGGTCCGGCCTATACCGTCAAGGGCCGGGCGGGGGACAATCTGGCTCTCCACGCGGCGCTGAACCTGTGTCAGGAGGGGGATGTGCTGGTGGTGTCCAACGAGGAGGACGATACCAGAGCTCTGATGGGCGAGGTGATGATGGCTTACCTGAAGTATACCAAAAAAATCGCCGGTATCGTTCTGGACGGCCCCATTCGTGACATCGACGAGATTGGACACTGGGATTTCCCGGTCTACTGCACCGGAACTACCCCTGGCGGCCCCTATAAAGAGGGTCCCGGCGAGATCAACGTGCCCATCTCCTGCGGCGGTGTCAGTGTTAACCCTGGGGATATTATCCTGGCTGATCCTGACGGAGTGATCGTGATCCCCAGAAAAGACGCTCCCGTGATTCTGGAGGAGGCCAAGAAATTCCAGGCCGCGGATGAAAAGAAGCTGATTGCGGCCAGAGAGGGTACTGCAAACCGGGCCTGGGTGGAAAAGACACTGGAAGAAAAGGGGTTTGAAATCATCGACGACGTATACCGGCCCTGAACACATATTTCCCGCCAATACAACGACATAAGGAGAGAGAACCATGAGTCCAATTACGATCGCACTGATCATTCTGGCAATCACTGTCGTCCTCTTTATCTGGGAGCCGATTCCCATCATCGTCACTGCCATTGGCGCGTCTATCGCGTTCGCCTACACTGGTCTAATTACCATTGATGATATCTTTACCGGCTATAACAGCACAACTATCGTTCTTTTGGCTGGTATGATGGTGATTGGATCGTCCCTGTTCCACGCCGGCATCACCGATTTGATTGGTGAAAAGATGGTTCGTGTAACGGGTAAAAGTGAAAGGAATATCATTCTTGCCACATTGATTGTGTCCTGCGCCCTCAGCTCTGTATGCAGCAATATTGGTGTGATGACTGCAATGGCTCCCCTGGTTACCGCCATGTGCATCGCCGCCGGAGTTGGTCCCTCCAAGGCTCTGCTCTCCCTGCTGTTCGGCGCTCAGTTTGGAGGCTTTGTGACCCTGGTGGGTGTCGGCTCCAACGCCACGGCCAACAGTGTAATGAGTGAATTGGGCATTACTCCCTTCGGATTCTTCAGCATCACTCCCTTCGGCATCGGTATCTGCATCCTGGGTACCCTGTACTTCACCTTTATAGGGCGCAAGCTGATCCCCGACACCGGCTATGTTCCTGAGTTTGCCAAGACCGATAAAAAGCCCTTGGACAAGAGAAAGGCCGCTATTTCTGTGATTACACTGCTGTGCGTGCTGGTGGTGATCGCGGCCAGCCCCAAGAACATGCCTATGCATGTGGCAGCTGTGATTGGTGCTCTGATCATTGTGGGTACCAAGTGTATGACTGTCCAGGAGGCTATACGGGCTATTGACTGGAACTGCATGTTGCTGGTTGGTTCTCTTACCGCAATTTCAACCGGATTCAAGAACAGCGGCGCGGGTGATGCCGTGGCGGAACTAATCTTGAAGATCCTGGGCGAAAATCCCAGTCCCTTTATGGTTACGACTGTGATCTTCTTTGCCGCCGCCATCCTGACCCAGTTCATGTCCAACATTCCCTCTATTATGCTGTTCCTGCCTATCGGCATCTCCATTGCCGAGCAGATTGGTGTCAGCCCATATCCTGTGGCCATGACTATCACTTTGGCGGGTGCCGCTTCCTATGCCACCCCCTTTGCTGCGCCCCAGAACATGATGACGGTCGGCTGGACCCACTACAAGTTTGTGGACTTCTGCAAGATTGGTCTGCCTATGCTGTTGGTCACCTATGTGGTGGTGGTTGCGCTGGTTCCGATTTTCCTGCCTTACTAAAGAAAGAGGTGCACGATGGAAGACCTCCTAAAGGGCGCATATGACCTGCATATCCATACGGCTCCTGATGTAGTTCAGCGGAAATGCGGAGATCTGGAGCTGGCCCGGCGGCTGGTCCATCGGGGAATGGCCGGGTGCGCGATCAAGAATCACTATTTCGATACTGCCGTCCGGGCGAAACTCCTTCAAGAGCAATTTCCTCAGCTGAGAGTTGCGGGCGGCGTGACGTTGAACCGTTCTGTTGGGGGTGTAAATCCCGATGCGGTGGAGCGTTCCGCCCAGGCGGGCGGCAAGCTGGTCTGGTTTCCCACCCTGGAGGCCCGGTCATACCAGCAATATCAGCATCGGAACGAGCCCAGTGCAGACCTGTCCCGGTTTTTGTCGGTCTGCGATGAAAAGGGAAATCTCCTGCCCCAGGCGCTGGAAGTGCTGGATGTGGCCACACGACACCAAATGGTGGTGGGGACTGGTCACATTGGGGCCGATGAGGGTATGGCTCTAGTCCGGGCTGCGGCAGAGCGAGGCTGCACCGTTGTCTTGACCCATGCGGATAACCCGGCCGATTGCTATTCGATCCAACAACAGCAGGAGGCCGTGGCGTTGGGAGCCTATGTGGAACACAGCTTTTTTACCACATACCACAACAGGACATCTATCGAGGAAATCGCCCGGCAAATCAGGGCGGTAGGATGTGAACATGTGCTGCTGACCACAGATTTTGGTCAGCTGAATTCCCTCTATTCTGACGAGGGTATGGAGGAATATGCCCGGGTGCTGATGACCCAGGGATTTACCGCAAAAGAGTTGGGGATCATGATGCGGCAAGTGCCTGAGCGTTTGCTGGAAGGGATGTCCTCCGCAGACTAAGGAGTGTAATAATGAGTTATAAGGTTTTACTGCCCCAGCCGATTCTACCCGAAGGCTATGCCTATCTCCGTGACCACGGCTATGAAGTGGTGGATGGACGTGGCTTTGCGGAGGAGGATGTGCTGGCGGATGTGGCTGACTGTGACGCCATGATTGTCCGGACCGCTAAGATTACCGCGAAGATACTGGACAACGCCCCCAAACTGAAGATCATAGCCCGCCATGGGGCGGGCTATGACGGAGTTGACTTGGAGGCTGCCCGCCGCAATAAGGTGCTGGTCACCACTGCCGGCGGGGCCAACGCCATCTCGGTGGCGGAGCTGGCGATTTTCTATATGCTCTACTGCTCCCGGAATTTTAAGGCCGTGATGGCCCACTGCGAGAGCGACTACCGCTATGCCAAGATGGGAATCCCAAAGACCGAGCTGGAGGGCAAGACCTTGGGCTTGATCGGCACGGGCAACATCGGAAAACTGGTGGCGAAGAAAGCGGCGCTTGGCTTTGATATGAAGGTAGTGGCATATGACCCCTTCGCCCGGGAGCTGCCGGACTACATTCAATTAACAGAGGATCGGGACGAGGTGTTCCGCTGTGCCGACTATGTGTCTCTCCATGTACCCGCTACCAAGGACACTGTTCACAGCATCAGTGACCATGAGTTTGACCTGATGAAGGAGAGCGCCTTTCTCATCAACACTTCCCGAGGAAAGATCGTAGACGAGGCGGCGCTGATCCGAGCCCTTGAAGCGAAGAAGATCGCGGGAGCCGGCCTTGATGTGGTGGAGCAGGAGCCCTTCGACCTAAAGAATCCTCTGCTGAACATGGAGAACGTACTGGTCGCCCCTCACATCGGCGGCGCGACCAAGGAGGCATCCACCCGGTCCTCCCTGGCCTGTGCCCAGGCCATCGACGACTTTTTCTCCGGCCGTACGCCCAAGTTCATCGTCCCTGAACTGCGGGACCTGATTGGATAACGATTGACCAAAAAAGAGCGCGGAGCCCCAGTGGGGCCCGCGCTCTTTTCCTTGCTGAAACGATGAGGCCGGAGCCCGTAGGGGTTCCGGTCTCATCTGTTATCAAAAAGAAACGATTTGCTGGAGCGGATTAAAGCTCCAAATTGTTCTCGTCAGCACCAAAAATGTGGCATACGTTGCCGCCGAAAGTGAAATTGATCTTGGCGCCGTAGGAGAATGTCTCCTTATGGCTGCCGGAGATGTCCATGGTGGGGACAATGATAATTACATCCCGGCCCTGGGTGTTGGCGTGGAGATGGACCTCGCTGCCCATCATCTCTGACACATCTACCGTGGCTTCGATGGCGTTGGTGCCGTCGTTGAGGATGATGTGGTTGGGGCGGACGCCTAAGGTGACATCCTGGGCGGAAACTTTCTTCGCCGCTAGGGCTTGCTGCTTCTCTTCAGAAAGCTCCACCTTGACCGCCCCGGTGGTGACAAAATAGCGCCCACCTTCCAGAAGCAGTTTGGCATCAAAGAAATTCATCTGGGGCGTGCCAATAAAGCCGGCAACGAACAGATTGGCCGGGTGGTCAAAGACCTCCTGAGGCGTGCCGATCTGCTGGATAAAGCCGTCCTTCATGATGACAATACGGTCGCCCAGGGTCATAGCCTCGGTCTGATCGTGGGTAACGTACATAAATGTGGTATCGATTTTCTGGCGCAGTTTGATGATCTCGGAGCGCATCTGATTGCGGAGCTTGGCATCCAGATTGGACAGGGGCTCGTCCATCAAGAGCACCTTGGGTTCCCGCACGATGGCGCGGCCGATGGCAACGCGCTGACGCTGGCCGCCGGACAGGGCCTTGGGCTTCCGGTTCAGGTACTGGGTGATGTCCAGAGTGGCTGCGGCCTCTTTCACCTTGCGGTCGATCTCGTCTTTGGGCATTTTCCGAAGCTTCAGGGGGAAGGCCATATTTTCATATACAGTCATATGGGGGTACAGGGCATAGCTCTGGAAGACCATTGCGATATCACGGTCTTTGGGCTCTACGTCGTTCATCAGTTTGCCGTCAATGTACAGCTCGCCTTCTGAGATCTCCTCCAGACCGGCGACCATCCGAAGCGTGGTGGATTTTCCGCAGCCGGAGGGACCGACCAGTACGATAAACTCCTTGTCAGCGATATCCAGATTGAATTGCTGGACAGCTACCACGCCCTGGGAGGTCACCTCAAGATTGGCTTTTTCGCCTGTGGGAGCCTCGCCTTTTTTGGAAGCCTTCTTTTTCTTGCCGTTGCTGGCATGGGGATAGATCTTTTTGATGTTTCTAAGGGAGAGAGTCGCCATAGTGATCGGCTTTGGTGTCACGGCCTCTGCCTGTGACCCCTTGCCCGCGGAGAGCGGAACTCCGCGGACGTTGCAGCAGGTCTCCACACTGCTGTACCGCAAGCCGCGCGGATATTTGGTCCTCCTTACTTTATTAGCCTGACAGACTATAAGAATGGAGTAGGCTGCCGGCCTGATCTAAATCGATCGCTCGATTTTGGCTATTATACATGATGATTTTGGGAAACACAAGTAAAATGAAGGTAAAAAGTGCCGAATAAAAAGGTAAAGAGGAATACCATCAACCTGAAAAATATATTAGTAATTAATAAAAAGAGAAATGAAATGTAAAAAATAAGAAAAATAAAAGAAAAATGTTAGTAAAAATAAATAATTATAAAAGAAAATAAAATATTGTTCGAAAAATAAAAAAACAACGTGAGTAAAAGAAGGTTGAGAAAAAATAGATAAATTAGATTTGAAAAAATTTATTTTCAGTCTATTATTGACAAAAATAAGAGCTAGAAGTATACTTGCTTTACGTTCGAGGAAATAAAATATTAGTAATAAAAAGAGGGGGAGAAGGGACGGGACTGGTTGGAAAACAGTGGGAAGGAATACGGCACAGCCGGCAAAATGTAATGAGCAGGAGGATATGATCATGAGCGATTTCCCATCGAAAGAAAAAGCCCTTGGAATGTACAAAAAGATGTACGAGATCAGAAAGTATGAGGAGAGTATCTACTATCTGTTTTTAGAGGGCATCATGCCCGGCACCATCCACCAGAGCACTGGCGAGGAGGCCAGCGCCGTCGGTATGCTCTACGATTTGAGCCATGAGGACTGGATGGCCTCCACCCATCGGCCCGCCGGCCATGATATCGCCAAGGGTATCAGCGTCAAGGCCATGATGTGTGAGATGTTCGGCAAGGCCGAGGGCTGCTGCGGCGGCAAGGGCGGCGCTATGCACACCGGCGACATCTCTGTGGGCGCTATGGTGGCCAACGCCATCGTTGGCGGAAACCTGCCCATCGCGGCGGGTGTCGCTCTGGCCTTTAAGATGCAGAAGAAGAACAATGTGGTGGTCTGCTTCTTTGGCGACGGGGCCAGCAATGAGGGCTCCTACCATGAAACGATGAATGTGGCCGGCCTGTGGAAGCTGCCGGTGATCTTTGTGTGCGAGAACAACCTGTACTCTGCCACCACCTCAATCAGCCTGACCTGCCTGCAGGAGAACGTGGCCGCCGACCGGGCCGCCATCTACGGCATTCCCAGCGAGGTGGTAGATGGCAACGACGTGCTGGCTGTCAACGAGGCTGCTACGCGGGCCATTGCTCGGGCTCGGGCTGGGGAGGGTCCTACTATCCTGGAGCTGAAGACCTACCGCCACGGCGGACACTCCCGAAACGACGCCTGCGGCTACCGCCCCAAGGAGGAGGAGGCCGAGTGGTTTGCCAAGGACCCTGTGGTTCTGTTCCGGAAGAAGATCCTGGAACACGGCGTGATCACGGAGGAGGAACTGCAAAAAGAAGAGGCGGCTATCGAGCAGGAGATCGAGGACGCGGTGGAATACGCCAAGCAGGCGCCCTTCCCGGCCAACGAGGACGCTCTGATCAACGTGTTTAAGGAGGATGATGAGTGATGGCTGTGATGTCTATCGCTGACGCGCTCAAGAGCGCCATTGCGGAAGAAATGAGAAGAGATCCCACCGTATTCTGCATCGGTGAGGACGAGGATATCCCCGGAGGTATGGGCGGCGCCTTTACCGTTACGAAGGGGCTGGCTGACGAGTTCGGCGCTAATGTGAGATCCGCTGACGATAAGGGCTTCGGCGGCACGCCGGTGCCCATTGGCGAGGCTCGGGTCATCAACACGCCCATCGCGGAGATCATGATTTCCGGCGTGTGTGTCGGCGCGGCTATGGCGGGGATGCGCCCGGTGGCCGACCTGCAGTATGGCGATTTCCTGTTCTGCATGATGGATCAGCTGGTCAATCAGGCGGCCAAGATGCGCTATATGTCCAACGGTCAGGTGTCTGTGCCGATGGTCATGCGGGCCCCCTGCGGCGCCACCAACCGCGGTGCCCAGCACGCCCAAAGCCTGGAGAGCTATTTTACTCATGTGCCCGGACTGAAGGTCATCTGCCCCTCTACCGCCTATGATGCCAAGGGCATGATGAAGCAGGCCATCCGGGACAACAACCCGGTGCTGGTATTCGAGCACAAGCTGCTGTACGGAGGCTCCCGAAAGGAGGCCGGCCAGCTCAGCTCCGCCGGCGAGGTGCCCGAGGGAGATTACACCGTTCCCTTTGGAAAGGCGGCCATCCGCCGGGAGGGCAAGGATGTAACCATCGTGGCCAACCTGCTGATGTGGTATCGGACGATGGAGGCTGCGGAAGAGCTGGAGAAGGAGGGCATCAGCTGTGAGATTATCGACCCCCGCAGCCTGGTCCCCTTCGACTATGATACGGTGCTGGCCTCGCTGGAGAAGACCGGAAAGCTGATGATCGTCCACGAGGACCACTACAACTGCGGCTGGGGCGCTCAACTGGGCTCCTATGTAGCTGAGAACGCCATCACCCTGCTGGATGCGCCTATTGTCCGCCTGGGCGCCACAGATACGCCTACCCCCTTCTCTCCGCCGCTGGAGCAGTTTGTGATCCCCTCTACCCAGCGCATCATTGAGGGCGCGCGCAAACTGGCCAGGCTGTGATCGGGAGGGACCGAACTATGGTACAGCAGATCAAAATGCCCTCTGCCGGACAGACCACCGATGAAGCCCGGATTACCAGCGTCAAGGTAAAGGCGGGAGATCCGGTGAAGCGGGGCGATATTCTGGTAGAGGCGGAAACTGATAAGGCGATCCTGCCGGTAGAGAGCTATGCTGCCGGCGTCGTGCTGGATGTTCTGGTCGCGGAGGGCGACGATGTCCACGCCGGAGATGTATTGGTAGCCGTGGGCTCTGAGGAGGATCGGAAGAGCTATGTCCGGAGCGGGGAATCCGCCCCTGCCGCTCCTGTGGTTCAGGCGGCCCGGCCCGAACCGGAGAAGCCGGCGTCGGCGGCCGGCGGCCAGCCCATCAAAATGCCCTCCGCCGGCCAGACCACCGACGCGGCCCGGATCACCAGCGTACTGGTCAAGGTGGGCGACAAGGTCAAACGGGGCGATACTCTGGTGGAGGCGGAAACAGACAAGGCGGTGCTGCCGGTAGAGAGTTACCTGGCCGGCACCGTACTGGAGATCCTGGTCAAGGAGGGGGACGATGTTACCTCCGGGGATGTGCTGATGATGATCGGGAGCGGAGCCGCTGCCCCCCGTCCTGCTGCCGCTCCTGCGGTTCAGGCACCAGCCGCCCCTGCCGCTCCTGCCGCCGGCGTTCTGGATGAGGAGGAATATATCCCCATCATCAAGGGCGCTGCTCCCGCCCCTCGTCCCGCTGCTCCCGCTGTAGCCAAGGCCCTGTGGCCCGCTATGCCCAACGCCAAAATGCTGGCCCGGGAGCTGGGTGTGGAGCTGGCCGGTCTGACTCCGGCCAATGGGGTGATGCTTACCCGTAAGGATGTGCGTGCAGCCCAGGCGGCGGCTCTGGCGGCGGAGCGGGCCCTGCCCGCTCCGGCTGCTGCGCCCGCCGAGGCGGAATATGAGGTCCTGCCCATGACCAAGACCCGGGAGGTCATCGGCCGCCGGATGCTGGAGTCCGTCCAGAACATCCCGGCTTGGCAGTGTACGGTAAATATCAATATGGAGGCCTGCATGGCCCTCAAGCAGAGCTATCAGGAGAAGCGGGGCGTCAAGCTATCCTACAACGACATTATGGCCAAAGCCATCGCCGTGGCCTCCCGAAAGTTCCCTCTGGTCAACGCCCGCTGCGAGGGCGGCGAGGTCCGGGTCTACCGCCATACCAATGTGGGTCTGGCCGTGGGTCTGGAGGGCGCTCTGCTGGTCCCTGTAGTAAAGGGAATTGACACAATGGGGCTGGAGGAGATTGCGGACAAGTACCGCCAGGTGGTGAAAAAGGCCCGGGACAGCAAACTGGCCCCCTCGGACATGGGATGTGGCAGCATTACCATCTCCAATCTGGGTATGTTTGACGTGGATCAGTTTATTGCCATCGTTAATCCGCCGGAGAGCTGTATCCTGGCGGTGGGACGGATCGCTGTGCAGCCCGTTTGGGACGGACAGCAGTTCCAGCCCGTCCATATGATGAGCGTGACCGGGTCCTTCGATCACCGGATCATTGACGGAGCTTATGGAGCCCAGTTCCTGCGTGAGCTGAAGCTGCTGATGGAGAATCCTGCCCTGATGCTGGGCTGAGGAGGAATTCGCTGTGGAAACGTTTGATATTTTGGTGCTGGGCGGCGGCCCGGGGGGATACTCTTTAGCCATCGCCGCGGCTAAAAAGGGGCAGAAGGTAGCCCTGTTTGAAAAGGAGCATCTGGGTGGGACCTGCCTGAACGTGGGCTGCATCCCTACTAAATACCTGGTGGACAAGGCCAACGCCATGGAAAAGGTCCGCTCGCTGGTAGACAGGGAGATTTTCCGGGATGCCGGTTCTTTCAGCTTCCGCAAGATTCAGAAGGGCAAAGGGGAAGTGACGGCCAAGCTGGTGGGCGGCGTACAGTTTCTGCTGAAAAAGTGCGGCGTCACCGTGATAAACGGCGAGGCCAGTCTGGAGAAAAACCGGGTGGTCCGCTGCGGCGGACAGGAGTACAAGGGGAAAAATGTGGTGATCGCCACCGGCTCGGTCCCCATGACGGTGCCCATCCCCGGCCATGAGCTGACGATTGACAGCACCGGAGCGCTGAATCTGGAGCGGCTGCCCCGCCGTATGGTGGTGATGGGCGGCGGTGTCATCGGGTTGGAACTGGCCAGCGCCTTTGCCTGCTACGGCACTGAGATCACGATTATTGAGATGCTGCCCAGTCTGCTGCCCCGGGATCAGAAGGAAGCTGCCAATATGGTGGTATCTGCGCTGAAAAAGCAGGGGATCCGTATTCTCACCGGGGCTAAGATGCTGCGGGTAGAGAAAGGAAACGGCGCCCTGCGGGCGGTCTATGAGCTGGACGGAAAGCAGGACAGCGTAGAAGCGGATCAGGTGCTGATGGCGGTGGGACGACGCCCCAATCTGTCCGGGATCGACGCGGAGGCCCTGGGACTGAAGTTGAGCGAGAAGAAGCACATCCTGGTAGACGGCGCCCAGCGCACAAATTTGAAGGGCGTATACGCCATCGGGGATGTAGCGGGAGGGATCCAGCTGGCCCATGCGGCTTACGCCGAGGGCGAAGCGGCTCTGACCCATATCTTGACAGGCAAGGCGCCCAAAGACCGGGCACCTGTGCCCAGCTGCGTCTATACGAATCCCTGCTTTGCCTCTGTGGGACTGAATACGGACAGTGCCAAAGAGGCCGGCTTTGATCCGGCTCTGGGTACCTTTGACTACTCCGCTAATGGTATGGCACTGGCGGAGGGAGCCTCCGGACGGGTGTTCGTGGTGGCGGATAAGGCCACCAAGCAGACTCTGGGCGTTACCATCGTCGGGGAAAATGCCTCTGAGCTGATTGCCTTTGGGGCCCTGGCGGTAGACAAAAAGCTGACTCTGGAGGAGTGGGAACGGATGGTAGTGGCCCACCCCTCTCTGGCGGAGATGGTGCGGGAGGCCGCTCTGGACGCCTTCGGAGCCGCGGTTCATAAGGCTTAACGGACCCGAAGGGCGGCCTCCTGCCGCCCTTCGGAGGGGCGGGCGCGGCGATGACCCCGCCTGCCCGACAGGAAAGGAGATCGGGTCAATGGACCATATGTTTATGCGAGATAAGGTGGCCGTGGTCACCGGCTCCGGCCGGGGAATTGGCGAGGCGATTGCCCGCCGCCTGGCGGAGTTTGGGGCCAAGGTGGTCATTACTGACATCAATATGGAAACGGCCCAGAGGGTGGTGGACGACATCATCGCCCAGGGGGGGCAGGCCAAGTGTGTGCTGTTCAACGTGGCGGACTTTGACCATATCAAGGAGAAGGTTGAGGAGATCAAGGGGCTGTTCGGCCGGATCGATGTGTGGGTCAACAACGCCGGCATTACCGGCTCCACACCTATAGAGGAGATCAGTCTGGAGAGCTGGGACAAGATGATGAACATTGACCTGAAGGCTATGTTCTTCTGCACCCAGGCGGTATTTGCCATCATGAAGGAGCAGAATTACGGCAAGCTCGTCCATATGTCCTCTCTGGCGGCGCTGCGGGGCGGCCGAAGTTCTGACGCCTCCTATGCGGCGGCCAAGGCCGGCATCCTGAACCTGAGCAAATGCTTTGCGCTTCATGGCGCCGCATACAACATTACCTCCAACGCTGTGTGTCCTGGCAATATCCTGACGCCGATGGGCAAAACGCTCTCCTGGTCCCAGAAGAACCCCAAGACCTATATCCCCCTGGGCCGGTACGGCACTGCCGAGGACATTGCTAACGCGGTGCTGTTCTACGCCAGCGACCTGTCCAGCTATGTGACTGGTGATGCCATGAATATAAACGGCGGCCTTTATATGTAATATTAATAATATTAAAAAACATTTAAGGAGATATTTTACACAATTTTTACAAGAATTAAACAAAAAATCTTGACTAAGTAATAAAATATGTGTAAAATAAAATTGAAAATTCTTAAAAGAAATCGTTAAAATTTTACTAATAGTAACGAGGCGGAATGGAGGGAGAATCTGGAATGGCAAACATTTACTTGGTCCGGCACTGCGAGTCAGAAGGAAACGCCTGCCGGCGGACTCAGGCACAGACGGACGCTCTGGTCACCACGAAGGGCTATCTGCAAAATGAGATGCTTCGCCGCCGTTTTCGGGATATCCCTATCGACGGCATCTATTCTAGCGACGCCTTCCGTTCTATCATGACAGTGGAGCCCATCGCCAAGGAGCGAGGGCTGCCCATCCGAGTGAGGATCCACCTGCGGGAAGTCACCACTGGTGTCTGGGAGGATATGGCCTGGGGCAATATTGCCAAGGAATATCCCAAAGAAAGCAAAGATTGGGATGAGCACCCCTGGGCCAATACTACTCCGGGGGCCAGTACCTTTCAGCAGGTGGCAGACCGTCTGCTGTTCGGCCTGCGGCGCATTGCCCGGGAAGTGGGGGACGGGAATGCCCTGTGCGTATCCCACTCCTGTACCATCAAGGCTGGCCTATGCGCTATGATGGGGCGGCCCATGTCTGATGTGAAAGTGGTAGGCCATGGGGACAACACCTCGGTCAGCCTGATTCATGTAGACCGGGAGGGCAATTTCTCTGTGGAGTACATGAATGACGGCTCCCACCTCCCGCCGGAACTGCGGCGGGCCTGGAGCGGCGTAGCGGGAGCCGACATCAATATGGCTGTGGACCCGGTGGACTTAGACAAGGAGAGTCAGGTCCTGGAGGAACTGGCCAGAGCCCACGCCCGGCAGACAGAGGGAGCGGAAGTGCCCTTTGACGAAGCGGAGTGGCTGGCACGGGCCAGAGAGCTGACGGCCTACAATCCGGATTATTTGGCTGTCTGCCGCCTAAAGGGCCGCCCTGTGGGCTTTGTCTGGATGGAAAACGAGGAGGAGACTCCTGAGGACTGCGGCCATGTCAGGACCATGTTTGTCCTGCCAGAGCTTCAGGGCAAGGGTTATACTGAACAACTGTTCGGATATGCGGCTCATGTGTTTCGGTATCAGGGGAAACGTGTCCTGACCGTCTCTGTTCCTCGGCTGCCCGAGGACCAGCGGGTGGTGGAGCGGTTTACCTTTACCCCTATGCGGGGCTTCCGGGACCGTATGGCCCTTGAACTGTTCTCTCCCCCGTGCCCTTATCCCATCCTGGCCTGAGGCCGGGTGGATGACCGTTTGATGCTTTGAGCGAACAGAGGAAGGGTGAAAATTTTGAGCAAACTCCAAAGGGAACCGGGGAAGGAACGGCGCCTGGGACGGGTCAAACCGCTGCCCTATGTACTGATCTTTCCTGCTATGGCCCTGTTCACGCTGTTTACCTTTTATCCCTTTATCAAGACTATTGTACTGTCCTTCGCGCTGACCAATAAGCAGGGTAACTTTACCCAGTGGGTTGGTCCGGACAACTGGATTCGAGTGCTGACCAAGGACTCCTTCTGGGATGTGGTGGCCGTTACCTTGAAGATGGCCGCTATCAACCTGTTTTTTACCTTTATTGTCGCCATGATTTTTGCCCTGATGGCGACTAAAAAGGTCCGTTTTTCCAAGGTCTACCAGACCATGTACGCCTTGCCCATGGCCATCGCCTCCTCCCCGGCTGCCGCTATCTTCTTGTTTATCTACCGCCAGAAGAACGGCCTGCTGAATAATATTCTGGGTACGGAGATCGCCTGGACAAACGAGATGCCCCATGCCATCTGGGCGGTCTGCGCTATGACAATCTGGATGCATATTGGCGTGAGTTTCATCTTCCTGTTGGTAGGCTTTCGGAATGTGCCTGAGGACCTGCTGGAGAGTGCCCTGCTGGACGGGGCCGGCCCTTTCCGCCGAATTAAGGATATTATTATTCCAATGGCCTCTCCTCAGATTTTCTTTGTCCTGTTTCTGAACATCGGCAGCTCGTTCAAGAGCTTTGCTCAGATCAGACTGCTGACCCAGGGCGGTCCGGCTAACCAGACGAAGACACTAATCTACTACATATACGAGAACGCCATTATTAACGGTCGATTTGAAACGGCCTGCGTGCAGGCCCTGTTCCTGTTTGGGCTGATCTTCCTGTTCACCAGGATCCAGTTCGCCCTGGAGAAAAAGGTGGTGCATTACCAATGATTACGCCCCATCAGAAGAAAATAGCGGGAGAGATATCCTCCTTTGCTCTCAAGACGATCATCGGTATTTTGTTCATTTCTCCGCTGATTGTCGGCGTATGCTTCTCGCTGCAGACGGATCAGGAGCTGATGACCTATCCCCTGAAGCTGATCACAGCCAACCCCACCCTGGAGAGCTATGCTCAGGTTTTTCGGCAGATCCCCATTCTTCACTATCTGAAAAACTCTGCCGTGGTATGCTTGGTGTGTATCGTGGCCCAAGTCATAATCTCCTGTCTGGCAGCCTACGGCTTCGTGTTCTTCAAATTCCCTGGGAAAAACCTGCTGTTTACCCTGATTTTGATGACGACGATGATCCCTGGCGAGGTGGTGGTCATCACCAACTATGTTACCATTCAGAACATGGACCTGATTGACACCTATATCGGTTTGGTCCTGCCCTCCCTCATTTCGGGCACCGCTATTTTCCTAATGCGGCAGTATTTTATGACCCTGCCCAAAGATTATAAGGAGGCCGCTATTCTGGATGGCTGCGGTGACATGGGATTTCTCTTCCGTGTGGCTATGCCCCTGTCCATCCCTACCATTTCCTCGTTGGCGATCTATCTGTTCGTCCAGATCTACAACCAGTATTTCTGGCCTATGCTGGTCACCAGCCGGGACGAGATGCGGACCATCCAGATTGGAATCTCCTATCTAGTCACAGCCGATGTGGTGAACTACGGACATATTCTGGCCGGCGCCGTGGTAGCTATCATTCCCTCGGTCCTAATCTATATTTTGGGTCAGGATTACATTATCAAGGGCATGACAGCCGGCGGCCTGAAGGGCTGAGGCCTATCCTGATGTTGTAAAAAGCAAAGAGGCTTTTTATAAAAAATTGGAAAAGGAGCATTAGTATGAAAAAGGTCTTATCCATTGTTCTTGCGCTTGCCATGACTATGAGCTTGGCGGCCTGCGGCGGCAAAGACAAGCCCGACGACAGCAAGGGCAGCGCGTCTTCCGGCGCGGGCACCAGCGCCAGCACCCCCTCCACCTCCGGCGAGCCTGTCGAGGTTCTGTGGTGGACCGCCTTTGGCCAGGCCAACGTGGACCACCTGCAGAAGGTGATTGACGCCTTCAATGAGAGCCAGGACGCCTATCATGTGACCATCGAGTATCAGGGCAATCAGACCGAGCTGAACGCCAAGCTGGGCTCTACCGCCCAGGCCGATCTGCCCTCCATGTTCTCTGGTCCTGTGGAGAACGTAGCTATGTACGCCACGGCTGAATACTGTGTCCCGCTCCAGGGCTTTATCGACGCCGATACCAACGGCTGGCCTGAGCTGGAGAGCACCTGGGAAGCCATCCGCACCGCTTACTGCGACAACGAGGGCAACCAGGTCGGTTACCCCGTGGGCTACAGCTATCCCGGCATTTACTATAACGCCGATATGCTGGCTGAGGCCGGCATCGATCCCAAGGAGATCAAGAGCTTCAACGATCTCTATGACGCCTGCGTCAAACTGGTCGAGGGCGGTTATACCACCTACGGCGTCGGCTTCCATCCCGATGGCTTCTACTTCAACGCCGCTCTGGGCCGTGAGGGCCTGCAGGCATATAACAACAACAACGGCCTGGGCAGCGAGCGGATCACCGAGTGTCTGTACACCAAGGATGCCAAAGTACACGACGCCATCTACAATATGCTGGACGTGTATCAGAAGCTCCACGCGGAAAAGCTGTGTGTGGCCTACGGTTCTGACTACCAGGCTGAGGTTATTCCCCAGATGGCTTCCGGCGACTGCGCCATGTTCATGGGCGTGGTTTCTATGACCACCAAGATTCTGGACGCTGCCAACGGCGCTTTTGAAGTGGGAATCATCCCCATGATCTCTGCCACTGAGGCCGGCATGAATTCCGGCGAGCCCGCCGGCGGCACCGGCCTGTGGATCTGCAACACCGGCGACACCGCTGAACAGCAGGGCGCCTATGAATTTATCAAGTTCGCCAGCACCGGCGAGCAGGCCGCTTCCTTTGCTGTCGCCACCGGCTATCTGGCTCCCAACCAGGAGTCCTATACCAGCGATACTTATAACGACTATGTGGCCAACACCTTCCCCGCCGTTACCGGCGTGTACGAGTCCCTGGCCGCCTCTGACGACTCCGCTACCAACCCCTATATCCCCATCTCCAACGAGATGAAGGTGGCTAACAAGCTGGCCATCGAAACCGTGTCCAGCGATCCTAAGGCTAACATCGACGACGTCATCAAGACTGCTGAGGAGACCATCCAGGAAGCGATTGACCTATACAATATGTCCAATCCCTGAGCGGACGGTGTTCCAGGTATAGCATAACTTCCCATGTGGGGGCAGGGCCAGGCCCTGCCCCCCTTTTCCAATGATAAAGGGGGAACTTGGTCATGAAACATAAACTTTTCTGGACTTCCCTTCTGGCGCTAGCGATGCTGACCGCGTGTGCGGGAGAGCCAGGGGATATCAGCGGCGGTCAGAGCGGCACATCTGTGTCCGCGTCAGGACCAGGGGACTCCGCTTCTGGCTCCTCGGCTTTGAAAGAGGGAGAAATTTCCCAGCCGGAGGATTACTTTGATCTGGTTTTTGACACCAGCCAAGACCAAGGGAAATTGACCGCCCGCTACCTTTATCTACAGACGATCTACGGAACGGGTAAGGAGGCGGTCACCACCGGCGACAGCGCGGTCTATACTTCGCCGGATGGGATGGTGATGCTGGTGGACTGTGGAAATGTACCTGGAGGGCAGGAGGTGACAAACCAATTGCTGGCTATGGGTGTAGATAAGATCGACGTTCTGGTCCTCTCTCATCCGCATGCGGACCATGTGGGAGGGTTTGTCACAGTAGCAGACAATTTTGAAATCGGGCAGGTCTATGTCAATGGGCATGAATATGACAGCGGGACCTACCGAGCCATGATGGAAAAGATAGAAGAACTGTCCCTGCCCTGTGAAGTTTTAGAGGCGGGGGACGCCTTCTCTTTGGGGGAGGAAGTCCAAGTCCAGGTGTTTGGTCCGACTCCGGGGGATACGGAGGAGGTGGCCGGCGGCTATCTGGACGCCAATGACGGTTCGATTGCCATGCGTCTGACCTATGGTCAGTCTAGCTTTTGGACTAGCGGCGACCTGTACATTACTGGGGAACAGGCGCTGACAGAGAGGTATGGGCAGGATATTGCTAGCGATGTGGTAAAAATGAACCACCACGGCAAGGATACCTCCAACGGCAAGGACTTCGTTCAGGCCATGTCTCCCAAGATCGCGGTGGGGATGTTCGACAGCGTGGCCAGCCGGACAGTGGCAATGCGGTATATAGCCGGTGGGGCCGAGGTATTCTACAACAGCACAGACGGAGCAATCCGGGTATCCACTGCCGGCGACGGCGTGTATGATGTCCAGATCCAGAAAATAAGAGATGTGGCGGTCCTGCCGGATGCCCCTTCGGAGGGACACATCGTGATCTCTTGACCGTCCATACATTGGGAGGCATACATGGGACAGACAACGGAACTGCTTAAACGGCTTTTTCTGGAGGAGTGGAAGGCTCTGCTGCTGGCCAATCTCCTATTCACGGCCTTTTCTCTGCCGCTGCTCACAGTAGGACCGGCGCTGCTGGCCATGAATGGGGTGCTGACCAGACGGGCTGATGACCGGGGAAATTCGAGCTGCTGGGTAGACTTTTGGTATGTATTTAAAGCCAAATTCTGGCGGGGCATCCAGCTGGAAGCGGTGGTAGGACTGTACCTGCTGATTATCCTTTGGAGCGCCAGCGTAGCTGGACAGTTGGATGGAGCGGGACGGACAATGCTTTGGCTCTTTATATCCCTGTCGCTGTTTTTGGCGGCAATGACGGGCGTATATCTGGTCCCTCTGCTGGCGGACAGTAGCATACCGTTCTTTTCAGCGCTGTGGGACGCTGCGCTGCTGTCCTTCGCCCGGCTCCCCCGTACGCTGTTGGCTATGGGGGCGGTGTACGGGTCGCTTTGTGTGTTCCTGCTGCTTTATCCCATTTCTGTATTGCCGTGGGCCATGCTGCTTTTGGCCGCTGCTGCCGCCCTCTCCGTAGCGCTGGTGTGGCCGGCTATCAATGAACTGATTTTTCCCCAGGAATAAAATTGTGAAAGGAGCGGGAAAGGAGGATCTCTATGGAACGAGGCTATATTTTGTCGATTGACCAGAGCACCCAGGGGACCAAAGCGATCCTGCTGGATGGCCAGGGCCAGTTCGTCCTGCGCCGGGACCTGCCCCACCGGCAGTTAATCAGCGCCCAGGGATGGGTGGGGCACGATGCCCAGGAGATCGCGGAAAATATTATTCGGGTTGCTCAGGCGGCGGTACGGGACAGCGGGATTGATTCCCGGCGGCTGGCCGGCGTGGCGGTCACCAATCAGCGGGAGAGCGTGGCCCTGTGGGAGCGGGATACAGGCAGGCCGGTGTGTGAGTCTATCGTCTGGCAGTGTAACCGAGCGGCGGAGCTGTGCCGCCATATCCAGGAACGAGGCGATTATCCGGAAATTCAGCGGCGTACCGGGCTGGTCCCCTCCCCCTTTTTCTCTGCCGGGAAGGTGGCTTGGGCGCTGGAACATGTGCCTGGGGCCAGAGAGAAGGCTGAACGGGGACAGCTCTGCATCGGCACCATGGATACTTGGACGATCTGGCAGCTCACCGGAGGAAAAGTCCACAAAACGGATTGCAGCAACGCCTCCCGCACCCAGCTGTTTAATATCCATACCATGGAGTGGGATCCGGAGCTGTGCCGGATATTTGATATCCCCATGTCAGTGCTGCCCCAGGTGTGCGGCTCTGATGGGGAATATGGACAGACAGATTTGGGAGGACTGCTGGACCATCCGGTGCCGATCCGAAGTGCTATCGGGGACTCCCATGCCTCCCTTTTTGGACACGGATGCGTGGAGCGGGGGGACTGCATGGCGGGTCACGGAACAGGCACCTGCGTACTGATGAATATTGGAGAAGAACCGCTGGAGTCCCAGAATGGACTCAATACCACGGTGGCCTGGCGGATGAATGGAAAGACTGTATACGCTCTGGAGGGTGTGGTGAACTATGCTGGAGCGGTCACCACCTGGCTGAAGGACGGTCTGGAGCTGGTGTCCTGCCCAGAGGAAACCGAGGCGCTGGCCTGTCGGGCTGACCCAGGTGACCATACCTATCTGGTACCTGCCTTCACGGGGATCGGAGCGCCCTACTGGGACGATGGCGCCTCTGCCTGCTTTGTGGGGATGAGCCGGCTGACCGGGCGGGCGGAGCTGGTCAGAGCTGGGATAGAGAGCATTGGATACCAAGTGGCCGATATCGTGAGAGCCATGGAGCGGGATATGGGCGCGCCTGCCAGTCAGGTGCGGATGGCTGGGGGGCCTACGAAAAATCGCTATCTGACGCAATTTCAGAGTGACATTATGGACCGCCCTGTTGTCCTTGGAAAGTATGAGGAGCTGGTAGCCGTGGGCGCGGGACAAATGGCTGGACTGGCTATGGGACTGTATGACCTGCCGGAGCTGGAACGGCTTCGGCGGACACAGCTGTTCCGGCCGCGGATGGAACAGAAGGAGCGCCTGGAACGGCTGGATGGCTGGGCCCGGGCGGTGCAAAAGGCGTTGAGCCGATAGGACTCTGGCCTGCCGGCGGGCGGGAGCGGAGTACGCAAATAAGGAGATGCTGCAATGAAAAAACGTATTTTAGTCTACTCCGTAGACGCTATGGTATGTGAGGACGTAGACGCCCTGCGGAGGCTGCCTAATTTTCAGAAATTTTTGGCGGGAGGCTGTGAGGTCACGGGAGGTATGCGTACCATATATCCCTCTGTGACTTATCCGGCCCATGTGTCCATGATGACCGGATGCTATGTGGGAAAGCACGGTGTCACCAGCAACTTTTCCTTTACCACCACCAACAAGGATGACAACTGGCTGTGGTTCAGCGACGCCATCCAGGTGGAGGACATCTTCCAGGCGGCAAAAAAAGCCGGGTATACCACAGGCGCCATCTCCTGGCCTGTTACCGCTGGGAACAAGAATGTGGATTGGCTGATGGCTGAATACTGGATGCCCCATCCTGGAGACACATTGCGCAGCAGCTTCGCCGACGCGGGTTCCAGCCCTGCTATGCTGGACATCATAGAGGCGAATAAGAGGTACCTGCCCGCTGGCTATGAAAAAGGCGGCAAAAAGAATTTCATGCAGTGGCCCACGGTGGACGACTTCATCATCCATGTGGCCAGCGATGTGATTCGTCAACATGCCCCTGAGGTGATATTTGTTCACACGGGCACCTTTGATACTTATCGCCATGCCCACGGGGTGTTTAGCTCCTATTTGGACGAGGCTCGGGCCAATCTGGACCGGTATATCGGGGAGCTGATGGAGGCGTGCCGGATTGCCGGTGTAGCCGAGGAAACCAACTTGGTTCTGGTCAGTGACCATGGACAGAGGGATATCTGCCGGGCTATCAATTTGAATGTGCTGCTGGCTGATCGTGGCTTTATCGATGTGGACAAACAGGGCAACGTAGTGGACTGGCGCGCCTACTGCTTCTCCAATGCCATGTCCTCCAATGTCTATCTCCGGGATCCGGAGGACCAGGCGTTGAAACAGGCCGTCTATCAGTGCCTGGAGGAGCTGCGGCAGGAGGGAGTTTATGGGATCGGCAGACTGTTCACAGCCGAGGAAGCACGAGATGAGGAGCATCTTTACGGCGGCTTCAGCTTCGTGATCGAGAGCGACGGCTATACCTCCTTTGGAGACAAGGCGGTGCGTCCGCTGGTGCAGAACTTCGACGTGAACGATTACCGCTTCGGCCGGGCTACCCACGGATACCTCCCGGACCTGGGAGCGCAGCCCGTTTTTGTGGCAAAGGGACCTGATTTTCGGGAGAGGACTACGCTGGAGCGGGGGCTGGTGGTAGATGAGGCGCCCACCTACGCCAAGCTTCTGGGGGTGGAACTGCCTCAGGCGGATGGTAAGGCTATGGACTGCTTCCTGCGTTAGATGACCGTATTGACCATAAAAAGAACAAAACCGAAAGGTATCGCACATAAAAACTATACAGAGGCTGGAATTTGTGATAAAATATTACCATCGGCCAGCGGAGGGGGTTCCCTGCTCCTCTGCTGGGCGGTGGTATTCTGAAAAGCTGAGCAAGGTGTTGAACAATGAAAAGGGTTACCGTTACCATGCACGACGTGGCGCGTTTAGCTGGAGTTTCCCAGACCACGGTTTCTCTGATTCTGAACCAGAGCGGCAGTGCCTCCTTTTCCCAGGAAACTGTCAACCGGGTCTATGCCGCTGCTGCCCAGTTGAACTATAAGGCGAAACGTCCCATTACGCAGGGGCCTCGGCCCAAGACCGTTATGGTGCTGATGGCAAACGTGACCAACCCGTATTACACAGCCATGCTCAGCAGCATCGAGGACGTGTGTTACGCCCAGGGGTATAAGGTGGTCTCCTGTTGCACTTACCACGATACGGAGTCGGAAAAGCTGTATATGGAGATGGCGGTCAGCAATAACTATCCCGGAGTTATCCTGCTGTCGCCGCCGGATAATCCGGCTGCCTTTGCTGAGGTGTCAGCTAAGATACCGGTAGTTACCATTTGTGACCGCATCTCTAATCTGGAAACAGATATCATAGAGCTGAATAACTGTCTGGCGGGCCGGTTGGCTGCTGAACACCTCCATGCGCTGGGCCATCAGCGCATCGCTGTACTTACCAGCCCTCTGAAACGGAACACTGCTCGGACGGAGCGGCTGAACGGGCTGAAAGCCTATTTCGCACAGCATCTGCCCGACAATGACCTGGTCTTATGTATTGAAAACAATTCGGAGGCGGACAACCTGGCCGAACGGCTCAATGATTACCACGCGGGTTACTTGCTGGCCCAGAACGAGAAGCTGTACGACCAGGGAGTCACCGCCATTGTCTGTATCAATGATATGCTAGCATACGGAGTGATTGACTCCCTTCGAGAGAGGGGCATTTCTGTGCCAGAAGATGTATCGGTGCTGGGGTTTGATAATTTATTTTATTCCCGGCTGACCGGTGTATCGTTGACCACAGTGGATCAGCACACTGAGATGTTGGCCCGGAGCGCGGTGGAAGTGCTGCTGCAAAAGCTCAAAATGCCTCCGGGGGGAGCTGGGGCGGCCGGCACAGTGCCGCGGTACAAGGTGGAGTGCCATCCTCAGCTGGTGGCCCGTGGGACCACGGCTCCTCCTCCTGCCCAGAGCCGGCTGGTGTTAAAGTGACAGGAAGCGGACACAAAATATGCGCCCCGGCAAAGCCGGCCTGAGAGGCCGGATGCCGGGGCGCGCAATATTTGTGAGGGAGTACAGCTGCTACAGGGACTCTGTGATTTGAACCACTCGGCGGATGTCGGAGTGGATGACAGGCGTGGTTGCCCTCCCGTCGGGGGCGTATTCCAGCACTAGGTGGGCCTGAGGTGTATATTGGGCGATGGCGCGGAGAATGTCGTCCATCTCCTGATGGGAACAGAAGCCCTCTGGGTCGTAAATAGGGTAGTGGCTGTCGTGGAAGCCGTCGTTGTTGTTGAGGTGGTATCCTTTGATGCGGGTCCCCATTCGGCGGATAAGGGCGGGAATATCCCAGCGGTTGAGCATGGCGTGACCGGTATCGATCAGACAGCCGACCTCCTGGGGGAGACGGTCAAAAAGAGCTACGAACTGCTCCTGGTCAAAAAGGACGCTGTTCTTTTTGGGATAGCCCACATTTTCCACTGTTACGTGGATGCCCTCGTCTATCATGCGGCGGGTCCAGTCCAGCAAGACCTCCAGAGAGCGGGCTCGCCAGCGGTCCCCCTCCTGGGCGGGAAAGCTACCCTCGTGGGTATGCATAACCATGGAGGTAGCGTGGAATTGATGATAGAGGCGACAAGCCTTGTTGTACTCCTTTTCCATGAATTGCTCCTCTGGGCTGCCGGGGATGGTGCACTCCTCCACAAAAGGGGCGTGGAGGGTAATAGGCAGATGGGAGAAGACTGGGATCTGACGGACCAGATTTTCGTCAAAATTGGGTGTGGTCCAGCTGGTGGCAAATTCTACACCTACAGGGAAGTCTGGGAAGGTACGGATGCACTCCGCCAGCCAGGGGTAGTCTTGAAAGGCCACGCAGTAAGTAGATAAGTAAATGTCTCGCATAGTTGACCTCCGATTCTATTAAAATATTAGTTTGATATTACTTAAAATTGCTCTAAAATTGGCAAAAAACAGGAAAATATATTTTGAATATCAATATTTTAGACGGAATATACAGAGATGTCAAGGGAAGATGGAAAAATATATTATTAAAACTTGGAGGCAAAATTCGATGTATGGTATAGGTAAAGATCTAGGGAGAAACGGGGACGGCATTCGGAGGAAACTGATATGCCTGGGAGACAGCCTGACATTTGGAGCGGGAGTAACTCGCCGGGACTGCTGGACCTCTCTTGTTCAGAGAGAGTGTGGGTGGACGGTGGTCAACCGGGGGATCAGTGGTGATACGACCGGCGGAATGCTGGTTCGTCTGCAACGGGATGTCCTGGGTCCGGCGCTGGAGGAACGCCGATGCGGCGGAGACTGCCGGGTCTTGGTGATGGGGGGCAGCAACGATATCTTTTTTTCCGGGACAGACAGCCAGGCCAGAGGCAATATGACCGCGATCTGTCACCAACTGGAGGCGGAGGGAATTTTTCCGGTAATTGGCATTCCGCTTCCGGTAGACTGGTCCAAAGCTCCAGAGAAATGGACGGGGGTGGTGGACTTCTATCAGAGTGCCCCACGCATTTTGGCCTACAATGAGTGGCTCAGACGTTTTGCAGCCAGTGCCGGGCTGGTCCTGGTAGACTTTGCGTCGGATTTCCTGAGCGTTTCCGGGCAGGTGCGCCATGAGTTGTTTTTGGATGGAATCCACCCAAATCTTGAGGGGCATCGGGAAATGGCCCGGCGATTGGCAAAAGAATTGGATAAAATATATTAATAATATTTTCTGGAGCAAAAATTTTAAAAGTTGAATAATTGATAAAAAATATAGGCAAAAAACGGAGTGCTATTGACAAAATAGAAAGTATACTCTATACTATCTAATATAAAAATGAAATATTATTAGTAATATTTTTGTTTTAGAAAGCAGGTCGCCGGCGCTATGGAATTTTATGAAAGCACCAGCACAGATCCCTATTACAATCTGGCGCTGGAGGACTATTTTTTTACCCATATGGATCCCATGAAGGACTATTTTTTGCTGTGGCAGAATGATAAAGCTGTTATAGTAGGAAAATACCAGAATACTCTGGAGGAAGTTGACCAGACATTCGTGGATGAGAGGGGAATCCGGGTAGCCCGCCGCCTGTCGGGCGGAGGCGCGGTGTATCATGATCTGGGGAATCTGAACTACACATTTATCGTGGAGGAAGACCGGGCTGAAGCATTTCGTTTTGAAGTGTTTACAAAGCCTCTGCTGGCTGCCTTGAAGGAACTGGGCGTGGCGGCGGAGACATCCGGTCGGAATGACATCACCATTGATGGGAAAAAGATATCCGGCAGTTCTCAGTATTTCAGGAATGGGCGGCTGCTCCATCATGGCTGTATCCTGCTGGACTGTGACCGGGATACTCTGACCAGGGCGCTCCAGGTGAAGGAGGGCAAGATTCGCTCCAAGAGCATCAAATCCGTGCGCAGCCGTGTCACCTCAATCAACGAGCATCTGGAGCGCCCCATTACTATGGCCCGTTTCAAAGAGGTGCTACGGAAACAAGTCTTTGCGGCGGCACCCCATCCAGTCGTCTTGAGCCAGGGAGATTTGTCGGAAATCCAGATTTTGCGGGACAGCCGCTACGCGACGTGGGAGTGGAACTACGGGGCGTCTCCCCGCTGTGATATCAGGAGGGAGGGGTATTACCCCTTCGGTCAGATATCAGCTGAACTGGCGATGGAGAAAGGCCGGATTCAATGCCTGAAACTGTCCGGTGACTTTTTTGGCAGGGAAGAGCTGTCTTCCCTGGAAGACCTGTTCCGGGGACGGCGGCTCATCCCAGAAGACTTGTCCCCTCTAACCGGGGTGGACCTTGGGGCCTATGTGTCCGGCCTGGATTGGGATACATTGATCCAGCTGCTGTGCGGCTGAAGAGGTTTTTGAGAGGAGTATATGTCCATGATCCCCTACATACTGGAAGCTGAGTTTTTTCTCCGTATCGTGTTGGCCAGCGTCTGCGGTATTTTAATTGGCTTTGAGCGGTCCAAAAGGCTGAAGGAGGCCGGGGTGCGCACACACTGTATGGTCGCCTGCGGAGCGGCGTTGATGATGATTGTTTCCAAATATGGTTTTGCGGATCTTGTGCAGGAGGCCGGGGTGTATCTCTACGGGACGAAGGGGGCGGATGCGTCGCGGATAGCCTCTCAGGTAGTCAGCGGTGTGGGATTTTTGGGGGCCGGAGTTATTTTCCGCACCGGGGTTTCCATCAAGGGCCTGACCACCGCTGCGGGTTTGTGGACCACGTCTGCCGTGGGGCTGGCACTAGGGGCGGGTATGTATATCATCGGCATCACAGGTACGCTGCTTATTGTGTTGGAACAATTTTTGATGCACCGATTCCACTTTGGAAACGACGCCTACACCATGCAGGAGATCAAGGTGCGATTCCGGGACTCCCTGGAATTTCGGGACTATCTCTTCCGCCTTCTACAAGAACGGGGAGGCAGTATCTGCAACTGCGCCGTGAACAAGACGGGAGATGGAGATGTGGCCTATACCTTGACCGTCCGGGTCAAGGAACCCATCAGCGCCCAGGAGCTGCAGGGGCTGATGGACCGGCATGAACAGATTAGCTCCTTTTCTGTCTGAAGGAAGCCCCCCTGGTCTTTGACCAGGGGGGCTTGAAACTGTTGAAAAAGCGGCAAAGACACTTTTTCGAGAAAAGCCATACACAGGGTGGTCCTCCACTCCCAGCGGAAAAGTCGGCCCACCTTGCGGGAGAAGTGTCATTTCCGACGCGTATGTCGCCGGAAATGACGGGATCAAATTTTATTCCATCGCCTGCGGGCGACGGAACTCCTTGCGGGAGGGCTTTTAGGGGCGAAAACAAATTTGCTTCAGGGGATGAAATCGGGGCTGACCTGTTGTATAATAGAGGGGACAATGGACGGCGGAGGAGGGGATATGGAGTGGAGGAAAACGGAGCGATGACGGTAATCGCCCACATCGAGAGCCAGTTCCACACAAAATTTGGTATCCCTCGGCAGAGCGGTCTGGTGGAGGAGTTGGAGGCGGACGTCGTGTTCGAACCCCAGTTTCGGGACCTCAATGCGCTGCGGGGGCTGGAAGGATTTTCCCATATCTGGCTTATCTGGGACTTTTCCGAGGTCAGGGACAAAGGCTGGACGCCCACTGTCCGGCCGCCCAGACTGGGGGGAAACCGCCGATTGGGAGTTTTTGCCACCCGGTCCCCCTTCCGTCCAAACCCTATCGGCCTAAGCTGTGTCCGGCTGGCGGGAATAGATCCGCACACGGAACGGGGGCCCGTCCTCCGTGTCAGGGGGGCTGACCTGATGGATGGGACCCCAATCTATGATATCAAGCCCTACCTGCCCTATTCCGACTGTAAGCCGGAGGCGGTGGGGGGCTTTGCCAGCCAACCCAAGGAGGCGTCCCTGGCGGTGGATATCCCGGAGCGGTGGAAGGCTCTGATTCCAGAAGGACTGCTGCCCGCGCTGACTGGGGTGCTGGCCCAGGACCCCAGGCCCTCTTATCAACAGGCTCCGGACCGGATCTACACCATGGAGTTTGGAGGTCTGGAGGTAAAGTTTCAGGTAGAGGGGGATATCCTGAATGTGTGCCAAATATCCCAGAGGAAATCTTAATAAAGTTTTGATTCAAAATGGTGTATAATATCGTTATATACTACATGAGCGACTAGGGATATTAGTCTTAAAAGCATCGAAAAAACAGAAGTACAGGAGGAGCAACCTATGAAAATGATCTTTGCGGTGATCCGGGACAAGGACAGCTATGCCGCCATCGGCGCTCTGAGTGAAAAAAATATCGGTGTGACAAAATTAGCTAGCAGCGGAGGCTTTTTGCGGGAGGGCAATACCACACTGATGATCGGGGTCGAGGACAGCAGGGTGGAGGAAGTCATGGGGATCCTGCGGGAGAACTGTGCGAAGCGGACCCAGATCGATGTGGCCGCACCCTATCCCATAGGCGGGGCGCCCATTTGGAACTATAATTATAGCACCATCCAGGTGGAGGCTGGGGGAGCCACAGTCTTCGTGCTGGACGTATCAGATTTTAAAAAACTGTAAGCGCACCCGCGGACAGCGGCCCCGGTCTCGCCAGACCGGGGCCGCTTTTTGAAAAAGAAGACCTTCCACCAACAGGAAGAAAAGTTATTTATAAAATAGTCTTGACATTCCCCCTTCTGGACCATGTATGGTCTGACCAGAAAGGAGTGGAAGCGATATGGAAATGAATGGAGCGGTAGCCTCCTCGGCCATACTGGTCATGGGGCTGGTGGGGCTGTTCTCGGTCGCCCTCCCGCTGGGACTGGCCCTGCTATTTCGGCGGAGGACCGGGGGACGCACGAGATTCTTCCTCTTGGGCTGTGTGGTGTTCCCGCTGTTCGCCATGGGGCTGGAGGCCCAGGGGCACCGGCTGCTGTACTACGGGGTCTGGAGCCAGGCGCTGAACAGCAGCATCTGGCTATACGCTCTGTACGGGGGGCTGATGGCCGGTATCTTTGAGGAGTGCGGCCGCTGGGTGGCCTTCCGGCTGGGCCGGCGGTGGACTCAGGGTCCCGGAGACGCCCTGATGTATGGGGCGGGCCACGGAGGGGCGGAGTCATTCCTCCTCTTGGGAATGACCATGGTCAACAATGTCATTCTGTCCCTGACAATCAACCAGGGCGGACTGCCAGCGGTGGAGGAGCTGATAGGCCCCATTTCAGAAGCTGGTATGGCGGCTATCACCTCTCTTGCTGTTACCCCCGCCGCACTCTACCTCTGGGGAGCCTTCGAGCGGATCACGGCGATGGTGGTACAGATCGCCCTGTCGGTACTGGTGTACGCCGCCGTTACCAGGAAGAGCGGCTGGTATTGGTTCCCTGCCGCCATTCTGCTCCACGCCGCGGTGGACGTCACCGCTGTGGCAGCCGGGGCCTTCCTGCCTATTCCGGCTACCGAGGCGCTGCTGGCAGCATGGGCGGCAGCCCTGGCCCTGCTGGCCCGACGGGTCTATTTACAGGAAAAATGGAAAAAGTCTTGACCTTCCCCCAGGTGGAAGGTGTAGAGTAGGACCAGAAAGGGGCGTAGCCCATGAAGATCAACGAGGTGGAGGCCCTGGTGGGCATCACCAAAAAGAACATCCGGTTTTATGAGGAGCAGGGCCTGCTCTCTCCCAGGCGCAACAGTGAGAACGGCTATCGGGACTACGGCCAGGAGGAAGTGGATACTCTGCGGCAGATCAAGCTGCTGCGCAAGTTGGGTGTCCCGTTGGAGGAGATCCGGCGGATGCAGGCGGGCAGGATCACGGTAGCGGACGGGATGAGGCGGCACCTGGTCACCTTGGAGCGGGAGCAGCGCAGTCTGGAGCAGTCTATGGAACTGTGCCGCTGCCTGAAGAACCGGGAGGAGCGGCTGGCCGAGCTGGATGCCGGATCCTTGCTGGCGGAGATGGAGCAGATGGAGCAGGCGGGCTCCACCTTCCAGGATAAGCAGTACGGAGATGTGAAGCCCATCCGCTATGCCGCGGCCGTAATCGCGGCCCTGGTAATGACCGCCTTTATGGCTGGTGTCATCGCGCTGATGATTTGGGGGTTTACAGTGGAGGCTGCGGAAGCTCCGCCCCTTCCGCTGATCGTGGTGCTGGTGGCCCTCCCGGCAGTGGTCATTCTGGGGGTTCTGCTGGCACTGATCCAGCGGATTCGGGAGATTCAGCGGGGGGAGGAAGACGATGCGAAAAACTACTAAGGGAAAAGGCTTCCTGGGTGCTGTACTGGTCACGATCACTGTGGCGGTCCTGATGTTCCTGCTCACTGGCGCCCTATTGACCGGCTACTTCGGCGGGGATACCGAGCCCTTTGCCACCGGCGTCGTTCTGTTTTTTGCCCTGCTGTATCTGGCGGTGGCTCTAGGCGCGATCATCTCTTTGTACCGCCGCTGGAAAGAGATCCAAGGGGGTGAGGAGGATGAAGCCAAAAGGTACTGACATCCGCAAGAGGGAACAGAAGCGGGCTGCCGTTAAAAGCGTGCTGTTCAGCGGCCTGTTCCGAATCCTTGGAGCGGCCCTGCTGCTTTTCACACGGGAGCACACCCCCTGGCCTGAACTCCACGGCCTGCTGCTTCTGCTGGCCATTCTAGATCTGCTTACCATCCCCTTCAGTTTCGTCGTACTGATCCAGCGGATTCGGGAGATCGAGAGGGGGGAGCTGGATGAAGCGCGGAAATATTGAGTGGCTGCGGAGAGAAAAGAGATCGGCTGTCTTGGGAATGGCCCTTTTTGGTCTGCTCCAGATGGCCTGTGTCATTGGATTTGCGGCCCTGAGCGCTATCCCGAACATTCCACGGTGGCTGTTTATCCTGTTTACTGTACTGGCGGCGGTCTGTGCCGCTGTGCTGCTGCCCGCGCTGTGGACACTGCGGAAGCGGTTTCAGGAGCTGGATACAGCAAAGGAGTTTGTGAGTTTGTATAAGGAGGAAAGACATATGCTATTGGTAAACATTGATTATATTCCGGGCAGGGAGCTTGAGGTGCTGGGGATTGCTAAAGGTACTGTCGTCCAGTCCAAGAACTTTGGCAAGGATTTTATGGCCGGGATGAAAACTTTGGTGGGCGGTGAGATCACCAGCTACACCGAGATGCTCAACGAGGCCCGTCAGATCGCTGTCAAGCGTATGGTGGACGAGGCGGAGTCCATGGGGGCGGACGCGGTCATCAACGTGCGTTACGGCTCATCCTCAGTCATGCAGGGGGCGGCCGAGGTCATCGCCTACGGTACCGCGGTGAAGTACCGCTGAAGACGGATCGCCGCCTTTCGCGGTGGTTCTTCCGAGAATATCAACAAAAAAGAGCGGGACGCTGGGGGGCGTCCCGCTCTTTTTGACTGTATTATTTGGCGTACTCGATGGCCTTGGTCTCCCGCAGCAGGTTGACCTTGATCTGGCCGGGATATTCCAGCTCGTCCTCGATCTTCTTGGCAATCTCCCGGGCCAGCAGGACCATCTGGTCCTCACTGATGACCTCGGGCTTGACCATGATACGGACCTCACGGCCGGCCTGAATGGCAAAGGATTTCTCCACCCCATTGAAGGAGGAGGTGATCTCCTCCAGCATCTCCAGCCGCTTGATATAGTTTTCCAAATTCTCCCGCCGGGCCCCGGGGCGGGCGGCGGAAATGGCATCAGCCGCCTGGACCAGACAGGCGACGACGGTCCGGGGCTCCACGTCGTTATGATGGGCCTGGATGGCGTGGATGACGCCCTCGCTCTCCCGGTATTTTTTGGCCAGCTCCACGCCAATCTGAACGTGGGAGCCCTCCACCTCATGGTCAATGGACTTGCCCAGATCGTGGAGCAGACCGGCCCGCTTGGCCTCGGCCACGTTGGCGCCGATCTCAGCGGCCAGCAGTCCAGCCACATGGGATACTTCGATGGAGTGATTGAGCACGTTCTGACCGTAGCTGGTGCGGTAACGCATCCGGCCCAGCAGCTTGACCAACTCCGGATGCAGGCCGTGGACGTTGGTCTCAAAGATGGCCCGCTCGCCCTCGGACTTGATGACGGCGTCTACCTCGCGCTTGGCCTTCTCCACCATCTCCTCGATGCGGGCGGGATGAATGCGGCCGTCCAGAATCAGCTTCTCCAGGGCAAGCCGGGCGACCTCGCGGCGGACGGGGTCAAAGCAGGAGACTGTAATGGCCTCCGGCGTGTCGTCGATGATTAAGTCCACCCCGGTCAGGGTCTCCAGGGTGCGGATGTTCCGGCCCTCGCGGCCGATGATACGGCCCTTCATCTCGTCGTTGGGCAGGGGAACGACAGAAACTGTGGCCTCGGCCACGTGGTCCGCGGCACAGCGCTGGATGGCCAGGGAGATGATCTCCCGCGCCTTGGTGTCCGCCTCGTCCTTGAACCGGGCCTCGATCTCCTTGATCTTCATGGCCGACTCGTGGGTGACTTCCTCCTCCAACTGCTGGAGCAGGTAGTGTTTGGCCTCCTCCGCGGTGTAGCCGGAGATGCGCTCCAGCACCTCCAACTGGCTCTTTTTGATCTGTTCCGCCTCGGCCTGGGTGGCCTCCAGCCTGGACAGCTTGGAGGAGAGCTGCTCCTCCTTCTTCTCGATGTTCTCGGTTTTGCGGTCTAGGTTCTCTTCCTTCTGCTGGAGCCGGTGCTCCTGGCGCTGCAGGTCGGCCCGACGCTCCTTGACTTCACGCTCATGCTCGTTCTTGGCCTTCAGGATCTCCTCCTTGGCCTCCACCATGGCCTCGCGCTTTTTGCTCTCGGCGCTTTTATAGGCCTCATTAACGATGCGGGTAGCCTCCTCCTCGGCGGAGCCGATCTGCTGCTCGGCGGACTTCTTCCGACGTTGAATGCCTACAGGGATACCTACCGCCAGACCGATCACGATACCGATGATCGCTCCGATGATATAGGGTAGCATTTGGTCTTTTACACCTCCATGAAATTTCATAAGGCTGGAGCGGACCGCCCCAGCGCCCGTGTCCAGGCCGCCAGCCCTCACGGGACTTGTACATAAAATCAGCCGCAAAGAGCGCCCGACTTGGAATGGCTGGCCTCTCTGCGACAACTGAAAAACATCCCCAAAGTTTTTCATTTTTGTCCGTTTCTATTGTAAAGGCATCTGTCTTTCCTGTCAAGATTTATTCATATTTATGGGCGCGGCTTTTCTGCCGATTTTTTACAGTTCTCTCTGGTGAAAAGGGACGGTTAGAGCCATGTAGGTACTGAAACAGGCCGCCGCTATGGGAAATCTCTTTCTTTTTTTTAAAAAGTATGCTATACTATTTCCTGTATGTGTCTGAGGGGAGATCCCTGACAAAAATGGATTTTCAAGATAAGGATAAAGGAGAGACGTTCCCATGAACGCCAATTATGACGTTGTCATCCTGGGCTGCGGCGAGGCTGGCATCTTTGCCGCCTACGAACTGACCCATCTAGCCCCCGGCCTAAAGGTACTGGCCATAGATCAGGGCAGCGATATCTACCACCGGAGCTGTCCCATCGTGGCCGGTAAGGTGAAGGAGTGCATCCACTGCCCGGTGTGCCACACCATGTGCGGCTTCGGCGGGGCCGGAGCCTTTTCCGACGGGAAGTTCAACTTTACCACCCAGTTTGGGGGCTGGCTCACTGACTTCATGGAGCCTGGCAAGGTGATGGAGCTGATCGACTATGTGGACTCCATCAACGTCCGTCACGGGGCCACTGACCAGGTATTCTCCACCGAGTCCCCAGAGGCCAAGGCTCTGGCCCGCCGGGCCCTGGCCTTTGATCTCCACCTGCTTCAGGCCCGGTGTAAGCACCTGGGCACAGAAAACAATCTGCGCATCCTCACCAATATCTACGAGGGACTGCGGGACAAGCTGGAGTTCTCCTTTAATACCGAAGTGGCCTCCATCACCCGGGCAGAGGAGGGTTACCGCCTGACTCTGGCCAAGGGGGGCGAGGTGGCCTGCAAATATCTCATCGCCGCCCCCGGCCGATCCGGTGCCGAGTGGTTTTCCAACCAGTGTAAGGACCTGGGGCTGGAGCTGCTCAACAACCAGGTAGACATTGGCGTGCGGGTGGAGCTGCCCGCCACTGTTTTTGAGCATATCACTGACGTGGTGTACGAGTCCAAGCTAGTCTACCGCACCAAGCAGTACGGCGACCAGGTGCGCACCTTCTGCATGAACCCCTACGGCCATGTGGTGGCGGAGAACGTGGAGGGCATTAACACGGTGAACGGCCACTCCTATGCTGACCCGGCCCTCCGGAGTGAAAACACCAACTTTGCCCTGCTGGTCAGCAACCGCTTTACCAAGCCATTCAATGAACCATACCGCTACGGCAAGCACGTGGCCTCCCTGTCCAATATGCTGGCCGGTGGCGTGCTGGTCCAGCGGTTCGGGGATCTGGTGGGTGGACGGCGCACCAATGAGCATCGGATGAGCAAGTCCTTTGTCCGGCCCACCCTTACCGCCGCCGTCCCCGGAGATCTGTCCCTGACATTGCCCAAGCGGCAGTTGGACAACATCATTGAGATGATCTATCAGCTGGATAAGATCGCCCCCGGTACTGCCAACTATGACACCCTGCTCTACGGGGCAGAGGTGAAGTTCTACTCCGCCCGCCTGCAGCTCACCGAGGAGTTGGAAACCGCCCTGCCCAACTTCTTTGCTGCGGGTGATGGCGCCGGTGTTACCAGAGGACTAGCTCAGGCCGGTGCCTCTGGTGTGCAGGCGGCCAGAGCTATCGTGAAACGGATGTAAGGCCGGCCCCCTGCACAGGAAGGCCGCCCGTCCTTCCGGCTACCGTGGCCGGCTCAGGGCGCGGCGGTCTTCCTGCATTTTTGGGTAAGGTGGGCGCCGAGACCCGAGGGATGCCGGTTATTTTTTGGCAGATGTATATGCAGTTTCGCGAAACCGTTATTTTGATTTTCACAGAAGAAAGTATGCCCTGTTTTCAAGGGTTGTCCACATTATCCACAGGGTTTTCCACAACGTGTTATGTTAACTGCTGGGGAGCAGACGATTCATTTTGGTTTCCATAATTATTGTCAAGGGTAAAAATTCGACAAAAAACTTGCCGCCTGTTTTTGCAGGAAGCGGACCGCTTCCTGTCGGCTCGCATACCGAAGGAGGCTTTTATGTGCTACACTGACACTATAGCCGCCATCTCCACTCCTGCTGGCTCCGGAGCCATCGGGGTACTCCGCCTGTCTGGCCCGCAGGCGGTAGAGATTGCGGAAAAGTGCTTCAAACCGCTGGGGCCCAAGGGATTAACGGATCATGCCCCCCGCTGCCTGGTCTATGGAGACCTGCTGGACCTGGAGGGCCGTCCCATCGACCGGGTGCTGTGTACCTACAGCCTGAGCCCAGCCAGCTACACCGGGGAGGATACCGCTGAGTTCCACTGCCATGGGGCGCCTATGGTGCTCTCTCTAGGGCTGGAGGCCCTGTTTGCACAGGGAGCCCGTCAGGCGGGGCCTGGAGAGTTTACCCGGCGAGCCTTTTTGAACGGCAAGCTGGATCTGGCCCAGGCGGAAGCGGTGGGCGACCTGTTGGAAGCCAGAAGCCGGGAGGGGGCCCGCCATGCGGCCGGACAGCTGGCCGGAGCTCTATCCAAAAGGATCGGGGAGATCTATTCCGCCTTAGTGGACGTGATGGCCCATTTCCATGCGGTACTGGATTACCCGGACGAGGACATAGACCCCTTCCGGCTGGAGGAGCTGAATGGGATTTTGCGGGGTCAGGAGGATGCGCTCCGGACGCTGGCAGGCAGTTACCAGAGGGGGCGCTATCTTCGGGATGGGATCCCCTGTGCCATCGTGGGACGGCCCAACGCAGGCAAATCTTCCCTGTTGAACGCGCTGGCGGGATATGAGCGGGCCATTGTCACCGATATTCCGGGAACGACCAGGGATACGGTGGAGGAGCGGGTGGAGCTGGGCAACGTCACCCTCCGCCTCATTGATACCGCCGGTCTTCGGGACACCGACGACCCCATTGAGCGGATGGGAGTAGAGCGTTCCCGGCAGGCCATAGAGCAGGCGGAGCTCATCCTCCTGATAGTGGACGGGACTGTCCGCCTCACCCCGGAGGACCTGGATCTGATGCGGACCGTTTCAGATACCGGAAAACCTTGGGTACTGGTAGTGTCCAAGAAGGACCTGGCCCGCAATGCCAGCAGCCTGGGGTTGATCGGCGCAAAAGCGCCCCACGCGGTGGCTGTCAGCTCTGCCACTGGTGAGGGCCTTGATGATCTGGCCGCCGCCGTGGAATACCTGTTTCCCCGCGGCAGCGATGCCTCTTATGGCCAGATGCTCACCAACCAGCGGCAGGCCGAGGCGGCTGGTCGGGCCCGGGAGGCGGTAGGCCGGGCCCGAGAGGCCCTGGAGGCGGGGATTACCCCGGACGCCTTGCTTACCGATGTGGAGGAGGCCCTGTCCGCCCTTGGGGAGCTGACCGGCCAATCGGTCCGGGAGGATATCACTGACCGCATCTTTTCCCGGTTTTGCGTGGGAAAATAAGGTATGCCGAAGAGAACGGCGGCCTGTGGATAAGATGATAAAAATAGCTCCGGGACCTGAACAGGTCCCGGAGCTATTTAAATTATTCGGTCCAATAGAGAAGCTCACAGCACACCGATTTCGGTGTAGTACTTCTCAGAGCCGGAATGGAGGGGCAGATCGGCGATATCCTTCACCGCCTCCTCGGGAGTCAGACCCTTCAGATTGGCCTGGGAGTCGCCCAACTTATCAATATTTTCCCAGAAAGTCTTGGTGAGCTGATAGACGGTCTCCTCATCTAGATCGCCCCGGCAGAACATGACCATCTTGATGGCGGAGGTCTGGATGTCTTCGTCCTGGTTGGGATAAGTGCCGGCGGGGATGGTCAAAGGGGCGTACCAGGGGTACTGCTCCTGCAGGGAGGAGATGATGGTGTCGTCGATGTTCAGCAGCTTGCAGCCGGAGGAGAGGGCCTGGGACACAGCGGCGGCCGGGGCGCCGGACATAATCCAGGCGCCGTCGATAGTGCCGTTGGCCAGCATATCGGCGGCGGCGGTAAAGTCGATATATTCGGCCTGGATGTCGTCGGGGTAGGTCAGGCCGGCGGCGGTGAAGTGGTTGCGGCACTCACCCTCCACAGAGGAGCCGGCGGCGGCCACAGCGAAGTGTTTGCCGGCCACATCGGCCAGAGAGGTAATGCCGGACTTCTCGGTGACCACCACCTGATTGGGGTTAAAGTACAGGCCGGCGATGACCTTCAAATCGTCATAGGCGTAACCCTCGAAACTGTCGGTGCCGTTGAGGCACTGGTAGCAGTTGCTGGAGATGGCAATGGACACCTGGGCCTCGTCCTCGGATACCAGAGTCAGGTTCTCGATGCCGCCGGCAGAGGCCTGGCTGGAGGCGCTGACATAATCGATCTCAGTATCCCACAGATTGGTGATGGCGGCGCCGACGGCGTATAGGGCGCCGGAGGCGGAGGCAGTGGGGAAATTGATGGTGACCGGGTCATGGGTCCCGGTGGTCTGACTGGAGGCGCCGCCGCTGTTGGCGGAGCTGGTGGAGCTGCCGCTGTCCTTGGAGCCGCAGCCGGCCAGCAGAGAAAGGGTCATAGCGGCGGCCAGGGCAAGAGAGAGGATCTTTTTCATTTCGAATACTCCTTTGCGATGTGATTTCATATGTCCAACACCCTGTGGCAGGAGGATGAGGAACAACAGATGGGGTCCGGGACAAGGTTCAGGCAGTCTGTGCCGGGGCGTGGCGGCGGGTGAAGAACTGGAAGAGAATGACTGCCGCTAGGATGGCAAAGCCGATGAAGTCGGTGACCGCTCCGGGATAGAGCATCAGGGGGGCCACAGCGATGAGGACGATACGTTCAGGCCAGCTGGACTTGCGGACGAACCAACCCTCCAGTCCGCCCACCAGGGCCACAGTGCCGATGGAGGCGGTGAACATGGCCCACAGGCTGCCAGCGATGGTGGCGGTGGGGTCGGCTCCAATGAGGAGGATGGGGTTATCCAGGAAGAAGAAGGGGATCAGGAAGCCAACCAGGCCCAGGCGGACAGACAGCAGACCAGTCTTGGTCTGGTTGGAGCCGGCGATGCCGGCGGCCACATAGCTGCTCATGGCCACCGGGGGGGTGATATTGGACAGACAGGCGTAGATAAGGCAGAACATATGGGCGGAGATAGGCAGTACGTTCACGTCGATCAGAACGGGGACGGCCACCGCCTGAACGATGACGTAGGCGGCCACTCCGGGGACGCCCATGCCCAGGATAGTGGACATGATCATGACCAGCAGACCAGTGAGATAGATGCTGCTGTTCTCCACGACGGAGAGGATGAGGTAGCCCATATTCAACCCCAGGCTGGTGAGGGTGACGGTGCCAATGATGACGCCGATGATAACACAGCAGACACCCACGGAAACAGCGCCCTTGGCCCCCTCCACCGTGGCGGCCACGATCTTGGACCAGGTCATTCGGGTGTCCTTCCGCAGCCAGCTGGCGGCGATAGTGGCAAAGATGGCGATGACGGCGGCATATAGAGGGGTGTAACCCATGGCCATCAGGGCGATGAGGACCACCAGGGGAATCACCAGATGCCCCTGCTCCCGGAGTACCTTCATGGCGTCGGGGATGTTCTCCTTGGACAGGCCGGACAGTCCTAGCCGCCTGGCCTCGAAGTGGACGGCAAACAGCAGCCCCAAATAGTATAAAAAGGCGGGGACGATGGCGGCCAGCATGACGGCAGTGTAGCTCAGGTTCAAAAATTCCGCCATGACGAAGCCTACCGCGCCCATAATGGGGGGACAGAACTGACCGCCGGTGGAGGCCACCGCCTCCACGGCGCCGGCAAATTCCTTCTTATATCCCGTCTGCTTCATCAGGGGGATGGTAATGGTGCCGGTAGTGGCCACGTTGGCAATGGCGGAGCCGTTGATCATGCCCATCAGGGCGGAGGCGAGGACCGCCACCTTGGCCGGACCGCCGGCGGTCTGACCCACCAGGGTCAGGGAGAAGTCATTGATAAAGCGGGAGAAGCCGCTGTACTTCAAGAAGGCGCCGAACACAACGAACAGGAAGATGTAAGTGGCGGAAACGCCGATGCCGGTGCCCAATAGTCCCTGGGTCCCCCAGAACTGGGTGGACAGCACCCGCTTCAAAGTAAAGCCGTTGTGGCCCAGCTTACCGGGCAGATACTGGCCAAACCAGTTGTAGGCCAGGAAGATCAGGGCCAGGATGGCCAGATTGCCAGAGGCCCGGCGGGCAGCCTCAAAGGCCAGCACCAGGGCCACACCGGCGATGATCAGCTCAAACTGGTTGATCCGGCCGCCGTTCTGGGCGATGCGCTCATAATTCAAGATGAGATAGCCAAAGGTGAGAACGGTGAGCACGACTAGCGCTAGGTCCCACACCGGAGGCAGCTTCCGCACCCGCCTCTCCCGCTTATAGGTGGGGTAGAGCAGAAAGGTGAAAGCCAGCAGAAAAATACAGTGGAATGCCCGCAGGTTGATGGCGCTCATGACACCAAAGGTGCTGTAATACAGCTGGAACACCGTCCACACACACAGAAGGATGGTGATTGCTGTACCTGCCGGGCCGGAGTAGGAGCGGGTGCGGGATTCTGCCTCCTTTTCCTCCAGCAGCTTCTGGGCCTTGGCTTCCAGCTGTTCCTGATCGTGCTGGGCCATTGGTCGGTTTTCTTCCATTGGAGTTCCTCCCCAAATACTTTATCGCTTAAAAGTGCTGAAGCAACAACGCTACTTGTTGTATCATAGATAGAGCCCTGTGTCAAGTCCTGAAGGAAAGTTTTTGCCCTTACCGGGCCGGGTCCGACAGAAGAGCGGGGGCGGGGTCGGCAGTCCGCTCATTGTCCGGGACAGAGGGGTAGAGCTTGCGCAGCCGGGAGATGCAGAAGATACTGGCTGGGAGTAGGAACAGGTCTGCGGCCAGCCAAGCTGCGGGGGAGGCCAGGCAGGCGGCGGTATAGCCAAAGATGGGGACCAGCAGGGTGGCTACGCCGGTCCGGGCAAACATCTCCAGCACCCCGGCCAGAATGGCGAAGGTGGAGAAGCCCATCCCCTGGATGGAGAAGCGGACAATATTCACAAGGGCCAGGGGAAAGTAGAAAGATACTTGAATCACAGTATACCGGGCGGTCAGTTCCACCAGCAGGGCCAACTGTTCCTCGCTGGGGTCCAGGAAGAGCATGGCGCACTGAGGGGCGAAGGCCAGCATGGCGCACAGCACCAGGAGGGACCAGCCCAGCCCCAGCGCCGTGCAGGAGCGGATGCCCCGGCCCAGCCGGTCCAGCTTGCAGGCTCCCACGTTCTGTCCGCAGTATGTGGCCATAGTGGCTCCCATAGCGTCGAAGGGACAGGCCAGCAGCTGAAAAAGCTTGGCTCCGGCCGCTACGGCGGCCACATAGAGACTGCCCAGGGCGTTGACGGAGGACTGGAGGATAATGGAGCCGATGGCGGTGATGGAGTATTGCAGGCCCATGGGAATTCCCATGGCGCACAGCACCCGGCAGGAGTGGATGTCCAGCCGCCGTTCCTCCCGACTCATGCGGAGGATGGGATATTTTTTGGCCATGTAGCATAGGCAAGCTACACCAGAGATCCCCTGGGATACCACCGTAGCGATGGCTGCCCCCGCCACCCCAGCGTCGAACCACAGGATAAGGGCGAAGTCCAGGAAAATATTGAGAAAGGAGGACAGCGCCAGAAAGACCACCGGCGTCTTGCTGTCTCCCAGGGAGCGGAGGATGCCGGCCAGCAGATTGTAGAGAATGGTGGCGGGGATGCCCATAAAGATGATAAAGATATAGGTGTAGGCGTTGTCAAAGATGTCCGCCGGAGTCCGCATGACGGTCAGGATCGTGCGGCAGAGCAGACCAGTGGCCGTGGTGAGCAACAGGGAGAAAAGGGCGGCGAGATAGGCGGAGTTGGCCACATAGCGCCTCATCTTGGAGGGCTCGTTGGCCCCCATCCGCTGGGCCACCGGGATGGCAAAGCCGCCGCACAGCCCCATACAGAAGCCGATGACAAAAAAGTTGATGGAGCCGGTAGAGCCCACCGCCGCCAGGGCGGAAGCCCCCAACAGCTTGCCCACGATCATGGTATCCACCATATTATAAAGCTGCTGGAACAGCATCCCCAGCAGAGTGGGAAGGGCGAATCGGACGATTAGTCCCATGGGACTGCCTTGGGTCAGGTCCTTAGTCATGCACATACCTCCAAACAGGAGCCAAAATAATCATCCGTATTATAGTCACCTGTTCCCGGCCTGCATAGAGCTTTTTTATACAATCTTTATGGCTAGAGAGCCAACTGTTTTGCATTAAAACGCAAAGAATGCCTCGGCCGGCGGCCCATGAGGGAAATGGAGGCCCCTCTCGACTGGGGAAAGGCAGAAAGGCCCGCCCATGGATATCCATGGGCGGGCCACAAACTATCAAAAAAACCTCACAGAGTTTCGTGCCCACAGGTGCGAAAGAATAAAAGCGTACCTCACCCCGTAAGTGTGGAATATGCCCATTTACAGCGGATACATCGTCAGTGGATCGCCTCTTTCTTGTACAGCCTCAGGCCTGTTTTGCCATCCGGCGGCAGGCCAGAGCGGTAGCCAGGAAGTAGCCCCCGTACACAGCTAGCAGGACCAGGGCGGTGACGGCGCTGCTGGCGGCGCTGTCCACCTTCCCGGCGGTGGAGATGAGCTCGTTGGCTGCTCTCATTCCAACGGCGGAATGGATCAGGGCCAGCCCGAGGGGGAGCAGGAAGGCCAGGGCCACCTGCTGGGTAGCTGATCGGGCCACCAGCCGTTCCTCGGCCCCCAGCCGGCGGAGGATGGCATACCGGCCGGTATTGTCCGCCCCCTGACTCAGCTGCTGGAGGGCCAGCACAGCCGCCGCTGCCAGCAGGAAGGTAAAGCCCAGGTACAGTCCCAGGAACAGGGCCAGGATCTTGTTGCCCATGGCCTCTTGATAGATGGTCAGCCGACTGTTGATGGACAAGTACCAGTTTTCCTCCTGGAACTGGCGCAAGGCGGCCATGACCTCCGCCTCCGTTTCCTCCGGGTTTCCGGCGTAATCCGCTGACCAGACCTGACGGCGTATTTTGAGTTCGGATGCCATCTCATCCGGAATAATGAGATAGCTTAACCCCAGATTCCCGGTGGTCAGCGTCACGTCGCTGCCCTCCTGGAGATGGGGCAGGGGGCCGCTGCACCCCGGTTCTCCCTGGCGGGCCAGCAGGGCGTTATAGTCGGACAGCCGGACGGCGGCGCTGGCCTCCTCAATGCCGGTGACGGAGGCGTCATTATAATAAAAAATGGTGTCCTGCTGCCAGGAAAGGGCGGAGGAGTTTACCCCATGTTCTTCCAGCAGGGCGTCAAAGTCCATAGGACCCAAGGCGTCGGCGTTCCGGTTCTGGACAGTGATATCGAAGGGGGACTGATAGCCGGTCATGGATTCGATGGTGCTGTTCAGTCCGACCGAGCTGGCGGTGATGCCGATGGCCAGCAGGAGGAGAATACACACCACGGTCTGGGCCAGATAAGTGGAATGGACCTTGCTGATCCACTGGCGCAGGGTAAACAGATTGAGATTTTTGTAGTAGAGCCGGGGCCGCCCCTGGACAAATTTCAACACAAAGCCGGACAGGGAGCGGAAAATGAGCAGGGTGCCCAGGGTACCAAGAGTCAGCATGGGGACGCAGATGGGCAGAACGGCTACGGCGATGGCCATGCCGAAGGTAAGCAGGATGGCATAGGCGGCGGCCAAAAATACAACGCCCAGCAGAAATTGGAACACGGCCACTCCCAGGGGGCGGGGCTTTAGCACTTCGTTTTTTCTCTCCCCCTGCATCAGGTCGATGAGCTTGGCCCGAGATACCTGCACACCGCTGAAGAGCATCACCAGCAGGAAGATGAGCCCAAAGTATAGGACGGTTTTGACCGCGGCCCCTGGGGAGAAGGTGATGGCCAGCAGGTCGGACACATCCATCTCGAACATGGACAGGGTGAGGGCAGACATCCCGTAGGAGGCGGCCGCTCCAAGACCCAGCCCGGCGGCTAGGGAGAGGAGCCCGACAACTCCGGTCTCCAGAAAGAGCAGTCTTGAAACCTGCCCTTGGGACAGGCCCAGCAGGAGATAGGTGCCCAGCTCCCGCTTCCGCCGCCGGAGGAGGAAGCGGTTGGCATATAGGATCAGGCAGGCCAGCACCACCGCCACAAAGACGGAAAAGATGTCGATCAGCATGAGGATGGGTTCCACCATGGGGTTTTGATTTTGGGCCAGATAGACCATGGCCCCCTGCCCGTCGATGGAATTAAAGGTATAGAACAGGCACACGCCGAAGGTGAGGGTCAGCAGATAGACCCCATAATCCCGGAAGGACCGGCGCACATTCCGAAGGGCCAGCTTAGAGAACATCGGCCATCTCTCCTCCCATTTCAGACACCACACGGATGATTTTCTGGAAGAAGGCGCGCCGGTCCTCCCCTCCGCGGCGGAGCTCCAGGAAAATCTGCCCGTCCCGGAGAAAGACCACCCGGCGGCAGCAGCTGGCGGTGAAGGCGTCGTGGGTAACCATCAGGATGGTGGCTCCCATCTCCCGGTTCAAGTGTTCCAGCCGGTCCAGCAGGAGCTTGGCCGACTTGGAGTCCAGGGCCCCTGTGGGCTCGTCGGCCAGCACCAGGGCCGGCCGGGTGACCATGGCCCTGGCGGCGGCGCACCGCTGCTGCTGGCCGCCGGACATCTGATAGGGGTACTTGTTCAGACAGTCAGAGATACCCAGCAGTCCGGCCATCTCCTTCACCCGGCCGTCGATCTCCTGGGCGGGGGCCTTGACGATGGACAGCGCCAGGGCGATGTTCTCCCCGGCGGTCAGGGTGTCCAGCAGATTGCAGTCCTGAAAGATGAAGCCGAGCCGCTCCCGGCGGAACCGGGCCAGCTCCTTACCCCGCAGGGCGGTGAGCTCCCGGCCGTCGATAACGATGGAGCCGGCGGTGGGCCGGTCGATGGTGGACACGCAGTTGAGCAGGGTAGTCTTGCCCGAGCCGGAGGGGCCCATGACCCCCACGAACTCCCCCGCTTCCAGAGACAGGGACACCCCGTCCAGCGCGCGGGTGGCGGCCGCCCCTTTGCCATAGACCCGCCGAAGGTCTGTTACTGTTAAAATCTCTGCCATGATGTTCCTCCTTGTCATACTGTAAGTGTGGACAAAGCTGGCCCGCGGAGTAAACCCTATCGTCCGGGAGCCAGATAGGAAAAGGGAATGGGGGAAGCGGAGCTTGCCCCAGGCCCTCCACCCTGATAGGACACATCCTGGAGATAGGCTGCCAGCAGAGCCAGCACCAATACAGCCGCGCACAGTCCCGTCTTGATATGGTTCGTCATCGTATATCCGCTCCCTTCGGGGGATTACCCCTAAAACTGTATCAAATCATATCATACAGTTTTGACGATTGCTCTAAAGGAATTATGAGGATTTCATTAAAATTGTTTTAAAAAGAAAAATAAGAAAACGCCCCGGAAAACCGGGGCGCCAGGATAAGGAGGAAAAGAATGAGAGCAAAGAAAATTGGTTGCGCCGGTGTCATACCGACAGATGGAATGCCTCCATCCAGCGGTTGAGCTGAACCAGATAGGCCATGACATGGGCCTTCGGGATGGAGGAGCCCACGGGAGCGACGCCATCCTCCATAAGGAGGCGGCGCAGGGCCCGCTCCTCCGCCAGAGGGCGGATCGGGGCGTTGGTGTCGTCCAGGAGACGGGCCAGCCTGGCCCGAACCAGTTGCCCATACAGGGATTCTGCGGCAAGGATGCGGGGGAGAACGGCCTGGTCCCGGACTGCCTGGGGGAGAAGGTCCTCTGTCCCGTCCCGCAGCAGCTGAAGGGGTCTGCCGTTGGCCGTCTTCATAGACCAGGGGATGTTCCAGGCGTACTCCACTAAAAGGTGGTCGCACAGAGGGGAGCGGAGGTCTAGGCCGGAGGCCCGGCCCAAACGCTCGTTGCGGGCCAGCAGGGCGGGAAGGAGCCAGTTGAAGGCCAGCCAGCTCTCCCGGCGGCGCTGTGTCTCTCGAGGACTCTCACCATCCAGTGTGGGACAGCGATCTAGGAGCCGGGACAGGTGGTCCCTGCCGTGTTCCTCCACTCCAGAGGAGTGCCACAGACCGGGATCAAAGATCTGCCTGCCTAGGGGCAGGGCGGTGGACCGGGGGAGGGGGAGAAAAGTCCCGCCTTCCCCCTCCGGCCAGAGGGAGCCGCCCAGAATACAGCCGCCCCCAGTCCCTGTGAGGACCGTGTGACAGGTCCCGGAGACTTGGAGGCAGAGAAAGAACAGTCCGGCGTCCGACAGGGCCATGGCGGGAAACTCCAGGATCTCCCCTTCCTCCTCCATACAATTGACCAAGGAGGGCAGGGGACACTCCAGAGCGCGGTGCCGGGTATGAAAGGCATCGGCCACCTGTCGGACGGAGGATTCCCCGTTCCGCTGAAGGGACCAGGTGTCCAATGGCGGCCGCCCATCCTCAGTATACGCCAGGGCGGCGGCCGCGGTTACAAATGAGGAGGAAAGACTGCCCGACAAAAAAGAGCCCAGTGCAGGCGGGCCGGCCAGCTCCCGGCGGACAGCCTCGTCGGCCAGCTGGCGGACCCTGGCGGCGGTGGTGGGGTAGTCGTCGGGGTGCGGACGGCTTTCCAGCGCCCAATAGGGGTGGACACTGACCCCGTCCGGGGAAAAGATTAGCAGGGAGGCGGGGGGCAGCAGATGGATACCCTCAAACATTTCAATGCCGGGCGGTGGGACTGGAGCCAGGCTCAGAAGCTGCCGTAGGCCGTCCTGACTCAGCCGAGGGGCCAGACCGGGGAAACAGAACAGGGCCCGCTGCTGGGAAGCAAAGAGAAAGGTGCCGTCCACCCAGGTCCAGAACAGAGACCGTCCTCCCAGCCGGTCCCGGCAGCAGAGGAGCCGCCTGGAGCCCCCGTCCCAGAAGGCGTAGGCAAAGGAGCCCCGCAGCCGTCTGGGCGTCTCTACTCCCCAGAGGATACAGGCGGCAAGCAGAGTTTCCGTATCATCGTGGGAGTCAAGGGGAAAACCGGCTTCCGCCAGCTCCCGGCGAAGCTCCGGGCCGTTGGTCAGGGCCCCATCCCATACAAGGGCGTACTCCGCCCCCTCCCAACCCCGGACCATGGGCTGACGGGCCTGGGGCGCCAGACCCGCCGGCCGGCGGTGGACCAGCACACAGTGCCGGCTCTGCCATAGGCCGCGCTCCACAGGCTGAGGGCAGGTCAGCCCCTCTCCCATCTGATGGGCCTCTTCCCGGCGGGCCAAAGTGCCGCCGTCACGAAAAAAGTCGCAGGATCCACAGATACCAGACATAAGTACATACGCTCCTTTATGGGATCAATTTGGAGTGTCCGCCCGGAGCCGGTCCGGCGGCGGAGGCTGGCTGCCCCGCAGAGAGTGGGAGGGGGCCTGCCATCTCCATTCTATTCCGCCGCCGGGAGAGGGCTCACAGCAGCAACAGCCACACCGTCCAGCCCAGAGAGGCCAGAAGGGCCCCCGCCGCTCCCCAGACGGGACCGGGCAGCCGCTCCAGCCGCCGGTTCCAGGCCCGACCCTGCTTGAGATAGCCATCCGCCGCCTGACGGGCCTCCTTCAAGACCCGGTCGGCGCTGACGCCCTCCCGGGCCAGAGCCTCCTCCTTGACAATAAAAATGGCCTCCTCAAAGAGCCGGGGGTCCGGGGACTTGACCAGGATGACCTGGCGGGTGATGCCCTTGACCATATCTGCCACATCCTTTCCGGGGATCCACATTCCCAATCATGGAACTAGTGTGTCCACTTTTTGGCCGGTATATTCTTCCTTGTCCCACCCGTAGACTAGGCGTGGAGGAAAAGGGGGGACGTTGTGAAGGAAAAGCAGTGGCAGCGGCTGGCAGGGCTGGCTCTGATTTATGTGGTAAATGTGGTCCTGATCTGGCTTGCCCAGAAGCTGTGAAAGAAAGAGGGGGAGCGGTCAGCTCAGGAGCAGCTCCAGCTCCTCAATGGTCAGGCCGGGCTGGAGGGCCAGATTGATGGCGTAGCCGATGATTTTGGACAGGTCGCCCACCTGACTGTCGATGTCCTTGGGGGTGACCAGCAGGTCCCGGCCTTCCCCAAGATCGGGCAGTTCTTCCACGCCCATCAGATCGGCAGCGAGGGTGGCGGCGTCCACCACCGTGGGAACCCCGATGGCGATAACGGGCACGCCTAGGGACTTCCGGTCCAGCCCCATCCGGTGGTTGCCCACCCCGGAGCCAGGGGTGATGCCGGTATCCGTCAGCTGCACGGTCCGGCACAGCCGGTGGAGGGAGCGGGAGGCCAGAGCATCCACGGCGATGACACAGTGGGGACATATCTTTTCACACAGGGACTGGATCAGCTCGCCGCTTTCCACCCCCGTGGTCCCCATGACCTCTGCCGCCAGGGAGGCCACAGGCCGGAAGGCGCCAAACGTCTCCGGCATCTGGCGGACCAGGTGCCGGGTTACCAGAGTGTAGTTGTGGACCTTGGGGCCGATGGCGTCCGGGGTGATGGCCCGGTTGCCCAGCCCGGCCACCAGCACCAGCCCCTGGGGAGGAATATCCTTCAGCAGCAGGGAGAGCTCGGCGGCCAGAGCCTGTATCGAGCGGGCGAAGATGTCCCCCTCCCGGCTGGCCAACCCCTCCAGAGTGAGAGTCACATAGCGGCCCTTGGGCTTGCCAAGGGCCTTTTCCCCCTCCTGGTCCAGAATGTCCACTGTGGTGACAGGCAGGCCCTCCCGTTCTCCATCCCTAGCCTCCACCCCAGGCAGCTTGGTGGTCTCTCCGGCGCTCTCTTGCCACAGCTCTCTGGCTTCCAGGGCCAGGTCGGTCCGGCGCATAGTCATGACCATCCCTCCTTCACGCTATATCTTGTGCGGATGATTTCTTTGCGCCCCTAGTCTTTGCGGCACATTCCGTTCTATCCAAAAAATCTGGAAAAAATGAAAAAAACAGTTGATTTTTTCAAAAACCGATGGTACAATACATATCTGCACAGGCGTACTGTGCTCAAATCAACGATAAGATCGGAGGAGGTGTTTGGTTTGCCGAATATCAAGTCTGCCAAGAAGCGTGTGCTGGTCAATCAGGCCAAGGCCGCGCAGAACAAGGCCGCGAAGTCCGCGCTGAAGACCGAACTGAAGAAGTTTGACGCCGCTGTGGCGGAAGGCAACCGCAGCGAGGCCGATGTCGCCTATAAGGTGGCCGTCAAGGCTGTGGACAAGGCCGCTGCCAAGGGGCTGCTGCATAAGAACAACGCTGCCAACAAGAAGAGCAGCATGACCATCAAGCTGAACAAGCTGGCCTAAGGGCCGATGTGGGGAAAGCCGTCTGTACTGACAGACGGCTTTTTTCGTATCTGAATCAAAACACGGGGACGAAAGTTCGTCCCCGTGCCGAGAGCAGTATTTTATTCACCGCGCGAGAGGAAAAATGACTGTGGCGGTGAACAGGTCCGCCTCTGTGGTGATTTCCAGCACACCGCCGCAGGCCTGGGTGAAGGAGTCCGCAATGGACAGCCCCAGACCGGAGCCGCCGTCGGTCCGGCTCTCATCCCCCCGGACAAAGCGGGCGGTGTAGTCCACTCCCGGCTTTAGCTCGGCGGCGGAGGTGTTCTGCACGATGGCCCGGGCCTGTTCCCCCTCCACGGTCAGGGTCAGATAGACCCGGGAGCCGGGCAGGGAGTATGCTAGGGCATTGGACAGCAGATTTTGGAAGACCCGGTACAGCCTGTCGCTGTCCGCCGTGATGGGGATACCCTCATCCGGGATGGAGGGCCGCAGGGCCAGACCGCTGTTCTGAATCGCCTGGTCCATGTCCGCCAAGGTCTGTCGAAGCAGCCGGCCCAGGTCCAGCCGCTCCAGTTTTACCGGAAGCTGACCGGTAGCGGCCTTGCTTACCTCGAATACATCCTGAACCATAGCCCGCAGCCGATGGGCCTTTTCCTCCAAAATAGCCACATATTCGCTGGCCGGGGGATTCAGGGGCTCCTGGGCCAGCAGCTCGGTGTAGCTCAGGATGGAGGTCAGGGGGGTCTTTAGATCGTGGGATACGTTGGTGACCAGCTCTACCTTCATCCGCTCGCTGCGGGTGCGCTCCTCCACCGCTTGGTGGAGGCCCTGCTGGATGTGATTCAGGTCGTCGGCCAACTGATAAAGGCCGTGATCCGGGGGCAGATCCAAAGGCCGGTCCATTTCTCCCGCCCGGAGCCGGGCGGTGTGGTTGGCCAGGGCCCCCAGGTCAGTCCAGATATTCTTCTGTCGCCCCAGGGCCCATACCAACAAGAGCAGTGCCGACATACAAGGTCCTAGCACTAGGAAATACCACCACAGGGGATCGGGCCAGCCCTCATTTGACACAATAACTAAAAAGAGATAGCCCGCCACCAGTCCCAGCGCTCCGAAGGTCAGCCCCGTCAGCCCAGCCAATCGGCTCATTTGCTTCTGGATAGGACGACTTAGCTCCCGAGCGGCCAGCATTCCCAGCACGCCGTGCCGCCAGGGCTTTTTGTTATACCGCCAGTCGTTGATGATGAGCAGGTATAGTCCCCAGAGCACCGCCAGCAGGCCGGGAGCGTGGTCTGCCAGCTGGGGCAGATACTCCCGCAGCAGCCAGCCGTGGTTCTCCGACAGAGTGGTCACCGCCGTACCGATGCCAATGGCCTGCTCAAAGGAGTAGTCGTATTCGTAAACGGGTTCGACAGAGGCCCACTCTCCCGTTTCGGGGTCATAGGTAGCGGCGGAGGTGGAGCCAGAAGCAGTGCTTTGGGGCGTGTCGCTGTACACCAGATCCTGCCATACATCCCCCAGATACTGCGTCCGGGGCATACAGAAAAACACCAGCAGGAAAGCCAGGACGAGCTTCGCCTCAAACCATATCCTTCCCGTCCCACGGGCCAGAAGTCGGTCGGCCCGCTGTTTGTCCTTCCGCAGAAGGATATACACCAGGAACAGCGCCCCTCCCACACCCATGCAGGCGGCGTGGGCGAGGATCGTTTCTCGATAGATCTGTAAATTTTGCTTTAAATAATACAGCTCGTTATACTCTTTTGCCCCGGAATTGCCATAGTCCCCCCTAATAAAGATATGCGGCTCGTCGATGACCGCCATGGTTACCCTGACTTTGCTCCCTGCCTCATCTATGGTAAAGTTTTTGTAGCCGGGGACATACCACTGATAGGGCTCGTCAATGTTCTGATAGCGGTAGTAGCCATCACCATAGATGTCCAGCTCGACACCGTCCCGCCAGGCCCGGACCTTCGCTCCGTCGAACTGGAGCAGGAATCCATAGCCATCGGGGAGCTGTGCCGCCGTTGTAGAGGAGGTCAAAGTGTCACTATTGCTGTAAAGTTCTTTTCCTTCTCGCTCAACGCGGTAGAGGATGTTCAAGTCTTCCTTCATGACGTTGTGAAGAGAGCGGACCTTTGTATCCCGTAACCCCCAGTCGCCCCCGTCATAGCCATTGATATCCCCAAAGACATCGCCTCCGGCGCCCATAGTGATCAGCTGCACCAACCGGGCGCTGATAAAGCCCTGAAACTCTGTGGTATCCCGCCAGTCGGCTTGGAAGCTGTCGGAGATCCACCGGCGGCTGCCAGAGGAGGTCAGCGCCGTGCCAAAGTACAGGGCCCCCTCCAGAAGCATGGAGATTCCCAGCAGGAAGGCCAAAAACCCGGCAGCCGCTCTACTTTTTTTCCATTTTGTATCCAATGCCCCACACCACCTTCAAATAGTCTGGTTCCCGAGGATTCAGCTCAATTTTCTCCCGAATGCGGCGGATATGGACCATTACCGTGTTGTCGGAGGCGAACGCGTCTTCCCCCCAAACCCGGCGGTAGATCTCCTCCGCTGGAAAGACCCGGCCCAGGTTCCGCATCAGCAGGTCCACGATGCCTGTTTCGGTGGCGGTGAGGCGTACCTCATCCCCATCCGCCGTCAGGGCACGGCGGTCCGGGTCATAAACCAGCCGGCCATTGACGATGGCCCCAGCGGGGGCGGCATTCACATCCCCCAGCCGGGTATACCGCCGAAGCTGACTGCGGACACGGGCCACCAACTCCTGGATGCCGAAGGGCTTGGTCATATAGTCGTCCGCCCCCATGGACAGGCCAAGCACCTTGTCGCTCTCCTCACTCTTGGCGGACAGGAGAATGACGGGCAGGTTCCGGCGCTCCCGGATGCGGAGGACGGCGGACAGGCCGTCCAGCCTGGGCATCATCACATCCATCAGAATGAGCCGCAGGTCCGGGTCCAGGGCCTTGTCCAGCGCCTCCATGCCGTCGTAGGCCCGAAGCACCCGGTAGCCCTCCTTCTCCAGGGCGGCGGTGATGGCCCCCACGATCTCCCGGTCGTCGTCCACCACCAGGATAGCCGCTTGTTCAGCCATGAAAACAGCTCCTTCCTCGGTCACTGGATACAGGATAACAGAGATTCCTTACAGATTTCAGCGGATATCTCTTACAAATCTCTTACAGTTTACGACGGATACCCCAATTCATCAAGGGGATTTTCCCAGACAGGCCGGGGGATCAGAGGGAAGAAAGACCTCGCCCCCCGAAAACATACTTTTTTTGACAGGCGGGACCAGTACAATGGTCTAAGAAGGAGGGACCTCCTATGGTGAAAAAGCTGATAACATTTCCGCCCGTGGCCCTTGCTCTGGAGATGGCCCACACCTACATCCGGGTGGGTGTGGCCCGGTCGGCGGCGGCCCTGTCCTATTTTTTGATTTTGACTCTGTTTCCCATGCTGTTGTGTGTCAACTACTTCATTGGGCTATTCCATCTAGACTTGGAGCAGCTCCTGACCGCCCTGGACCAGTTGCTCCCCGCCCAGGCTCTGGCCATTATGGAGGACTATCTGGCTTACGCGGCGGACATCCAGTCCCCAGCCCTGTTGGCCGCCGGACTGTTTACCATCCTGGTTTCAGCTTCCGCCGGCATCCGGACGCTATTCCTGACCATGGACGAGCTGTACCAGGTCAGGCGGAACAACGGCCCGGCCCGGTTTCTTCTCAGCCTGGGGCTGTCTCTGCTCTTCCTGCTGACCATCTACCTGTCCGTGGTGGTAATCTTCACCGGGGACTGGTTCTTTGGCCTGCTTCAGACCCATCTGCCCCCCAGAGTGGTGGAGCTGATCCCGCTGCAGGCGCTGTCCGGGCTGTGGCGATGGACCCGCTATCTGTTGCTCTTCTTCTTTTTCCTGCTGCTGGTGCTGGTGATCTATCGGGTAGGGACGCCTAGAGACCGGGCCGGGCGTCGGATCGTGCGGGGAGCCGCCCTGCTGGCCTCCCTGGCCATGGTGGCCTGCTCCGTCCTCTTCTCTTGGTTTATCGGCCTGTCTTCTCGGTATACCTTGGTGTACGGCTCCTTGGCCTCGCTGATCATCCTGCTGGTATGGCTGTATTTCTGCGGAAATATCCTGCTTTTGGGGGCAATCTTCGGCCAGGTTGCGGCCCGGAGGGGAGAGAGGAGGCGGCAGGGACCGCCCGCGTGAGATGCGGGCCGCCCCATCCCGCAGCCTCCCAGCGTGTGGCCATTTTCTCGGCCGGACACACTTTCCAAACCGGCAGGGATGTGTTACACTTTTTACAATAGTATCCCGTGCCACACGGGCGCGGAGAAAGGCGGGCCCACTATGAATGACAAGCTGATTCGTCAGATCACCGGCGAGATCGCCGAGGCCCTGGTATCCCGAAAGCTGGCCGCGATTCCCAACCGAAAGGCCGCCCAGGCCCTGCTGAAGTCCTGCGGCATGGCCGAGAGCCTGGCGGCCCTGTTTCCCATCCGGGAGCGGTTGAGCTGCGTACGGGTGCTGGAGCTGTGCGCCCCGGTCCTGGAGCGTCTCTGTCCCCAGGGACCGGAGAAGGGGTGGGAGCCCTTTATCTATCAGTATGTGTGCCGGCTGATGTTCCCAGAAAACGGCTTTGCGCCGGAGGCCGACCGGTATGCCCAGGGGGCGGAGTTCTATCTCACCGTACTCCAGGTCCTGCTGGACCATGAGCGGGCTGCCCTGCCCTTTGACCCAATGCTGGACTTCCAGTTTTTGACGGAGGAGGAGTACTCCCTCTGCGACCAGGCAAAGGAGTACCGCTGGTTTCTGGCTGCGTGGCGGGAGGAGTTCGTCTACGAACTGATGCGGATGGGATTGGAGGTTACTCCCTTCCGTGCCCTGAATCATATTGCCGGCGTTCACTATATCGCTATGACGGCGGCCAGAGGTCTGGCGGAGGCTCAGGTGGACGTGGATCTGGCCCTGATCTCCGCCGCGGCCGCTGCCCACGATGTGGGCAAATTCGGCTGCCGGCCTGGGGAGCGGGTGCCCTACCTCCACTATTACTATACTGACCAGTGGCTGCTGGGCCGGAAGATGGAGGCGGTGAGTCACATCGCCTCCAACCACTCGACCTGGGATCTGGAGTTGGAGTCCCTGTCCGTGGAGTCCCTGCTTCTTATCTACGCCGACTTCCGCTGCAAGCAGGAGCGGGACCAGGAAGGAAACGAGGTGACCACCATTTTTCCCCTGGATCAGTCCTTCCAGGTCATTCTGTCCAAGCTGGACAATGTGGACTATGAGAAGCGCCGCCGGTATGAGTTCGTCTATGGAAAGCTTCATGACTTCGAGGACTATATGCGTTCACTGGGGGTAGACGTGGACCTCACTGGCCGCCCCCAGCCTCCGCTGCCCCACAAGGACCCGGCGCTCATGGATCCGGAGGAAACGCTGGAGGGGCTGATTCTGCTGTCGGTGGATCACAATCTGCGGCTGATGCACATGCTGTCCAACGAGCAGAAGTTTGGCAACATCATCGAGGAGGCCCGCTCTGTCAAGAGCTGGCAGCAGCTGCGGGCCTATCTGAATATCTTTGAGGAATATTTTACCTATCTGTCTGTCCGACAGAAGACCCAGGCCCTGTCCTTCCTCTACGAGCTGCTGATGCACCGTGAGGGTGATATCCGCCGCCAGGCCGGTGGACTCATCGGCCAGCTGATCGCCCGTTTCCACCTGGTGTACCGCAAGGAGGTGCCCGCCGACGCCCAGAGCGACCCGGCGGAGGAGGTGCCCTTTACCCTGTGGGAGCAGTATCTGGACATGATCATTTTTCCAGACCACAAGACCACCCCCCAGCAGCGATCCCACATCGGCTATACTCTGAAGCTGGTCATCGGTTCTATGCTGGACCACGCTCGGCCGGGAGATATTCCCCGGTTCCTGGGGGCCTTTCTGCGCTATTTTGAGACCCCAGAGGACACCATCCCAGACACCGCCTTTACCCTGCTGGATGCGGTACGTTACCTGCCGCCCCAATACTACGGAGATGACATCCGTGGCAGGCTGATCGAGTTTGCCGCCCACTTTATCAGGTCCGACGACCTGCGCCTGGTCACCGCCGCCCTGGAGTTCCTGCGGGAGGCGGAGCGGTCCATCCCTCGGAGCCATCCCCAGATGGCCCGCATCGCCCAGGTGGCCCGACAGGCTGGCTCCGACCAGCTGACCACAATTTTCCTGAAGTATAAGATCTTAAGCCGGGCCGGGGAGGACGCCACCCCTCTGGAGCAGACTCTGTACCAGTTGGACATCACCAGCGAGGTCTTTTTGGACAACCTAAAGACGGCCACCCCCTGGATCGTCAAGGTGGCCGGCGTGGAGCTGCTCCGGGACCAGGTGGAATACGGGATGCGCACCCATATTCTTCACATCGCCACCCACTTTTCCAACCTGGTCAAGGTATCTGAACGGGTGGTGGTCCGGCATACCGCCGGCTCCGCCCTGGTACGCACTCTGTCCCTGCTGCGCCGGGACCAGCGCAACGAGGTAGTGGTGGAGCTGGGCAAAGGGCTGGAGATGGGACAGTACGAGATATCCAAATATATCCCCCAATACCTGGGGGAGGCCGCCCTCTATCTTTACCCCTCTGAGCTGGACGAGCAGGTGCTTTGGCTCAAGGGGCTGCTGGGCTCCCCCAACGACTCCGCCGTATCCGGCGCCCTGAATACCATTGGAGTCCTCTTACAGCACTATCCCGCCTACCGGGATCGCTTTCCTGAGCCGGACAAGCACTACGAGGGCCGGCGGCAGGAGCTGCTGGGACTGCTTCTCCAGGGGCTGGCCCACTATCGGGAGGCAGTGCGGCAGGAGGCCCTGCTGGTGACTGGCAAGCTCCTCTTTGAGTCCCCCATCCTGGACATGGAGGAGAAGGCCCGGCTCTTTGCCCTGTGCTACCGTAAGCTCCTTTTCCTGACACAGGAGACCACGGGGCACAGCGGCTTGACCTTCTTCTACCGGGCCGCCGCTCTGGCCCATATCAACAGATTCATCGCCCTGCGGCGGTTGGACCAAGGGCCTTTTCAGTTCTCCTGCCCCACGAAGATCGCCTTTTTCCCTGGCACCTTTGACCCCTTCACCCTGTCCCACAAGGGCATCGTCCACGCCATCCGGGACCTGGGGTTCGAGGTCTATCTGGCTGTGGACGAGTTCTCCTGGTCCAAGAAGGCCCAGCCCCACCTGGTCCGCCGGCAGATCGTCAACCTGTCTATTGCCGGGGACTTCCACGTCCACCTGTTCCCGGACGACATCCCGGTGAATATCGCCAATCCCAGGGACCTGAAGCGGCTGGTGGAGCTGTTCCCCGGTCAGCAGGTCTATATCGTGGCGGGCAGCGATGTGGTGGCCAACGCGTCCTCTTACAAAACGGAGCCCAGGCCCTTCTCCATCCACCACATGGACCACGTCATCTTTCGCCGGGCGGGAGAGGCGGAGCTGCCGCAGCCCCTGCCCATCACGGGGCGGGTCATTCAGCTCCAGCTGCCCCACCATCTGGAGGACATCAGCTCCTCCCGCATCCGGGAGAACGTGGACCTGAACCGGGACATTTCCAACTTCATCGACCCGGTCATTCAGGACTTTATCTATCAAAACGGCCTCTACCTCCGGGACAGCCAGGACAAGCCCCTGCTCTATGCCGGGGACTTGGAGTTCCAGTGGGTGAAGGACCCCTCCCCGCTGCTGCTGGCGGACATCACCGCCGGTCATCCCGAGGGGGAGGCCCTGCGCTCCGCCATTATCCGGAAGGGGGACCAGCTTCTCCTTCTCCACCGTACCGGGGAGGAAGGGAAGCTGCTGGGCTATGCCAGCTACCGCTATCTGGCCTCCTCCGACCTGTTCCCGGCTACCGAGGACCCGCGGCTGGCGGACCGCCTGCGGCTGCGGGCGGGGGGAAAGGTGCTGCTTATTACTGCCCTGGCTGCCGACCGGACCGACCGGCATAAGGACTACGGCCAGCTCATCCTGAGCGAACTGCTGGCCCGAGCTCTGGAGGAGGAGTATGTTTACGCCGTGTTCTCCCCCCACGACGGAAAGCTGCCTCAGGAGCTGGGCGACATCCTGTCCCGGTCCGGCTTTGTGGACCGGGAGGGGGGCGGTACCGCCATCTGGGAGGTGGATATGCGGACGCCCACAGTGCTTATCCAGAATTTGGAGACCACCATTCAGGAGCCTCTGTCCGGCAATCCCAGGGTGCTGTCCGCTATCCGCCGCGGGCACGAGCGGCTCCAGCGGGCTATGACCGGCCTTTATCCCGGCTGCCTGGTGCTGACTTTGTCCACCGATATCATCCACCACCGCCTGCTGGAGAAAATCACGGCTTATAACAATGTCCCCGCCACCCCCACCACCCCCAGGACGCTGGGCGAGGATATGTGTGTCCCCTTCGGCAAGATGCTCCGGGGAAAGATTGTGCCCAACACGGTGACCAAGACCATCCACACCGACAAGGTGTTTACGCCTGATCTGTCGGAGAGCGTGATGGAGGCGTTCCCATACTATGCCCCCATCCCCAGCCAGATCCGCACCATCAAGTCCTTCAATCGCCCGGTTATCCTGGTGGACGACCTGATGCACCCCGGCTTTCGGATGGGGAGTCTGGACCCCATCCTTCGCCAAGAGGGGGTGGATATCCGTATGGTGCTGGTGGGTATCCTGTCCGGCTATGGCCGGGATCTGATGCGCTCCTGGGACCGGCCGGTGGACTGCGTCTACTTCCTGCCCCGGCTGCGCCAGTGGTTCGTAGAGGCCACCCTGTATCCCTTTATCGGCGGCAATACGGTCCGCCGGCCCGCCTCCCCGGTGCCGGGGCTGCTGCCGGGCATCAACCACATCCTGCCCTATGCGGCGCCGCCCTACCAGGATGAGTGCGGTCGGGAAGCTGTCTTTCAACTGTCACGCACCTGCCTGGAGGCCGCTCTGGATGTGATGCGGGTGCTGGAGCGGGAGTACCGGGTCCTCTATGGCCGCAACCTGACCCTGTCCCGGCTGCCAGAGGCGGTCGTCCTGCCCCTGTGCCCGGACAAGGGTACCTGCTTGAGCTACGACCCCAATTTGTCCCCCTCCGTCTATCTGGAGAACGACCTGGAGCAGCTTCTCCGTCAAAACGGATGACAGCGGAGCTGCCACGCTTGTGCCCCCTGTGTCCCAACCGCTGAAACTGTAAAAAGGACAGGTGATCTGTATGTATTATTACCGCTGGAAAGGGGCTGCCCTGGTTTCTCCAGCCCCTCTGGAGGGCTTCGGCCCTGAAACCGATCCTGCCGCCGACGGCCCTATTTTTGCCCTGGTGCCCGGAGATCCGGTTCTGGGCCGGGGCTCGTTCCGGGTAAACCACCCCGGCCAGCTGCTGGCCGGCCACGGGCTGGAGGCGCTGGACGCCTCCCGCCTGCCTTGGGTGGAGGTGGACCCGGCCCTGTCTGCCGCCATCACAGAGGGGCGGCTCACCGCTGTCAACCCTGGCCGGGCGGGGTGGGAGGCCCTCCTCGCCGCCTCCCCCAAAGAAGGGAAGAAACGGGTGAATCTCCTGGCCATCGGTGATGTGGGCTCCACCCTGCTCACCGGGCTGAAGCTGCTGGGGGGAGATGTGATCTCCTCCATCGGTATCTGTGACCTGTCCGACCAGATCACCGCCCGGTGGGAGTTCGAGATGGGGCAGATCTCCCTGCCTTGGGAGTACAGCGCCTTCCCCGAGGTGGAGATCATTTCTCCGGAAAATCTCTTTGACTGTGACCTGTTCGTCTTTGTGGCCTCCCGTGGTATTCCCCCGGTGGGCTCCCAGGTGAAGGATGTGCGGATGGCCCAGTTCGAGGCAAACGCCGCCATCGTCAAGGGCTACGCCCGCATGGCGCGGGAGAAGAAGTTTCAGGGACTGTGGTGCGCGGTGTCCGACCCGGTGGACCCCCTGGCCAAAACCGCCTATCTGGAGAGCAACCGGGACGAGAATGGGAACTGGGACGGCCTCGGCCTGCGGCCGGAGCAGGTACAGGGCTTCGGCCTGGGGGTGATGAACGCCCGGGCGGCCTACTTTGCCAAGCGGGACGCCAGATTCGCCTCCTTTCTGACAGAGGGCCGGTCCTTTGGGCCCCACGGCACCGGGCTGACCATCGCCAACTCCATCAAACATTATGATGAGGCCATCTCCCAGGAACTGACCCGCCTCACCGTCACTGCCAATCTGAAGATGCGGGAGATCGGCTTTAAGCCCTATGTGGCCCCCGCTCTGTCCTCCGGGGCCCTGTCTCTGCTGCTTACTCTCCGGGGGGAGTGGCACTGCGGTTCTGTCTTTCTGGACGGGGTCTATATGGGGGTGAAAAACCGTTATACCCCGGCAGGAATCGAAACAGAGCTGCTGCCCCAGATCCCGGACCCTCTGTTTGGGCATATTAAGGACGCGGCGGAACACCTGAAAGAGATTTTGTAGAGAGCGGCGTCCTCGAAGTCTGGCCTTTTCCGCCCGGCCTCTTTTTAACATTTACTGTAATAAGGAGGACAGAACAGAATGAAACGGAGCAAAAAAGACACTCTGATTTCTATTGTCATCCTGCTTGTGTTTTTCATCCAGCTGAAGCGTGGGTTCAATCCCCCTGAGCTGGAGACTGGTATGATTCCGGGTGGACTTTTTCTCAGCACTGAGGAGGGGGTTGTCGTTTCGGCCATTCTGTCCGCCTTGCTGGTGTGGGGCATCCTTGAGCTCTTGTTCTGGGTATATACCAAGATCAGGAAAAAATAACTTGGTCAGCTGCTTTGTTTTACCATGCGGACATCCTACCTTGAAAGAAGGCGATTTTATGTCCCTTACTTTGCCCTGGATCATAAAGGAGGTACTCCATGAGAGAAAAAATTTTGGCCCACCCTATCCGCTGGCTTATCGGTCTGTGTGCTTGTCTGGTGTTTTTCGGTTGCTTCGGCTTCCCTATCTACAATTTCACCACAGGGCGGCGGTTTGGCAGCTGGTATTTGCTGCTAGCGCTCTGCTTCTTTTACTATGAAATCGGACAGATCCTGGGTGTGCTGCATAGCCGGTGCAAGGTGCGGAGATCAGCCGCCCTGGCCCTCGGTATGACGTTGCTGGGGCTGGCCTGCCGGTTCTTGATGGAGTTTGGCGAGGTGTCCAATACCGAAGACTTTACGCTCCCCAATGTGGCGCTCCACCTCTTTGTTGTCGTGGCGCTTACCACCCTGGGGTCCCTGTCCCCTGTCGTGGACAACCAGCGGCCGCCCCTGAGAAATGGCTGAGTTTCCCCGGCGCCCCCGTACATCAACTTTTGAAGAAGGCGATCTCATGTCCCTCGTTTTGATTCATCCATACCCTGACCGGCCGGAGGCGGACACCCGCCTGTCCGGCATTCTCGCCCACGCCCTGGCGGGCCGGGCGGGGAGGACCATCCGCACCGCGGAGGAGCTGGAGAGGCTAGAGGGCCAGAGGCTCCTCTTCGCCCTGCCTCTGGGGGCGGAGGGAGTGAACCTGGAGTATGTCAGGATGCTGGCCCGGATGCGCCGGGAGCCGGAGTTGCTGGCGGGCTGTACTGCCGGGCTGATCGTGGACGGGACCTCTCACCTGTACACCAAGTCCGCCGCCGCCGAGCTGACACTGGCCGCCAACCTGGCGGGCTGTTCCTTTGTGGGCCGCCCCCTGGTGGAGGGGACGGGAGACCTGTCCAACTTCAAGGTCCAGGCCAATAATCTGGGGACGGACCTGGCGGGAGCCTACCGGGCTGCCGCCCAAGAGCTGACAGAACGGCTGGAGCAGCCCGCTGATCTGACCCAGGACAGCCCGGAGCTGCTGGTGCTCCACGCCTCCAGCCACCATACCTCCAACACCATGGCCCTGTGGGAGCAGACCAAAAAGCGGCTGGGGGACCGGTTTATTTATACGGAAATCGGTTTGCGCAATGGCACCCTGTCCGACTGCTCCGGCTGCCCCTACACCATGTGCCTCCACTTCGGAGAAAAGGGGGGGTGCTTCTACGGCGGGCTGATGCAGCAGGAGGTCTATCCCGCTGTCCGCCGGTGCCAGGGGGTGGTTATGCTGTGCCCCAATTACAACGACGCTCTGTCCGCCAACCTCACCGCCTTTGTGAACCGGCTTACCGCCCTGTTCCGCCAGACCCGCTTTTATGACAAGGCCCTGTTCGCCATCGTGGTTTCTGGCTATTCCGGCGGGGATATTCTGGCCCGCCAGCTCATTGCCGCCATGAACATGAACAAGTCCTTTTTCCTGCCGGGGAAGTTTGTCATGCTGGAGCGGGCCAACGACCCAGGGGAGGCCCTGGCCGCTCCAGGCGTGGGGGAGAGGCTGGACCGCTTTGCCGGCGATATCAAGCGGACCCTGCTGAAATGAAGTGCCGGAGCCGCCCCAAAAGGGGCGGCTCCGGCGTTTTGTTACAGAGCTAGGAACGCCTGCGGTAACAGAAGCTGGGATTTCCATTCAGCGGGGCCCGCCATTTTCATTCTGACTGGGAAGGCGCTGATATACCTTCATCTCCCGGTGAAGCCGCCGGGCCAGCTTAGGGCCGTAGCTGCCGGGAAGGGCGCGCCACTGCCAGTTACCGCCCAGGGTGGAGGGAATATTCATTCGGGCCTCGGAGCCCAGGCCCAGCAGGTCCTGCATCTGGACCATGGCCAGACCGGCGGGGGAGGCCCAGGCCGCCCGCATCATCCCCCAGTGGTATCCCTCCCCGCGGCTCAGGCGCAGATACTCCTTGGCAAAGGCGGCCTCTTTCCGGGGGGCGGAGGCCATCCAGCCGCGGATGGTGTCATTGTCGTGGGTGCCGGTGTAGACCACGCAGTTGGTGGGGTAGCAGTGGGGCAGATAGGCGCTGCCCAGCTCCCGGCTGCCAAAGGCGAACTCCAATACCTTCATTCCAGGATAGCCGGTCTCTTCCAGCAGGCGGTGGACCTCCGGAGTGAGAAAGCCAAGGTCCTCAGCGACGATGTTCTGTTTCCCCAGGGCGCTGTTCACCGCCTGGAAAAAATCCAGGCCGGGGCCGGGCCGCCAGCGGCCGTTGCGGGCGGTGGTGTCCCCGTAAGGGATGGCGTAATAGGACTCGAAACCCCGGAAGTGGTCGATGCGCAGCGCGTCATAGAGGCATAACTGATAGCCTACGCGGTGCAGCCACCACTGGTAGCCGTCCCGCTTCATCCGTTCCCAGTCAAACAGGGGGTTGCCCCAGAGCTGGCCGTCCTCAGAAAAGGCGTCCGGGGGACACCCGGCCACTTCGGTCGGGCAGCCCCGGTCATCCAACTGAAACTGCTTCGGACTGGCCCACACGTCGGCGCTGTCCAGGGCGGTGTAGATGGGCAGATCCCCCAGGATGGAGACGCCCTTCTCGTTGGCATAGGACTTCAGCTTTTTCCACTGCTGGCAGAACAAATACTGAACACCCTTCCAGAAGTTCACCTCGCCAGCTAGCTGAGTTCGGGCCGCCTCCAGGGCGGCGGGCTCCCGCAGCCGGATCGGCTGGGGCCACTCCTGCCAGGAGCGGCCGTCAAACCGCTCTTTCAGGGCCATAAACAGGGCGTAGTCCTCCAGCCAGTCAGCCTCGCCCAAACAAAAGGAATGGAAGCGGGCATCCCCCCGCTCCAGCAGCCGGGCGCAGGCCTTCCGCAGAACGGGATAGCGCGTTTTGTATAGCAGCCCATAGTCCACACGGGCCGGGTCCTCCCCCCAGTTCAGACGCTGATATTCCTGCCGCTCCAGCAGTCCCTCCGCCGCCAGATCATCCAGATCGATGAAATAGGGATTACCGGCCCAGGAGGAGAAGGACTGGTAGGGGGAGTCGCCATAGCTGGTAGGGCCCAAGGGCAGGATCTGCCAGAAGGACTGTCCGGCAGCGGCCAAAAAGTCGATGAACTCCCTGGCCGCTGCCCCCAGGGCGCCGATGCCCCAAGGGGAGGGGAGGGAGGAGATGGGCAGCAGCACCCCGGCTTTTCTCACGTTGGAGTCCGCCTTTCTGTCTGTGTTTTCCGCCCCGGATCAGAGGGGGCGGTATCTTATTTTACCCCCTGGGGGGACGGTCCGCAACCGTTTTATCAGGGAAAACCGGAGGAATGGCCTTCTCAGAGCTGTTTTAGGGTCCGGCCCAGTTTTCCATTGTCATTTTTCGGTTTATCCGCTATAATATATTTAACAACAAAAGAAAATTTGTTGGATACCTGACGGTTTGGTATCATATCTTTAGGATCAGGAGGCGCACTATGAGTAATTACGTCATTTCCATCAGCCGCGAATTTGGCAGTGGAGGCAGACTGATTGGCAAGCGCCTGGCTGCCCAGCTGGGCATCCCATGCTATGACCGGACCATCATCCAAAAGACGGCGGAGAAGAGCGGCCTGTCCCCGGACTTTATTGCCCGTGCGGAGGAGCGGGCCCGCAGCCGCTTCCATTTGTCCATTACCCCCATCGGGATCGGGACCCCCGCCTTTGCCCACCAAGGTGTGCCCGTCAGCCACCAGGCCTTTTTCGCCCAGGCCGACGTGATTCGGGAGCTGGCCGACGAAGGCCCGTGTGTTATTGTGGGGCGGTGCAGCGACTATGTGCTGGGGGATCGGCCAGAATGTCTGAAGGTCTTTGTCCACGCCGATCTGCCCAGCCGGGTGACCCGGTGTGTGGAGGAGTACCACATCCCGTCAGACGACATGGAACGGCGCGTCATCCAGATGGACCGGGGGCGCGCTAACTACTACAATTATTACACCGGCCACACCTGGGGCGATATGCGCCGCTATGACCTGACCCTTAATTCCAGCACTTCTGGTATTGCCGGAGCGGTGGAGCTGATCTGCGCGCTGGTCCGGTCCAGAGCGGCGGTAGACGCCCAGCAGAGCTGACCGGGCCCCATCAGAGAGGAGCTTTTATGGACCATCTCCCTTCCATCCAGATTTCTGGTCAGGCCGGACGTATGGATAACTACTGTCGGGCGGCCTGTGAAACAGGGGCGAGGCCTGTCCCCGGCTGTTGCCCATCTCCTGACCTGTCCTGCGCTGGGCTCATCCTGTGCGGAGGCGGGGATATGGACCCCACTCTCTTTGGGCAGGAAAACCGGGGCTCCCAGCCCCCGGACCGGCAGAGAGACCAAGCGGAGCTGGAGCTGTTCTGGGCCTTTTTTCAGGCGGGCAAGCCAATCCTGGCGATCTGCCGGGGGATGCAGGTGGTCAATGTGGCGCTGGGGGGCACCCTGCTCCAAGACCTGCCGGGAGAAATCAGACCTTTCCATGGCGGCGGGGAGGAGGACCGGGTCCACCCTGTGCGCAGCCGGGAGGGCACTCTGCTCCACCGGCTGTACGGCCCCATATTCCCGGTGAACAGTGCCCACCACCAGGCGGTGGACCGACTGGGTGAGGGACTGGAGACCATCGCTTGGGCGGAGAGCGGCTTTCCGGAGGCTTTGATTCACACACAGCGGCCGGTGCTGGGGGTCCAGTTCCATCCGGAGCGGATGTCCTTTGACCAAAGACGGGGGGATGCGGTGGATGGAGCGCCGATCTTCCAATATTTTATGGACCTGTGCCGGGGCTAGGCCCGGCCGTATACTGACAGAGAACGGCGGAGCTGTTCCGCCTGAGGAGGATATTATATCACCATGCGCAGCTTTTTCCCGAAGGGCCGCCTGTCCAGGATGTTGGCGGCTGGACTTTTGGTATTTTTGCTCCCGGCGGTGGTCTTTGCCATACCGCCAGAGGAGCCTGGGGATCCCTCGCCCCTGGTGCTGGACAACGGCGACCCGGCGGCAGCCTATCGGGATGTGTCCGCTCTGCTGGCCCGGAGGGGGCTGGAGCGGGACCAAATCGCCCAGGTTTGGAGCCGCCTGGACCGAGAGCTCTATCACCGGCTGATGGAGGGAGCGCTGTCCCAGCGGGAATTGGAATTGCTGGTCCTGCCCTACTGCCATGTGGAAAATATGGGCCGCTATCTGGACTACGGGGAGCGGCACCCGGAACTGACCACAGAACAGGTGGCGACCGAGGTGAATATCGGCCTGGACCGCCCATTCTATCAGGGAATCCAGATGGTGGAGGACCCGGACAGCCAGACCGTCCTGGTCAATAAGTACCACCAACTCAGCCCGGACTATAAACCTGATCTGGTCCGGATGGGGACAGCCTATACTTATGGGACAGCTTATCTCCAGCGGGAGGCCTGGGAGCAGTTCAAGGCCATGGCGGACCAGGCCCGGACGGAGGGGATTCGGCTGTGGAACGTATCCTCCTACCGCTCCTATGGGACACAGGAGCGGGTATATGACCGATATGTGTCCCAGGATGGTCAGAGCCTGGCGGACACCTATTCCGCCCGTCCAGGCTCCTCGGAGCATCAGACCGGACTGGCACTGGACATCAATACCGCCAGCGTCCAGGCCCACTTTGAGAACACGCCCACCTACGCCTGGCTGGTAGAGCACTGTGCGGAGTACGGATTTATCCTCCGCTATCCAGAGGGGAAGGAGCGGATCACCGGCTACCGGTTTGAGCCCTGGCATTACCGCTATGTGGGCAAGGACATTGCCAAGCTCTGTATGGAGCGGGACTTGACCTATGAGGAATATGTGGCCCGCCTCCCTGTCCAGGGCACAAATGGCGTGCCGGCTTTGTACATACAGGGACGGGAGCTGGAGCTGGGCTCCGGCGCTCTGATGCTGGAGGGCAGAGTTTACCTCTCTGCCGGCCGTCTGGCCCAGGCGCTGGGGTGGCGGGTCGGAACCACATTCGGCGGGGAGGAAGTCGTCCTGTACGGCGGGGAGCACTGGTATACGCTGACGACCGGCCAGAACAGTCAGCGGGACGGCCAAAGGGTAGAACTGTCCGCCCCGGCGCTGATGCTGGAGGGGGAGCTGTACCTGGCCCTGGATGACTTGAATTTCCTGTTGGAGCTGGATCTCGGCTTGGAACAGACCTATGTTTCCGATACCACTCCTGCCATGTGACAAATAAGACCGCCCCGGCGCCTGAAAAGGCGCCGGGGCGGTCTTTCTGTTTTAGTTAGATGCTTCGGGCTACGATGACCCGGATACGGCCTCCCAAGGATTCAGACTTGTCATACCAGCCACTTAGCTCAAAGCGGCCGCCCTGGACTCTGGCCAGGGTGGACAAATAGTACGCCCCGTCCTGGTACTCGTAGACCATCAGATTGTCGGAGAGGGTATATCCCTTGGAACCGGACAGGAACTGGCCCCCGCTGGCCTCGCCCTTGCCGGCGAGTGTCAGGGAGTAGAGCCCGTCAGGATGGGCAGGGTCGCCCTTAATGCGGATCGGCCCCCGCTCCACAGGGTAGCGGGTCGTGCTCTGGGGAAGGGAGATCTGCTGTCCTCCTACATCCAGCTCGTAGCTGTAATAGGAGGAAAATTCCCCGGCAGACGTACTCTCCATGCGGGTGAGGATGCCGTACCGGTAAGCGTCGCCGGTCACATCGTTGAGTACCAGTGTCTCGATTTCACCGGAGCCGTTTAGGGAGTGGTACTTGACCATGCTGTCGGTCAGTTCCAGTCCGGCCAGACGGCTGGGATAGATCCGCGCGCCCTGCCCATCGCTGACATCCAGAATCTCTGCACCCTCCGCAAAGGGGTGGCTGCCCAGCTTGGTGCCGGCGGCGTTCACCTTGCCGGTGAGAGAGGCGCTGGTCAGGCCCTTCAGGGTCACCTTCCCCTGGTCATCCACCGCGGCTCGGACCAGGGCTCCCTCTTTGACAGAGCTGGTGGTCTGATAGCGGTAGGTCTGGCCATCCGTGGACAACAGCGTCACAGTTTTGGCCTGATAGGTGCCGCCCTTGCCATCGGGGTAAGAGGAATTGGACACTGAGGTGACCACGCCCACCTGCTGGCTCTCATCGGCGGATAGGGCCCCTATCACAGCGGCCACACCCCCCTCGCGTCCCAACAGCAGGGTCACTGTGTCGCCCAGAGCATATTCTCCCAGTGTGGAAAGGGAATAGGCGGCAGAGGAGGTTTCAATGGTGCAGGTCCTTCCAGATACCGTGACAGAGGTAGGGTTAGAGGCGCTGGGCTCCAGGGCCTGGATCGTGCCTGTTACCTTGTCGGAGTAAGCCCACAGGGTGCGCATGGCCCGGTTCCAATAGACCACGTCGTAGTTCTGAATGGCAGACAGCGTGGACACGCCGCCGTTGCGGTAAACCTTGGCCTGGGCCGGGTCAAAGGAGAGGGAGGACTGCCAGTTCCCCTGTGCGACCACCGGGCCCTCCATCTGTCCGCTGATCAAGGCCACCAGGTCGATTTCACCAGCGGCGTTGAGGGAATAGCCGAGACTCTCCAGGTAGGGACGCCCCTCCTTGGTGTTGGCGGTCATCAGGTTATAGAACAGGTACATGGCATCCTGCCGGGTCAGAAGGGTAGAGGGCCCGGCAGCGGTCACACCCTGGTCCAGCTTTAGACTGTGATACATGGCAAGCTGTCCGGTGGGGTAGGCGCCTGAGAAATCACTGGGGCCATAACCCAGAAGCTGCAGGGCAATGGTCACGCCCTCGGCCAGACTGATCTCCCGGTTGGGGCGGAAAGTACCGTCTGTGTAGCCGGATACCAGTCCAGCGGCCACTCCCGCCTCCACATAGCCGGAGGCCCAGTGGCTCCGTGGGACATCGGGGTAGGGGGAGGTGGCGGCCTGACCAATTTGCTCCCCGCCGGGCGTGGCTTTGACAGCCATGGTGATAAACTCCGCACGGGTGACCCGGCTGGACAAATTCATGTTGCCATTGGTGTCCCCCACCATGATGCCTAGGGCGTTGACCACCTGGATGGCCTCCTCCTGCTGGGGCTGGCTTGCCGCGCGAGCGGGGAGAGCCAAGCCCAGCACCAGACAGGCGGTCAACAGGGCGGATGTGAATTTTTTTCTCATTTTAATGGCTCCTTTTTTCATCAGAGGTCAGAAGATTGAGCGTCCAACGGGGCCCTAAGGAAAAAACGACCGTTAGAAAGGGACCGCCGCGCTTCTTCTGTCTCTAATTTATCAGTCATATCGCAGCGCGTCAATAGGATTCAGCTTGGCCGCCTTGTTGGCGGGCAGATAGCCGAACAGGACACCGATGCCCACAGACACCCCGAAGCTGATGGCAATAGCGCCCAGAGTAGGAGTGGCGTTAAAGACGGCGCCGCCCATCTGGGCGGACAGCATCCCACCGAACAATGCCCCCAGTCCCATCGCCAGCAGACAGCCCAGGCCGATGCCCAGCAGCCCGCCAATGGCGGAGGTGGTCCCGGCCTCGATGACGAACTGGCGGCGGATGTCCCGCCGTTTGGCGCCCAGAGATTTCCGAATGCCGATTTCACGGGTGCGCTCGGTGACGGATACCAGCATGATGTTCATGATGCCGATGCCCCCTACTAACAGGGAGATGGCGGCGATGGCCACCAGTACCCCCATGGCCACCCCCATCATCAGGTTGATCATTTCGGCCTGCTCCGCCATGGTCTGGGTGTAGAAGGCGTCATAATCCCCGTCAAAATACTCCAGCAGCATACTGTCGATGACCATTCGCGCGGCGGCCGCTGTTTCGCCGGAAGTGCTGGTGAACATATACAAGGTCACGTTCCGGGTGCCCAGCATCTCCAGGGCGTTCTCATAGGGGATGTACACCTGGTCGTCAGGGCCGCCCTCCTCCATGTTCTCCCGGATTTGCTCCAGCACGCCGATGACAGTGTAAGCCTGACCGTTGATGGTCAGAGTCTGGCCCAGGGCGTCGCCCCCAAAGGCGTTTTCCGCCAGATAGCTTCCAATGACACACACCTGGCTTCGCCGCTCCACGTCCAGCCAGGAGAGGAACCGTCCCTGGCCCAGCTTCTCCCCGCCGTCGATGGTGCCCTTGGTACTGTTGTTGAACATGACCTCGCTGACTCCGTAGAGAGAGGTCTTGTCAAATTTTTCGTCCCCCTTGCGGACGGTGGCCTGGGCGTTCACATAGGGGGAAACACCGGAGAGCACGTCCGGGTTTTCCTCCACCAGATCATACATATCCTGGGGGTCCAGGGTAGAGGTGGACCCATCCCCTCGTCCCCAGACATAGGTCATCATCATGTTGACCCCCAGCTTATCCACCTGCTGCTGCACCATGCCGGTCAGGCCGTTGCCCAGGGCCAGGATAATGATGACGGCGGCCACGCCGATGATGATGCCCAGCATGGTGAGCAGGGAGCGCATCTTGCTGGTGGCCAGGGCCTTGATGGCCAGGCGGAAGGACTGTCCATAGTTCATACCGCATCCACCTCCTCATCCGCCGCGTCGGGCTGGACCACCGCCCGTGGATCGTGGGCGTCCCCGTCATAGATGACCTTGCCGTCCTGGAGGCGGATGATGCGGTCCGCCTTGACGGCGATGGAGTTGTCGTGGGTGATGAGGACCACCGTGTCCCCCTCCCGATTGAGCTTTTTCAAAAAGCCCAGTACCTCCCGGCCTGTTTTGGAGTCCAGGGCTCCAGTGGGCTCGTCAGCCAGGATGACCGAGGGGTCCCCGGCCAGGGCACGGGCGATGGATACCCGCTGCTGCTGGCCGCCGGAGAGCTGGCTGGGCAGATTCTTTTTCTTGTCCGCCAGTCCCACCCGCTCCAGAGAGCGGATGGCCCGCTCCCGACGCTGGTCGGCGGGCACGCCGGCGTAGAGCAGGGGAAGCTCCACATTTTCCAGCACAGACAGCTTGGGGATCAGGTTGTACTGCTGGAAGATAAAACCCAGCATCTTGTTGCGAATGTCCGCCTGCTGGTCGTCCTCCATGGTGGACACATCCACACCCCCCAGATGGTAGGTGCCGGAGGTGGGCACGTCCAGGCAGCCGATAATGTTCATAGCTGTGGACTTGCCTGAACCGGAGGAGCCTACAATGGCCACGAACTCCCCCTGGTCGATGGTGATGTTCACCCCATCCAGGGCATGGACTGTCTCCTCCCCCATCGGATAGATCTTATATATGTCCTTCAGTTCGATGAGATGTTCCAAGCCGGTCAGCCTCCCATCGCAACGGCGCCCATGGAGCCGGTGGCCTGGTCAGGAACCAGCACCACCTCGTCCTGAGACAGTCCGGAAGTGATCTCGATGTACTCCTCGTTGCTCCGTCCCAGCTCCACAGGGCGGCGCTCCGCCTTGGAAAGATCGGCTATGGTGAGGCCATCCTCAGAAAGTGTGCCCGGTCCGGCTACCAGCACAGTGCCGTCGCTGTTGACGGCGGACACCGGGACACAGAGGACGCCCGTGGTCCGCTCGACAACGATATCGGCGGACACGTTCATGCCTGGATTCAGGTCGCCGAACTCCCGCAGCAGAATGGTGACGGGATAGGTGGTAAAGCCGTTGGTGGTGGTGCCGTTGATGGACACCCGGTCCACTACGCCTTGAAAGACCTGTCCGGGCAGCGCCTCGGCGGTGATGTCTACCTCCTGACCCTCCTGGACCTGGTTCAGGTCCAACTCACTGATGTTCATGGTCAGCTTCAGACTGCTCATGTCATAGAGAATGGCCAGGGAGCCGGCGTCCATGCCGTCTACCTTGTCACCCACCTTATAGTTCTTCTCAATGATCGTGCCGGAGATAGGGGCGGTGATGGTGTAGCTCTCCAGGGCGTCCTGGGCCCTTTGGAGGGCCAGCTGGGCATTTTCCACGGAGATGGCGCTGTTTTCCAGGGCGCTCTGGGCCCCATCGCCCCCCAGGGTGACCAGGGCGGTACCGGCGGACACCCTGCTGCCAGCGGTGACGTGGACGGCAGTCACCTCGCCGGAGGTCTGGGCCACCACGGTCTGGCGCGTATTTTCCTCAAAGGAGCCGCTTCCGGCACAGGCGATGTCCCCCACAGTGGCGGTGGCCGAATTGGCGGAGGTTAGAGCGCCTGGGTTATCCACCCGTATCTTCACCTGCCGGACCAGAGCACCGCCATTTCCCACCAGCTCGGCGGAGGAGATGGACTCCACTGTGCCGGACAGCACCTCCATGGTGCCGGCGATGGTCACCTGGGCCCCCTGACCGGGGGACAGGCTGGAGGCATCCGCCGACTGGAAGGGGAGGGTCAAGGTCATGGTGGAGTTGTCCGCCACGTCGGCAATAGGGGTGCCGGGAGAGACCAAGTCCCCCTTTTGGACGTGGACCTGTTGGACCACCCCGGCGGCGGAGGCGCTTGGGCTCATGCCGGAGAGCAGCTCATCATAGTTGAGCTGGGCCTGACGCAGGGATAACTGGGCCTGCTGAAGACCGATTTCCGCGTCCCCGGCATCCAGTTGATAGAGCAGATCTCCCTTCTCAATCCAGTCGCCCACCTCGAAGGGGGCGGCAAGCACCTCGCCGCTGACCAGGGCGCCCACCTGATAGGACTCGATGGGCGTCACCGCCCCGGAGCCGTCCACCGCCACCGTCAGATCCTGGAGAGAGGCGGGAACAGGAATGTACTGCCCGGCGGCGCTGACGCCGCCCCCTCCGCCCGACGGGCGGAGGAAAAACCACCATATCGCTAGAAGGACTACAAGGAGGATGGCCCCCCGCTTGATCCACTTCTTCTTTTTCCGGGGGACTGGAAAAAGAGGTCCCTTCTTCCCCGGCTCCTGTGGGAGCTGTATCTCCTCCTGTGTGCTGACCTGTGTCGCGTCCATAAAAAAACTCCTTATCTTCATGGCCCGAGGGCCGGTTTCGCCGGGGTGTCCCTGTGTGCTTCCATTGTACGGGACAAAGTTTATATCCATTGAAAGAATAGATGAAAATTTCATTAAAATTTGTCCCACCGCTGCCGTGACAGTTTATACCGTCCAGCAGGTGGAAGGTCAAGGGGAAATTTGTATTCCAGTGGGGGAGAGGGCATAAAAATTCCTGCCCGGTGAAACCGGGCGGGAATTTCGGCCTTATGGCTCCCCCTCCAGGGAGTGGATATGGTTCCGCAGCACCTGGCGGATATAGGCGGGAAGGCTGTATGAGTTCTGCTCCGCCAGACGGGCCAGCGCCTGGTAGCGGTCCAGTGGGAGAACGACGGCCACCGACTTTTTCGGATCGTCTACATGGGGACCTCTGTACATAAAATCACCTCCTGGTAGAACATGATACCAGATGGTAAGGGAAAGGGTGGGATTTAAGGGTATTTTCCTTAAAAAAGCTGCCGCGTCCTTAATCCCTTCAAAGAAAAGAGGAAAATATAAAAGTGCCGCCGGAGCTCCGGCGGCACGATGCGACGATTAAAGGGATGGAGAAAGTTTCGGGTCCAGGCAGTTCAGAATAGCCGCAGCCACACCGTCCTGTCCATTGTCCGCAACGACCCGGAGGGCCAGGTCCTTGACGGACTGGGAGGCGTTGCCCATGGCGATAGGAACGCCAGCCGCCTGGAGCATGGCCAGGTCGTTGTCGCTGTCCCCCACGGCGGCGCACTGGTCCAGGGGCACGCCGTACCGCTGGGCCAGCTGGGCCAGAGCAACCCCCTTATCCACCCCGGCGGGCACCACCTCGAAGTCATGGTCGTTGGAGGAGGTCAGCTCCAACCCGTCCAGGGCCCGCAGCTCCTCCAAGGGATAAGCCGGCTGATTCCAGTCCCCGTGTACCTTGGTCAAGGGCAGGCGGTGCTCCTCCAGATAGGCCAGGGGGTCCTCCACCACCACGGCGTTGTTATGAAAGACTGGATAGGGATAGGTCCGCAGCAGGGACTCCTTGGAGAAGGGGTCCAGGACGATCTCCTCCCCGGCGAAGATCATCAGCTCGATCCGCCGGCCCAGACACAGCTCCAGCACCCTCCGCCCCGTGTTTTGGGGCAGGTCCTGGCGCTGGAGGACCTGGCCAGTGGAGCTGTCCGCCAGCGCCGCCCCTCCCAAAGCAGATACCAGATCATCACACCCGGCCTGCCTGGCGAAAAAGCAGGCCTCAGGGATGGGACGGCCAGTATTCAGCACTACCCGAATCTCAGCGGCCCGGGCCAGGGCGATAGCCGCCTTAGAGGCCGGGGTGATCTGGCCCTGTGGATCCAGCAGCGTGCCGTCCAGGTCCAGCGAGATGAGTTTTACCATAACAGATTCCTCCTAGATCGAGAGACCAGAGAGGCCTTCGACCGCTCCCGTCATTTAGAAAAATAGATTGCCTACCTGATACACCACCAGAGATACTACATAGGCGCAGCCTATCTGCCAGGCGATGGAGAACCAGGCCCACTTGGGGCTGTTCATCTCTTTAAACAGGGTGGACACGGCGGCCACACAGGGGACATACAGCAGAATGAACACCAGCATGGAGAAGGCGGACAGGGGGGTGAAGCCAGCCATGGCCGCTGCCACCGCTCCGCTGGAGGCGGTGAGGGAGAAGCCGTAGAACATGGACAGGGAGGACACCACCATCTCTTTAGCGACAAGCCCGGTGAGCAGGGCAACAGCGGCCTGCCAGTGGCCGAAGCCGCAGGGGGCAAAGATGGGGGCGATGAGGGAGCCCAGAGTACCCAGCATACTCTGGCCGGCGTCCTCCACCATGCGCAGAGAGAAGTCGAAGGACTGGAGCAGCCACAGCACCATGGACATGAGAAGGATGAGGGTGCCTGCCTTGATGAGGAAGCCCCGCACCTTCTGCCACACATGGGTGAGCATATTGGACAGGGAGGGGAGGCGATAGGGGGGCAGCTCCAGTACAAAGGGGGCGGGCTCCCCGGCGAACAGGGTCTTTTTAAAGAACAGGCCGGACAGGATGCCCGCCGCCATGCCGATGAGATACAGCCCAAAGACCACCAGTCCGGCGTAGGGGCCGAAGAAGGCGGCGGATAGCAGCCCGTAGACGGGCAGCTTGGCCGAGCAGGACATGAAGGGAACCAGTAGAATGGTCATCCTCCGGTCCTTCTCATTTTCCATGGTCCGGGCCCCCATGATGGCGGGCACCGAGCAGCCAAAGCCCATGAGCATGGGGATGAACGCCTTTCCAGACAGTCCGAACCGGCGGAGCAGGCGGTCCATGATAAAAGCGGCCCGAGACATATAGCCCGAGTCCTCCAGGAAGGACAGGAAGAAAAAGAGCAGGGCGATCTGGGGCAGAAAGGTGAGCACGCCCCCCACCCCGGCAATGATGCCGTCGCACACCAGGGACACCAGGACCGGGGACACTCCCGCCCCGGACAGCGCCCCGGAGAGCCAGCCGGATAGACTGTCCACGGCGGCCCCCACCCCGTTGGACAGCCAGGAGCCAAAGGGACCAAAGGTGACGACAAACATAAGCAGCATAGTCAACAGAAACAGGGGAATGGCGAACAGGCGGTGGGTGACCACCTTATCCACCTTCTCGCTGAAGGTCAGCTCGCCGGGACGGCCGCCCTTGACCACAGAGGCGGCTACCACCTTTTCGATGTACTGGTAACGGCTGTCGGCAATCAGGGTCTCCCGGTCGCCCAGGTCACTGGATCCCTCGTACTCGGCCACTACCGCATCCAGCAGGCCGGACACCCGCGCGGGCAACTTCAGGGCCTTGGCTACGATGTCGTCTCCCTCCAGCAGCTTGATGGCGGCCCAGTGGGCGGGCAGCCCGGCGGCGTAGGCGTAGTCGTGGATCAGCTCGCCCATCCGGTGGTGGATGTCATGGGTGAAGCTGTCGTACAAATCGTCAGGTTCGATTGTAAAGCCCAGGTGCATCTGACGGTGGGCGGTGTGGAGCAAGGTGTCCAGCCCCTCTCCGGTTCGGGCGGTGATAGGGACTACGGGAATACCCAGCTCCTTGGACAGCCGGGCCACGTCGATCTGGTCGCCCCGTTTAGCAACCTCGTCCATAAAGTTCAGCGCCACCACCATGGGCCGCTCCAGCTCCAGAAGCTGGACTGTGAGGTACAGATTGCGCTCCAGATTGGTGGCGTCTACGATGTCGATGATACAGTCCGGCGCCTCGCCGATAATAAAATCCCTGGCTACGATCTCCTCCATGGAATAGGGGGACAGGGAATAGATGCCAGGCAGGTCCACCACCGTCATGGACTTATCGCCCAAACGGGCGGTGCCCTCCTTCTTTTCCACGGTGACACCGGGCCAGTTTCCTACATACTGGTTGGAGCCGGTGAGGGCGTTGAACAGAGTAGTCTTGCCGCAGTTGGGATTGCCAGCCAGAGCCACACGCATAGACCGACTGTCGTGGGCGGCGGCGTCATAGCGGCCGCCGTGGGCCTCCAGCTCATGCTCGTGGTCCCGCAGCTGCCGGCGGGCGGCTTCGGGATCTGGACCGGTCTGGAGGGTGGTCCCTCCGGCCCGCCGCAGGCGGGGCTGCCCTATGACGATCTGTTCGGCGTCCGCCCGGCGCAGGGACAGCTCATAGCCCCGGAGGGACACCTCCAGGGGGTCGCCCAGAGGGGCGATTTTATTTACCTTCACCTGGGTGCCGGGGGTCAGCCCCATATCCACTAGCCGGCGCTTCACTGCCCCGGACTGATTGCCCACAGACAGGATCGTGCCGCTCTGGCCCGGAGCCAGGTCATTGAGAGTCTTCCGCTGCACTGTCGTTTCCATCCAAGTTTCCCCTCTTTTGAAACGGTCTGCTATCACGAATCGGTTAATCTTCTCCTAACGTCATTGTAATGGAAAGGAGGGCTTTTTGCAAGGCCGTGCCTCTCCCTTTCCCTCCTCTGAACGGAAAAAGAGAGCGCCCTTTTGGGCGCTCTCTTGTGCAGTTTGTTCCATCGGGAAGACTTACTGCCGCAGTTTAGCCACAGCCTGGGCCAGCCGCTTGCAGCCCTCCACGATATTGTCATAGCTGTTGGCGAAGGAGAGGCGGAGATATCCCTCTCCGCCGGGACCAAAGACATCGCCGGGAACCAGGGCGATCTTGGCCTCATCCAGCAGATAGGAGGCCAGCTCGGCGGAGGGCTTTCCCAGGGATTTGCAGTTGATGAAGATGTAGAAGGCGCCCTTGGGGCACAGACAGCTCAAACCGGGAATGTCGTTGATGGCCTTGACGGCATAATCCCGGCGGCGCTGATACTCCTTAACCATGTCGTTGACCTCGTTCTTCTCGTCACGGAGAGCTGCCACAGAGGCCGTCTGGACGAAGGAGGGGGCGCAGGTGGTGTTATGCTGGTGGAACTTGTTGAGGACCGCGATATAGGCCTCGGGGGCGGCCACATAGCCCAGGCGCCAGCCGGTCATGGAGTAGGCCTTGGACATGCCGTTCATGGTGAAGGTCCGCTCCTTCATGCCCGGCAGGGAGGCGATGCTAATGTGCTTCTCCCCATCGTAGATGAGCCGCTCATACACCTCGTCGGAGATGACTAACAGGTCCTTCTCGATGGCCAGGTCGGCTAGGCCCTGGAGGGTATCCTGGGACAGAACGCCGCCAGTGGGATTGTTAGGGGTGATGATGACCACGGCCTTGGTCTTGTCCGTCACCTTGGAGCGCAGCTCGGCCAGGTCCATTTGGTAGCCATTCTCCTCCTTCAGAGAGTAGGTGACGGGGACGGCGCCCAACATACGGGGCACATTGTGGTAGTTGAGCCAAGCAGGGTCGGGGACCAGGATCTCGTCCCCCTCGTCCAGAATAGCGGCCAGAACAGCAAAGACAGCCTCGGACAGGCCTACGGTGACCAGCACCTCGCTGGCCTTATAGTCCACATTGTTCTGCCGCTTCAGCTTGTTGGCAATCTCCTGCCGCAGCTCCAGAGTGCCGAAGTTGGAGGTGTAAAACACGTCCCCCTTGTCCAGAGCCGCCTCAGCCGCCTTCTTGATATATTCAGGGGTGTCAAAATCGGGACGGCCAATTTCAAAATGAATGACATGCTCCCCGGCCCGCTCCATAGCCAGAGCCTTCTCATTGACTTTGCGGATGCCGGAGGGGGCCAGTTGGTCCATTCTGGCTGAAGTTTTCAGTTCCATAGCGATGATTCTCCCTTAAAATGTTAAATTGTACCCGCCGCGGAGAGGAATCCTCTTGCTGGACGGGGGGACATTCTGATATAATTCTAGCAGGTGCCGGCCGCGATGTAAAATAGCAAATCGTTGAAGGCGCTATATGATTTTCCTTATAGAGGGCTGCTATGACGGATTATAAAGAGTACATTTACGCCATATATCAGGAGAAGAGCTTTTCCAAGGCGGCAAAAAAACTATATGTGTCCCAGCCCTGGCTGAGTGCCACAGTGAAAAAGGTGGAGCAGCAGCTCCAGATCCCCCTCTTTGACCGGAGCACCAACCCTATCAGTCTTACCGATGCGGGGCGGTACTATATTGAGCAGATCGAGCGCATTATGGCCATCGAGGAGGAGATGCAGCGGCATTTCAACGAGATGCGCAGCGTCAACAATGTGGAGCTGCACATTGGCAGTTCTATGTTTTTCTGTACCTATGTGCTGCCTAAGCTGCTTACCGACTTCTGCGCTCTGTACCCCCAGGTCACCCTAACCTTCACCGAGGGGACTACCTCTGGCCTGACTGAGAAGCTGAGGGCGGGCCAGCTGGACTTTTTGCTGGAAGCGGAGTGCCCCTCTGGTAGCGACATACAGACCTTTCCCTGGGCGTCAGAGCAGATTATCCTGGCGGTTCCGGCCCACTATGAGATCAACCAGCGGCTGGAGCCCTACCGATACACCTTTGAGGGGCTGCTCCGACGGGACGAGCTGGAGCACAGGCGTCCGCCAGTCCCACTGCACCATTTCAAGGACGAGCCTTTCCTTTTACTCAAGCCGGACAACGACGTCCACGACCGGAGCCTGACCCTGTGCCGGAATGCCGGATTCACCCCCAACGTATCCCTGTACCTCAGCCAGATGATGACCGCCTATTACCTGGTGTGCGAGGGAAAGGGAATCACATTTCTGCGAACCACTATCCCAGAGTTTGTCACTCCCACCAGTGGCGTGGTGTTCTATCTGCTGGACGACCCCCAGGCATTCCGAAACATCTATTTATCCTACTCTAGGAACAAGACCAGCCCAATTCATCGGCAGCTCATCGAATTTATGCGCGGCGAAAGCCCAGGGAAGAACTGGTCCCGCCGGTGAGTGCCGCCGGACTTGTAATCACAACTTTTTCCCACAATTATCCCTGGAAAGCCTTGTTTTAGCGGAAGAAAGATGCTAAGATGGGGGAAAAGACCAGACAGAGTCCCTGTTTCCCGCTTTTGAACTGTGACGAAGGATCGATGTGAAAAAGGAGATGTTGTGTACCATGGCGCTGAAAAATTTTGATCAGATCGTGGAGCAGGCTAAGAGCGTTCAGAAGCCTAAGACTGTCGTTATCGCCGGTGCGGACGCGGAGAATATCTTGCTGGGGGCCTTTATGGCTCAGGAGGCCGGCTTTGTATTTCCCGTCCTAGTGGGCGAGGAGGAGAAGGTGGTCCCCATGCTGGAGCGGCTGGGGATGAAAGACAGGCCCTACCGCCTGGTACCCACCCAGCCTGGGGAGAATGTGGCCCAGACGGCGGTGGATGTGGTCAACCGGGGCGAGGGGGATATGCTCATGCGGGGCAACACCCAGACCCGGGAGTTCCTGCTGCCCCTCCTGGTGCCGGAGAATGGGCTGCGCACCGACAAGCTGCTGGCCCACATTGACTTGGTCTGTATGCCCGAGTATCCCAAGGTCATAGCCATCGGAGATGTCACCGTCACCATTGAGCCCAATCTTCAACAGAAAAAGACCATCATCGCTGACATGGTGGATATGCTGAAGACTGTGGGTTATGAGAGGCCCAATATTGCCCTGCTATCCATGGTGGAGAAGGTCGCCTTCCATATGAAGGACACCATCGAGGCCCAGGAGCTGGTCCGAGAGCACTGCCGGCACCCCATCGCGGACTGCCAATTGGTGGGCCCTATCGCCTATGACCTGATTCTGTCCAAGGAGGCCGCCCGGTTGAAGGGCTACGACTGTCCCTTGTGTGGGGAGTTCGACGGGATCGTCGTTCCCAGTCTGCTGGCGGGCAACCTGATTGTCAAGTGCTGGCAGATGCACGCCCACGCCCAGACCTGCGGCGTGGTCATCGGGGCCAAAATCCCTGTGGCCCTCACCTCCAGAAGTGATGACAAAGAGGTGGCCTTCCACTCCCTGGCCTTCTGTACTGCCCTGTCTCAGAAGGCCTGAACTGGACCGAGAGTTCCCGGCCGGCGTCCGCGCTCCAGCGGCCGCCGGCCGGTTTTCATTTTGGTAGGCTGGAACAAAAATATCCCCCGGATAAAAATGATATCATATGAAATAAGAGAATGCCCGGTTGCCATTGACAACGGCTGGGCCTTGTGATACTTTTTTGAATATAGGAAAAGTGAAGCTGTCAAGATTTTTGCAATCGAGGCAGGAAAAACGCTGGAAAGCAGAAACTTTTTGCCGAACTATGAAAGACAAGGAAGGAATGCTTTGCAGAACAGCGAGAAGATGTGAAGGAGGAGATCCCTTTGAGCCGATTGTCCATCGAAACGCCGGGGCGGGCCCAGACCGTCCTTTCGTGGCTCAGTCGGGACATGGAGCGCAGGATCAGTGCCAGCTCCTCTGGCCTGTGTCCTGTGGACATGTCCCTGAATTTTTTGCGGCTGTGCCACGCCCAGACCTGCGGCAAGTGTGTTCCCTGCCGGGTGGGGCTGAACCAGCTGGCCATCCTGATCGAGCAGGTGCTGGACCGCACCGCTACGCTGGAGACCATCGACCTGATTGAGAGCACTGCCCAGGTCATAGCCGATTCCGCCGACTGCGCCATCGGCTATGAGGCTGCCCACATGGTGCTCAGGGGAGTGCGGGGCTTTCGGGAGGACTATGAGGAGCATGTGGTCCACGGCCGCTGTATCTGCGGCCTGAGCCACCCGGTGCCCTGCGTGTCCGTCTGTCCGGCCCATGTGGATGTCCCCGGCTATGTGGCCCTGGTCCGGGAGGAGCGGTACGACGACGCGGTCCGCCTGATTCGGAAGGACAATCCCTTTCCCTCCGCCTGCGCCTATGTGTGCGAGCATCCCTGCGAGGCCCAGTGCCGCCGCCGAATGGTGGATGACGCGGTCAACATCTGCGGGCTGAAGCGGTTTGCGGTGGATCACGCCGCCCCTGCCGCCCCGCCGGAGCGGGCGGCGGACACTGGAAAGACAGTTGCCGTCATAGGCGGCGGCCCAGGCGGCATGACCGCCGCCTATTATCTGTCCCTTATGGGGCACCAGGTGACGGTGTATGAGCAGCGCCCTAAACTGGGCGGTATGCTGCGGTACGGCATCCCGGACTACCGTCTGCCTCAGGAGATCCTGGACCGGGATATCGACCACATCCTGTCCGCCGGAGTCCGAGTCCATACTGGGGTGTCCATTGGCAGAGATCTGACCATGGAGGACATCCAGAAGAGTTTTGACGCGGTGTACATCGCCATCGGCGCCCACAACGACAAAAAGCTGGGGCTGGAGGGGGAGGACTCCCAAAACGTCATCAGCGCTGTGGAGCTGCTCCGGGGCATTGGCGAGGGCCAGGTCCCGGACTTCACGGGAAAGAAGGTGTGCGTCATCGGCGGCGGCAACGTGTCCATGGACGCCACCCGCACCGCCCTGCGCCTGGGGGCGGACAGCGTCACCTGTGTCTACCGCCGCCGGGTGGAGGACATGACCGCCCTGTCTGAAGAGATCGAGGAGGCCATGGCCGAGGGCTGCCAAATTCTGCCCCTCCAGGCCCCCGCCCGCATTGAGGCGGACGAGGAGGGAAAGGTGGCCGCCCTGTGGACACAGCCCCAGATCATCAGCCGCTATGGCCGGGATGGCCGGCCCACTCCGGCCGGCGCCCAGACAAAGGAATTCCGCATCCCCTGCGACTACGTCGTCGTGGCCATCGGCCAGGCCATCGAGGCCCAGCCCTTCGAGGCGGTGGGCATTGCCACACGCCGGGGGGCCATCCAGACCGACCTGACCAGCTCGGTCCCAGGCGTGGACAACGTCTTTGCCGGCGGCGACGCCGTGTCCGGCCCAGCCACCGTGATTCGGGCCGTGGCCGCCGGAAAGGTGGCCGCCGCCAACATTGACAACTATCTGGGCTTTGACCACAAGATCCGCTGCGATGTGGAGATCCCGCCGGCCCATATGACCAACACCCCGCCCTGCGGCCGGGTGAATCTGAAAAACCGCCATCTCTCCTGTTACAGAGGGGACTTCTCTCTGCTCAAGGAGGGCATGACACTGGAGGAGGCCCAGCAGGAGGCCAGCCGCTGTCTGCGCTGTGACCACTTCGGCTACGGTATCTTCAAGGGAGGGAGGAACACGGAATGGTGACGATGACCATTGACGGACTGACTGTCCAGGTGCCGGAGGGCACCACCATCCTGGAGGCCGCCAAAACGGCCCACATCCGTATTCCCCACCTGTGCTACCTGAAGGGGATCAATGAGATCGCTGCCTGCCGGGTCTGCTGCGTGGAGGTGGAGGGGGAGCGGGCCATGGTCACCGCCTGCAACAACCCGGTGAAGGAGGGAATGGTGGTCCACACCAATTCCCCCCGTGCCAGGACCACCCGGCGGACCAATGTGGAGCTGATTCTGTCCCAGCACGACTGCAAGTGCGCCACCTGCGTCCGCAGCGGGAACTGCCAGCTTCAAGCGATTGCCAATGACCTGGGCATCCTGTCCCTGCCCTATGAGAGCCAGCTGCCACGGGGACTGCGGGGGGCCTGGACCACCACCTTCCCCCTGTACCATGATTATAATAAGTGCATCAAATGCATGCGCTGCATCCAGATTTGTGACAAGGTCCAGTCCCTGTCCATCTGGGACCTGGCGGGCACCGGCGGCCGCACCACCATCGACGTGTCGGACAACCGGGTCATTAAGGACTCGGACTGTGCCCTGTGCGGCCAGTGCATCACCCACTGTCCCGTGGGCGGCCTGCGGGAGCGGGACGACACCCAGCGGGCCTTTGCCGCCCTGGCCGACCCGGACAAGATTACCGTGGTCCAGGTGGCTCCCGCCGTCCGTGCCGCCTGGGGCGAGGCATTTGGGCTGAAGCGGGAGGAGGCCACCATGGGCCGCATGGCCGCCGCCCTGCGGCGGCTGGGCTTCCAATATGTGTTTGACACCAACTTTGCCGCCGACCTGACCATTATGGAGGAGGGCAGCGAGTTCCTCCACCGCCTCCAGGCCGGGGGGCTGACCCGCTGGCCCATGTTCACAAGCTGCTGCCCCGGCTGGGTCCGGTTCCTGAAGAGCCAATACCCAGAGCTGACCCATCAGCTTTCCTCCGCCAAGTCGCCCCAGCAGATGTTTGGCAGCGTGGCTAAGAGCTGGTTTGCTCAAACGCTGGGGGTAGCGCCGGAAAAAATCTTCTGCGTGTCCATCATGCCCTGTGTGGCCAAAAAGGCGGAGAGTGAGCTGCCTACCATGGCGGTGGACGGCCGCCCGGATGTGGACCTGGTTCTCACGACCCGGGAGCTGGTCCGTATACTCCGGGCCGACAAGCTGGACCCCGCTCTCCTGCCGGAAGAGGAGCCGGACAGCCCCTTGGGCGTCCACACCGGGGCCGGAGTTATCTTCGGGGCCACCGGCGGCGTGATGGAGGCGGCCCTGCGGACAGCGGCCTATGTGCTCACAGGGAAAAACCCGGACCCGGACGCCTTCGCGGCGGTCCGTACCGGGCCCGGACTGCGGGAGGCCGCCTTTGAGCTGGCCGGCATCCCTGTGCGCTGCGCCGTGGTCAGCGGCCTGGGCAACGCCCGGAAGCTCATCGAGCGGCTGAAGGCGGGCAAGGTCCATTACGACTTTGTGGAGGTCATGGCCTGCCCCGGCGGCTGTGTGGGCGGCGGCGGTCAGCCCATCTCCGTAGAGGACGAGGAGCTGTATGGCGTCCGGGGCCAGCGGTTGTACGACCTGGACCGGGCGGAGCCCATCCGCTTTTCCCACGAGAACCCCCAGGTCCAAGCCCTGTACCGGGACTTTCTGGGCGCCCCGTTGAGTCAGAAGGCGGAGGAGCTGCTTCACACCGACCACAAGGCCTGGGAGATGCCCGGCCAGCGCCAATAGAGAGAAATAGAGCGGAAAACTGCCCGGAGCGCCCCGTTGGGGCGCCCCGGGCAGTTGGGATATAGAGGAAATTGGGTTCAAGGCGGCCTCCCATGGGAGGCCGCCTTTTTCGTGCTGGGTTCAGGCCGGGAAGCGGTAAAAGTCCGTCCCGGCGCCGGGAGTGGCCGCTATGCTCGGCGGATTCTGGCGCTCATACAGGTCGGGCTTGAGATAGTCGGGGTAGAATTTCAGGATGGCGTTTTTCAGGGCGGCGATGTCGATTTTGTCCGCCCAGTCCCGCTCCCCGTACTCCAGCAGCTCAAAGAGGGGGATGCAGCTCACCTCAAAGGGATAGAAGCAGTAGCCGAAGGTATTGTCCAGCCCCCGTTCCCGGTCGGTTGGCATGAGGGCGGCAAAGACCCTGGTGTGGAACATCAGATCTTCACGGATGGGGTAGGCCAGGGCCAGCACCCAGCCGGCGTACTCAGTCTCCAGCCAGTAGAGCCCGTTCCCCAAGCGGTCGTGGCGGAGAGGCGGTCCCCAGGGTGTGTCCGTGGGGACCGGGAGCTGGCCGAAATATTCAGGGCAGACCTCCATCCCAAAGACCCGGTCCCCCAGCAGAGATTCCGCTTCCGGTAGAGGAAGGCCGTGGTCAGCGAGATATTTGTGGGCCTCATACCGGACGACGTGCTGGCCCTTGTCGTAATAGTCGTTGGCCTCGAAGATCAGGGCGCCGTCGGGCAGGGGGGCGCCGTAGGCCCTGGCCTCCGGCGAGATAGCTGGGGAGCTGGCCGTCACGACCATGTACTGGGCCACGAGAAAGGTATAACGCTCCAACAATCTGGCGGAGGCGTAGTATACCCCAGGGCACAGTTCCTCAGCGTCGATGAGAGAGCCATATTTCTCCTCCACCCCCTGAAAGCTGAACGGGAGTTCCTCAAGTTTAATTGAACTTTCTGACATGGTATTTTATCCTTTAACTGAAATGTAATTTGATTAGGGAGTTTTTTCTTTGATTACTCGAATACGGGTAGTTCAAAGTATTATTATTGCTATCATGAAGACACTACTCAGGGTGAGGAGGGGCTTCAGATAGCAAAAATAGACTATGAGTATGCGCAAATTCTTGTAGATAGGATTTTGACACTTTGTCGATCAAAAGGCATATCTATTAACGGTCTATCAGAGATGAGCGGGGTTAGTCAGTCAACACTTGACAATTTTGTAAATAAAAGGACGTTTAATCCCCGTATCCGAACACTTCATCAAATCGCATTGGCGTTCGGTATGACAGTAGCTGAATTTTTAGATTTTCAAGCGCTAAATGACTATTCGTTTGAAGATTCAACCGATGAAGATTCGGCTGATGAGTAAAGACAGGTTACTGATTGTTGTACCTGTCTTTTTTATTTGTATATATCATACCATAAAAATCGGTGTATTGCTAGTAATTAAATTACAAACTTGTATATATTTTTGTTAAGGCAATTAGGGGCTACACTCTTATTAAAAGGCGGTGTAACACTGTGCCGAGAGCATTGAAAAATATAAATCTTGAAGTTGGTGCCAGAATCAAACGACAAAGACTTGCACAAAAACTGACACGAGAACAACTGGCGAGTCTATCTGGTTACAGTGCCAATTTTATTCAGGAAGTAGAGCGTGGCCGTTCCGGATTATCATCCGAATCTATAAGAGCGTTTTCTATTGCGCTTAAAATATCATGTGACTATCTGCTGTTTGGCGATATGTCGGAGGGCTATGGATATCTTTTATCCAAGTTAGATGCTATACCACAGGCAAAACGGAAATATGTTATTGAGATTATTGAAGCCGCCATTCAATGTGCGAACACACAAGAGTAAAGAGGTAATACAATAAAAGGGGCCTTTTTGCTATGATTCAATACAGTCCTCTATGGAAAACTATGTCAGATAAACGGGTGACAACATATACTTTGCGGGAAAAGCATGGTATGAGCCATCCCACAGTGCAGAGGTTACAAAGGAATATGCACGTATCCACATTTACACTCGCTCCTGTTTGCGAGAAACTAAGCGTTTTTAGTTAGTGGAAATTGCTTCTCATATCACTATTATCTTCATTATCGGAATAGGATAGGCTATCTGATTTTGTGTTGCCATAGTGTTGCCACAGATTTTTTAGTTCAATCTATAATTGATATAAATCATAGGGGTAAATCCTTGCAATCTTACTTCTTTCTTCCACTGATTCAATCTGTTTTTGAGCATGAGCATATCCAGCTGATTCAACTGCGGCCGCCCATCCACATCTTCGATATGTGTCTGTGTTTCTAAAACGAACCACAAAACTACCGTATTGATTTTAGGGACATTAGGCAAGTTTCCTTTTTTATACAGCTTAAGAGCAGTCAAAGATTGGTCTACAGCGTAACACAATTTAGAAGATGCGCTACCTATTTTCACCGCACACATCATTCCATCTTTGTATAAGTCCATGACCTCAATATTACAGTCGCCTATTTTCACATCAACACGGTCATAGTTCTGAAATCCATTTTCTTGCTCTCGTAGCAAGTTATACGCTCTCTCTGCATAATACTTTTGTTTCAGCGCTATTTTTATGGCTGTCTCATCCTGTCCCTGATAACGAGGCTCATTTTTCTCTTCTTCATATTTCTGGTTTATGAAATTATCGTGTTGCTCCCTCGAAAAATCAAATGCAGGATTATATTTTACTTCTATTTCAGCAATTGAGTCTCTCAGATAAGACAAATAATCATCATTATATTGATACCAAGTTCCTTTTGATAATAGACATTTTTGTCCGTCATCTGTGTAATCGATTAGATCCCTTACCTTCTTCGTTACAACTGAATGTCCATTATATAAGCTTATCACAGAAATATTCAGCAGAGTTCGACTATAATCCCAACCGTTTTCATCGCAAAATTTTTCAATTTCCGCATTTGAGAGAGATGAAATATTTTTTTGCTGTCCTCTGTAACTCAACTGAAATTCTCCGTCATTGTGGTTGAAAATTTCTGTTACACCGATAATATCCAACTCAGATATGTTAACTTGCGTTGGATTTTCAGCAATTGCCGTCAATAGATTCCCTTCTATGAATGGCCAAATGTTACTGCATATGTTATTCCATCGTCTTTTTCTACGATAATAATCCCCTTTGGTGCAGTTGATATTTCTATTGATTGCTCATGAAATTCTTCCAGTACCCAATTCCAGGCAATCTCTTTATTTTCTCCTGGACGAGACAAATATAAGGTCAGGCCAAAATTTTCTACCATCCCAGTTTCATTTTCTGATTCCAAAAAGATAGTGTCCCTAAGTTCCATTTTTTGCGCCAATTCTTGAAGAAAAAGTCCCTGCTTTTCCTCATCTATTCTGTATAGATTGATGGTCCCCACATTCTCCCCTCCTTAAAACCAACTTGTGTTCTATATGATATCATGTAATTTACCAAAGATCAAGTTATATCATTGATTATTTTTCCGATTGCACTAACTAAAGGAACTACTAACGCATTTCCCATCGTAAAATATCGCATTCGCTCCGGCATACCCTCGGTCCACCCGTCAGGGAAGCCATTCAATCGTTCACATTCAACGGGCGTCAAGGTACGTAGTTTCTTCGTTTGTGGATCTACGACCACATGGGACGTTCGGCTGACATTCGATTCGCTGGTCAACATCGTTCTGGACGGCCTATCCAAGGGTTCTGGAAAGGCTACTACGCCTTCTGAAAAACAGTAGGTACTTCCGTCCTTCCTATGACGCAGTTCGTTTTTAGCACCCTTCATATAGCGCCAACGGGGCAGGTCCTCTTCCTTGATAAAGTAACGACTGTCTATCTCTCCATCCTGCAAAATATCCCGGATAGGGATGCAATGTTCTATCTCCGGCACCACATCCACCGAATAGATACGTCCATTCATCATGGCACCAGCGTTATAAAAATATACAGACTGTTCCCTTGATAGACTTGCCATATCTTCATAACTGAACTCATCAATCCAGTTATCTAAATAAGACCTCCCATGTCCACTGACAGGGAATGCTTTTGCCAAGACCCCATCGGTCATAACATGGGTATGCATCCTTTTCACACCATATCGACAAGTCTCTTCTGCAAATTGCTTAAAAATTTCCGTATCGTTATGATATGCCAATAAGAAAGTACGTCTACGCCGCTGGGCCTGACCGTAATCAGCTGCATTGATTACACGCCATTCTGCTGCATACCCTTTTTCATAAAAACACCTGAGAATGATAGATAAGTCCCTGCCTTTTTGTTTTGCGGGAGAACGGATCAGTCTATCCACATTCTCCAGTAATACATACAAAGGTCTTTTCTTATCCAAAATTTCGTCTATCTGCCACCATAGCACACCTTTTTTACCTTCAATGCCCTTTGCCCCTTTTTTCGCAATAGAATAGTCTTGGCACGGAAAGCCACCTACCAGTAAATCATGGTCAGGAATTTTATCTTTGTCGATTGCTGCAATATCTTTGCATACATGATTATGAGATTCGCCAAAGTGTTTTGCATAACACCTGAATGCCCATTGATCCTCCGTCGACGGCTCCCATTGATTGGCCCACACTGTCTGGAATCGCTCTGAAGCCTGTTCCAGACCTAATCGGAAGCCGCCAACACCAGCAAATAATTCAACTGTTCTTATTTTCTCCATGGTAGCCTCCTATAGACAAAGGGACACACCAATAACGGTGTGTCCCTTGTCTTACATGATTTCCAACAGTTTTCCGCCCATTTTTTCAATCAGCGGCACCACAAGGGCATTACCCATGATGAAGTATCTCTGTCGTTCTGGCGTACCTGTATCTGTCCACCCCGTATCGAATCCATTGATCCGCTCACACTCCTCAGGAGTCAGGCGGCGATATTTTCCGGTGAGCTTATCTGTAATGACATGACTACTACGGTTCGCTGTACCCTCACTGGTCAACATCGTTCTGGCTGGACGGTCCAACGGGTCAGGGAAAGCAATGGCCCCCTCTGAGAATTGGTAGGTGAATCCCTCTTTTGAGGTTCGCTCGATTTTTTTAGAACCCTTCATGTACTCCCATTTCTCTATTTGATCCTGAGAAATAAAATACTTATCGTCTACGGGCTCCTCAAGAACGATATCTCCCAACAGTTTCTGTGGGCCATTATAGTCAGGACTCAGTTCTTCCGAATAAATTTTACCAGCATACATTACACCGCTGTTGTAAAAAGTAGCGTGGAACATATCGCTGACAGTGACCAAATCCTCGTACTCGTCCAAGTCCAGTTCGGTCGGCTTTTTCTTGTCGTGGTGTTCCTGTTTCACAGGGAAGCTTTCAGCAAAGAAACCATCCCTGACCAACCACTCAAACTCGCCTTCAGTTTCCATATGTTTTTTGATTCGAGCAAACTGTTTTGTTGTATCCTTGAATGCAAAAATGAAAGTACGGCGACGACGTTGTATATTTCCATATTCTGCTGCATTGATAACTCGCCACTCGACAGCGTAACCTTCATCATATAAGCATTTTAGAATAATACCAAAATCTCGACCACGCTGCTTCGTAGGAGATTTCAAAAGGCGGTCAACATTTTCCAACAAGATAAATTGGGGATGCCGCTTGCGCACGATATCGTTGATTGACCACCAAAGAACACCTTTTTTACCTTCGATACCCTTTGCCCCAGTACTTGCAACAGAATAATCTTGGCAAGGGAAGCCTCCGACCAATAAATCATGCTCTGGCACCTGTTCAATTACGGTTGAAATATCTTTATTAACGCAATGTGCATCCGCACCAAAACGCTCAGAGTAGCACTTATATGCCCACTGGCCTTTTTGACCAGGTTCCCACTGGTTCGCCCATACGGTCCGGAATACATCTTTGGCACATCTTTCGAGGCCCACACGGAAACCGCCGACGCCAGCAAAAAGTTCGACTACACGAACATTCTTTTTGTTGTTAGCCACTTTCGCATCACCTCTCAATTTGATATAATGGATATACTTCCATAATTTTGTTAGTATAGCACATCTTGACCGAAAGATCAAGCACTATTTTCGAAATCGAGGTGATTTTTGTGGAAGGAACAACTTATACCACCAAAGCCGCTATTTTGCAGAGAGCCACCGAAGTCATCGGTGTCCCTATGAAAGACATCGATAAAACCGGGCGGATTCAGACTGGAAAAGGTGCAATTGGTACAGTTATCGAAGAAAGCTGGTTTGGCTATACTCCCAACTCTGAAGCTGAGCCCGACTTTCCTGAGGCAGGTGTAGAACTCAAGGTCACGCCTTATATTCGTAAATCCGGGAACACCCGTGCAAAGGAGCGCTTGGTCTGCAATATCATCGATTACATGACCGAGTATGATAAAACTCTTAGAACCAGCTCCTTCTGGCATAAATGCGAAACGATGTTGCTCATGTCCTATGAACACAGGTACGATGTTCCCAAGAGCGAGTACACTATCGACAAAGCGGTCTTGTTCACTTTCCCAGAAGAAGATTTGGCCATCATCGAGCATGACTGGGAAACCATCATGAATAAAGTCCGCTCCGGCAATGCCCATCTGATTTCCGAGGGCGATACGATGTATCTGGCTGCCTGCACCAAGGGTGCCAACGCAAAAAGTGTCCGCCAGCAGCCTTTTTCTGATATCCCCGCAAAACAGAGGGCATATTCTCTGAAGTCTTCTTATATGACGCATATCTTGAATGCGTACATCTTCGGGAACCAGCAAAATGAGCATATCATCAAGGATCCCCGTATCCTGCAGAAGCACAGCTTTGAACAGCATATCATCGATGCAGTTTCTCCCTATATTGGTTTGACCCAAAATCAACTCCAGCATCGATTCGGACTTGACTGTAAAGCGAAAAATCTGAATGAGGTCCTGCTGGCCAAGATGCTCGGCGTGTCCGGAAAAATCGCATATACCGACGAGTTTCAAAAGGCAAGCATCGTACCTAAAACCATCCGAGTCCGGCGTGATGGAACGATTAAAGAGAGTATGTCCTTCCCCACCTTCGATTTTATCGAGTTGAGCCAGGAGAAATGGGAGGATTCCACTCTCCGCAACTACCTCGCCCCGACAAAATTCTTGTTTGTCATCTTCCAGGAAAACGCTGCTGGTGAGTTAGTATTTGACCGTATCCAGTTCTGGAACATTCCGGACGCAGACCTTGACGAGGTCCATCGTGTTTGGGAGAAGACCGTACAGATCATTCGGGAAGGCGTGAAACTTTTTGACTCTCCCCGAGGTGTGCGAAACAACTTACCCAAGAGTTCTGAAAGTCGTGTAGCTCATGTCCGCCCACACGGAAAGAACGCTGCCGATAAATTGCCGCTACCTGATGGCCGCATGATGACAAAACAGTGCTTCTGGCTAAATAATACTTATATTGCAAATCAAATAAAAAATTGTTGAAAGGAAATTTAACATGCCACTTATTTCAATGCATGAAGTGCGAAATCGTTTAACAACAACAATTCCCCAGCAAACTCCGTACCGCACTTCTGAAAATCAAAAAATGGAAAATATTAAGAATTTTTCATCTTTGCCTCGAGAAAATCTTTCATACGGAATGACTGAAAAAAGAATTTGTTTATATGAAACTATTGCTGGCGAAAAGCTATATATGCAGTATCCCGGCTTAGAAAGTTCACGTGCAGGTAATCGAAATTTTCCTTTAGATGCCAGACCTGTATTAATAAAAGCTGATGGCTCATATGCTCAAGATATGGATTTCAAAAAAATATGGGATATTATCGATTTAATAGGACAAAACCATCGAGCCGATATAGATATTCTTGCAACTATCTTTTTACGAATTGCCTATATGATTGACTATATGCACACTGAAAACGGCTACATCTGTGAAACACTTGACATCCCGAGTGGCACAATAGTTAATACACAAACCGTTCGATTTGTTTGGAATTATCTGAGACTCGATTCCGATGTTATTGAAACGTTGAATGATCGCTTTGAATCTTTTGAAGGCATTTCTTTAGAGGGATTTTTATATTATAATGACTTATTAGCTCAGAATGAGGATTGCAAATATCACTATTTGCAAGGAAATCATTGGAATATCACGACAGGAAGAATAAATAATTGCCTCTCTCATCTAACTGTTATTTCCCACATAAGAGGTAAGATTGGCATATCTAAATTAATCGATAGTTTTCAACGCACAGGTGTGGCACCATTACCCCAATCCAGATTTAACGAAGCTTGTGGGGATCTTGTAATTCGACAATAACCATGAAACACCAGAAACTTAAAACAACACCAGCTATTTCTAAGAGGATGTCCCATGTACACCTCAAAAAAGGAAAAGCTGAAACCATTCTTGCTAAAGCCCTTTGGCACTGTGGTTATCGTTATCGACTGAATTATAAAAAATTGCCCGGTTCTCCTGATATTGCTATCACAACATATCAAATCGCCATTTTTGTGGATGGCGAATTTTGGCATGGCTACGATTGGAAGAACAAAAAAGAAAAACTGAAATCGAACCGAGAATTCTGGATTGAGAAAATCGAGGAGAATATCCAAAGAGATATCCGCAATGACAAACTGCTACTATCTTCTGGGTGGATTCCCCTTCATTTCTGGGAAAAAGAAATCAATAAGGATTTAGATGGATGTATCCAGGTCGTCCAGGATGCCATCCTTCAGGCTGAAACCCAACGTTGCGAAGATAAAGAACCTCTTTCCTCAGATTTTGATTTGACAGATTTATAGTATTTTTGTAGTATTTTCGGACCACTTATTGTCTCTGGAGCAAACGATATCTACTTCGGAGGTTTTTATTGAATAGAATCTGTTAGTATTCCTTGTTTACGAGAAGATCTGCGATGGCCTGGGGATTACGATTGAGGACTTTTTTAACTCTGAGTTGTTCCGAGATTTGGAACAGGAAATTCAATAAAAAATAACCCGCCTGCACTCGTACCGGCGTGATACGGATGCAGGCGGGTTTTCTTATCATTTCTAACGAAATCTAACCATTAGATTCACGGCTCAGTCCAGGGGCTTATACTCCGTGACTATTTTCAGGTAGGCTTCCGGATTACCGTTCAGGATCAGGTCAGCGTAAGCTGCCGGGTCATTGTAGATTAGATAGTCCAGCTCTGACCGCTCATACATGTTGCTGGCAACCTCATTCTCCACGGCAATGGTGTCGATGGAGATCGTGCTGCTATCGGCAAATTTCAGTTCGACACAGGCTGTATCCATGTTAAACGCACAGGATAAAATCTTCATTTCTGTGCTCCTTTCAGATTTTCAGTGTGTTTCTTTGCCAGATTACTGCACTTTTGACAGCGTTCTTTACTATATAGGGCGGTCAGTCGAAAGCTCAAACGACCTTTCCTGATTTCAAAGGTCAGTCCGCCTTGCTCATCGTCATCGGCCTGGCAGCACTCCTGGGGGTATTTGAGCGCATATTCTGCCAGCCGATTTTTAAGGTCTGTGTTGTGGGTCTGTACTTCTATCATATCCCCTTGCTCATCAAAAAAGATGGCAGTTGTTTTCTGCCTCTTGGTAAGGCCTGTTGTCATAAATACCTCCTGATTTCTGAATTTTTCTTCGGCTCTACACGGAAATCAACGATTTTCTTCTCTTGTCACCGTTTTAGACCGTTTGCGACCAAACAAGTGCCACAAATCATGCCGGTCGATCACATTTTCATAGCTGCGGAGCTTGCCCCGAAGCTCGTCATTTTCCTTCTCTAATTCGCTGGCACGCAGCTTTCCACGGACAGACTTGTATTCTGCCAGTTCAGCGGTCAACTCAGCGATTTTGCTTTTTAGCTCCGAAATCAGTTTGTTGGCAGCATCCAGCAGCTTTTGCAGATGCCGCTCTTTCTTCTCCTGAGTCACATATTTCTTGGCGGCAGTGGCAAGGCTTTCGTATTCGGAGCGCTCCAGCATCACCTTAGAAGAAAAAGGTACAGCCTTTGCTTCGATTTTCTCAACGTTCTGAACCGCCAACTGCTGCTTTTGAACTTTTTCAATTTTCTTATCCAGCGTTGCTGCTTCCTGAACTTTCTGTGCTGTCTGTTCCGTCAACTCTTCCAGTCGTTCCTGTTCCTTCATCACCTTAAACTGGGTCACGGTCAGATGTTCTTCACTGCTGCCTCGCTCTCCACGCTGGATGTCGCTATAACCAGCAAGCTTGCATGGCGTTGAAAAAGTTATCCTGCAAAACAGTGTAGGATTTTTTCAGAACTTTCTTGCCCGTCTTGGTCAACAGTGGCCGTCCCTGTCCATCCGAGGCAGGCTGAGAGGCCCACTTCTTACTGCTGCTGACCTGCAACACAGTCTCTTTCACGGTGCCCACCAGAGATTTGTCCTTGCACCGCTTCGACCATAGAATCTGCTTTTCTACCACCGGGATGTAGACCACATGAAGATGGTAGTGAAATACATCCTTGCCCAAGGCTTCTGACATAGCTCGGTTTCGCTCATCGGCGTGCATAACCGCAGACAGAATGTACTGCTCACCGCCCACGATCTCCACTGCCGCTTTGTAGGCATCCGCATAGAACTGTTTGGCAAAGTCATAGCCACCGTGGTTGTAAAAATAGGCAGAGTTTACATCGAAGATCAGCTCTCCGAAAAGGTGTGCATCTTCTTTCAGACCTCTTGTAGAGATTGCTCCATCGGCTTTCATTTTATCAAACATCTGCTGATATCCAGCGGTTGGTTTCTTGAAGTGGATATTCAGAGGAGTGCGTTCCAGGACGATGTCCTGGTTGGTGTAGGACTCTTTTTCCCATTCATTGTGCCGCTGTGCGTTTCCAATTTTTACGGCAGTCAAATTTGCGTTTCTTGCCATAGAACTCCTTTCCTGTTTGTACGGCCTGCGGGCCGGGGATGCACTTTTTCAAAGTGTAATAACCCACTATGACACTTTCACTGCGTGCAAAGATGTCGTGGGCTCTCCGAGGGGGCGTGCGGCTCCTGCGGGAGCCTGCCGAGCTTGCAATGGCTATCCACCACTGCAAGCTCGGTGCGCTCACCAGCCTCGATTAATCATCGTTTCTGGTTCCCGCTATCTGGGAAAATTCACCGGATTTTCTCAGATAAACCACCGTCGATCTGTGGATCTCTGGTGGGGACGAGGGATGCGTTTTGGGGTTCTGTGACGGTTGTGACGATTGTGACGGTATTTTCGATACCGCACCCGCTGTCGTTTTAATCGTCATAACCGTCACCAATCGTCACACACTCTGGTCAATGCGCTTCAAACAAAGGCTGCTGCCCTCTCTGATTCTCTTCGCAGTGTACTGAATCTGATACTCGCTCAGCAGCTCGCTGACTTTCACATTCAGTTTTCTGGTAAGAATATTCGGCTGCATATCCTTGCCCATCAGTGCAAGTAGCTCTGTTGCGCTGCCTTTCCACTCTGTCAGCTCACCATGAAACAGGTGGCTGATTTCCTCAAGAAGCGGGTCAGGCGGTTCCTTCCAAAGCTCGTTTTCTTTTCTCTCCAACTCCCAAATCAGCCGTTCCTGGTTCTTGACCAGATAGAGCTGCTGATCTGGCTGATTTCGGCCCACAATACTGAGCGTTGCTTTGCCGGAAGTTCGTTTCTCTTTCTCCAGCAGGAATGAGCCATCTGCACATCCCAGCAGTCCAGTGGTGCCGGAGATTTTCTCGAAAGTGTCACCCGCCGGCTGTTTGCGGGTATGATGGACAATTAAAATGAAGATACTATGCTTATCAGCAAAGTTCTTCAACGCTCCGATTACCTGATAATCGCTGGTGTAGCTGTAATTGTCGCTGGTTGCCTCTCGGACCTTTTGCAGCGTATCTATGATGATGAGTTTGGTTCCCAGATATTTGTGGAGCGCAAATTCCAGCTGTTCATCCAGTCCGTTTCCAACTTGTTTTGCAGCAGTTGCAAAGCGGAGCTTGTCCGTTCCGTTTACCCCAAACATCCGATACATTCGATCTTGCAGCCGCTTTTCGTCATCCTCCAGTGCCAGATAGCGGACATCGCCCTGTCGGGCGTTGTACCCCCACAAGGGCTGTCCAGTGCTGACATGGTAGGCAATCTGTGCCACAAAAAACGACTTGCCGATTTTGGGCGCTCCCGCCAAAGTATAGGCTCCTGTATAAAGCAGGTCATCAATGATTGCCTGCTTTCCTACATACGGTGTATCCAGCAGTTCATTGTGGGACACCATATGCAGGTAACCGGGAGCGTTGATTTCGTCCATTTTACGGCACATAGCCATAAATTCATCCTCAGAAAGGTTGCTTTGTGCCCGAGAGTTTGATACAATTTCAGTGTTAGTTTTAACGGACGGCTGCCCTGCATCTGCGCCAACAGATGCGTTTGGGGCGGTCGTTTTCTTATTTTCCATAAGTATCCTCCTTCATGCCATCCATGATGATGGCAACCATCTCGATGATATCCAGCAGTTCATCATCAACACCGGCACCAGCTTCAATCCTGCGCAGCTCATCCAGAATGTCTGTCATCTGATTTCGCAGCGCCTTGAACACTCTGGGATTTCCCTGCACGACCACATCTTTGCAGAGCAGACGTCTGGTGATGTAGTCCTGCTTGGTCAACCCAGTGAGCCTCACGGCTGTGTCAATCTGTGCGTTTTCCTCTTCCGAGACACGGAATGCCACGGTTCGATTTCTCCAACGATTGTGATTGTCCAAATTCTTTGCTGACATGATTTAATCATTCCTTTCCATATTCAGCTTTTCAGCCATTTCTTTCTGCTTTGACGGGAACAGGTGGGCATAGTTGTAAGTGATGTCGATACTTTCATGGCCCACTCGATCTGCGATTGCTGTTGCCGAAAATCCCATATCGATGAGAATTGAAATTGCGCTATGACGAAGATTGTGTATTCTGATTCTCTTTACCCCGGTCTCCTTAGAGAGCCTCTGTCTATCTCCCGATGGAGATAGCTTTTCGTGATGGTGAACATCCGGTCATCCTCGCCGATGTCATACTGCATTTTCAAGTAGTCCTGAATTTCATCGGTCAGAAACTGCGGCATGGTGATGGTTCGATTGCTCTTTTCAGTCTTGGGCGTGGTGATTACATCCTGGCCTTTCAGTCGCTGATAGCTCTTGTTGATGGTCACTGTACCTTTCTCAAAGTCGAAATCTGCCGGGGTCAGTGCCAGCAGCTCACCTTCTCGGATACCGCACCAGTAAAGCATCTCAAAGGCGTAGAAGGACATTGGCTTGTCCATCATCGCATCGGCAAACTTAAGATATTCTTCTTTTGCCCAGAACAACATCTCACGGTTTTTCTTCTTTCCCATACTGCCAGCTTTTGTGCAGGGATTTTCCCGCAGATTGTAATACCGTACAGCGTGGTTGAAAATAGCGCTAAGTTGATTGTGAACCGTTTTAAGGTAGACAGGCGAATAGGCTTTTCGCTTATCGTCCTTATAGTTCAACAGTTCATTCTGCCAGCTGATAATCTGCTGCGGGGTAATACTGCTGATTTTCAGCTTGCCAAAGTAGGGCAGCAGCTTTGTTTCAATGATGTGATTTTTCATCTCCCATGTGTTTTCCTTGATGCGTCCAGCTTTGTCCTCACGGTAACGCTCCACAAAGCTCTGAAAGGTCATATCCAAGCTTGAGGAAACCAGATTCATCTGTTCCCGTTCCCATGCTTGAGCTTCTCGTTTGGTCTTAAAGCCTCGCTTCTGGGTCTGCTTTTTCTCGCCAGTCCAGTCGGTATAGCGGTATAGGACACGCCAGGCACCAGTTTTTTCTTCCTTATAAACAGACATTACATTTCCTCCTCTTCTTTATAACAGAACTTTTTCATGAAGAACGCCCGGTTCACTCTGCTGGAAACAACCATATAGCCCATCGCTTCCAGCTCGTCATTGAGGGCTTTCATGATTCGGTAGGCATGAGAGTTGGAAACGTCCAGCTCTTTTGCTACATTGTCCACACGCATAAAACGGTTCTCTTCCATATAAAATCCTCCTGTTCATTTTAATTGATCCCTTACAAGCTTCATTTTCAAACTGGTTAGGCATTCCCCCTTTCAACACGATTTTTTGTTTTCCTGCTCTCCGAACCGCTGACAGTGGATCAGCGCTCATCTTTTGATCTCCGCTTAACTTACGAAGCCTCTCACCGGATTTCGGTGGGGAGTATCTTCTCTCTGCTGTCATCGCCGCCTCCGGGAACTGCCCGGATTTTTCAAAGCTGGTAGTGATTGCTCACTCCTTTGCGGAAGGTCTTGGCGTACCCTTTGATGTGGCTCATCAGTTTCCTGATTGTACAGAGAGATTGTTGCTCGGTAGAGTGTTATTCAGTTTTCAAGGTTCATCCGAAGTTAAACATATTTGCTTTGTAAAAATGATTATACTAAACATTTTAGCTTATATCAACAGGCTTGCAAGAAAATATTAAGCAAATTTATTTAACGTTCCTTGACTATCCTAAACATATCTGCTATATTAGAGATAACACAACACCGCATATAACAGGAGATGATGCTATGGCAATCGGTGAAAGAATTCATTTTTTCCGCAATAAGTGCGGAATGACACAAAAACAGCTTGGAAAGCTGCTCGGTTTCCCTGAAAAATCCGCAGATGTACGTCTGGCTCAGTATGAAACTGGCTCAAGAACTCCTAAAGCTGACCTCACGGCTGCTCTGGCACAGGTTCTTGAAGTCTCACCAAATGCTTTTTCTGTACCGGATATAGACTCCTATATTGGCTTGATGCACACGCTGTTCACGCTGGAAGATCGCTATGGTCTGTATGTTGACGAGGTGGACGGAGAGATTTGTCTAAAAGTCAATGTACGAAAGAACCGTGATGCTGCTGAGCTGCACCAGATGCTCTGTGCTTGGCGTCAGGCCGCAGCCATGCTTCAAGCTGAGGAAATCAGCCAAGAGGACTATGACAACTGGCGGTATCACTATCCGGAGTTTGACACCACACAGAAGCGAGCAAAAGTTATGTCACAGGGGCTAAGTGATATGCTAATAAACGATTTGAAGTAATCGGTAACTATCAAGTTTGCACTAAGGAGGTAGCGAGATGGAATACACCGATAAAGAGAAAGAGATTATGGCTCTTGTAGATTGCACAGATTTCAGAAACCTATCGAAAAGCGATTTTATAAGCTATGCTTCAAAACTAAACGAATTACGCCCTGAAGTAGCCGCCCAGGTCATTGCACAATATCCTGAATACGTCAATTTTGTTCACTCTTGTTTGAGTGAATATAAGGGTGTACTTGATGCCATCATTGCAAGCGATGATACCAACCTGAAACAGACTTTTGATTTCATTCAGCAGGAAATAGAGCATTCGAATCAAAGCCGTACTTAGTATATTCAGTTTGCGGAAAAGGTTCAGACTGATTGCAGCAAATGTCTTGATAACCCCGATATGACGCCTGAACAGCGACAAGAAATTATCGACCGAGAAATCGAAATTATGAAAATGGTTGACCAAAAAGATACTGAAGCCAGACAACAAGAACAAAGTGCTGTGCAGGAAGCAGAGCAGAAAGACTCTGAAAAACGGATGTTCAACTGGAAGGTTATCGGAAGTGCAAGCTTCTTAGTCCTTACTGCCGTTGGAATTGGAACCGCTGTGCTTGGCGGCAAATTCAATATAAAACTCCCGACTAAAAAGTAACTTCATCAAAATAACACTTGATAAAACAAAAAAAGAGCTAACCGGTTTAACAAAACCAGTTAGCTCTTTTTCTATCAATAATGAAAATTTGTTGCCATTTCGTTGCCACAAAGCTCCGAAATCGCTACTTTTCCGGCTCTTGAACCGGGAAAGTCAGGTTATGGGATTATTCCCACTCAATAGACTCTGCGAGATATTGGATTGTGAGATTTCAGACGTTGTACAGTATGTACCGGGGAACAAAACAGAACAATAAAGAACACCCACAGGCCGAATAGCCTGCGGGTGTTTTGCTGTTTAGGCGAAATACCGTCCTTCTTATAGGGGCGCATATTGCGTGACCGTCATATTTCAACAGAAGCGGCCCCCGATGGACCTTGGCGCAAATCTGATGGCCTGTCGTGCCTGCGGCGCGCCACTTTCCAGAGAAGGAAAGTGGCCAAAGTTCTCCGGGGTCTCGACCCCGGACCCCAGGGGAGCCATCCGGGCAGCGATTTTGTATCTCCGGTGCGGCGGTCATCGAAAAGCAAGCCGTCCCCCATCCGCGCGTCCCACGCGCTGACTGTCTGTCACCGCCGGCCGCCGCTCCCACGGGATAATAGGCACCTGGCGGGGTGCCAATCACGGGGTGCTTCTGGAAGGCGGCCCGGCGGCCTTCCTGATTTTAAGCGCCGGATCTTCCCCCAAGGCTCTAAGTAGTGCGTCCCCCGTAAAACGGGGGAGCGGGGGTGGGGCCCCTGTGGGCCCTGTCCACCGGGGCCTGCCCCGGTGGCGGTTTGGTTCCTTTTCTGCCATGGGCAAAGGAACCCGCCGCTGTCTCTCTATGCCCAGCGCATCCCCCACATCGTATTTTTAATAAAAACGCCTGCCCCTCTCAAATGGAGGGGCAGGCGTATCAGTTTGAGATAAGGCTTAGAAGATGCCCTGTGCCATCATGGCGTCAGCGACCTTCTGGAAGCCCACGATGTTTGCGCCGGCTACCAGGTCATAGCCCAGGCCATAACGCTCGGCAACTTCCACGGAGGAGTGGTAGATGTTCTTCATGATGCCCTTCAGCTTGGTGTCCACTTCCTCAGCGGTCCAGTAGAGGCGCTCGGCGTTCTGGGCCATCTCCAGCTCAGACACGGACACGCCGCCGGCGTTGACGGCCTTGGAAGGAGCGACCACCATGTGCTTCTGGCTCTTCAGGAACTCCAGAGCCTCGTTGGTGGTGGGCATATTAGCCACCTCGATGTAGTATTTCACGCCGGACTCAGCGATCTTCTTGGCCCAGTCGAGGTTGACATCGTTCTGGGTAGCGGCGGGCATATAGATGTCCACGTCCTTGACGCCCCAGCACTTGGCGTTGGGAACGAACTCGCAGCCGAACCGCTCGGCATAGGGAGCGCAGTGCATAGGATCCTTGGCGCGCATCTCCAGGATGTAGTTCAGCTTTTCCTCGGTGTCCACGCCATCAGGATCGTGGATGTAGCCGTCAGGACCGGCGAAATAGGTAACCTTGGCGCCCAGTTCAGCGGCCTTCTTCATGATGCCCCAGCCCACGTTGCCGTAGCCGGACATGGCGATGCGCTTGCCCTCGATGGACTCGCCGTCGTGCTTCAGGGCCTCGCACAGATAATAGACAGCGCCGAAACCAGTGGCCTCGGGACGCATGATGGAACCGCCGGTGCAGACAGCCTTGCCGGACAGAGCGCCGAATTCGGCGGCACCCACGATGCGGCGGTACTGACCGTACATATAGCCGATCTCACGGCCGCCGCAGCCCAGGTCGCCGGCGGGGCAGTCGATGTCCTGGCCGATGTGGCGGTACAGCTCGGTGATGAAGGCCTGGCAGAAGCGCATAACCTCGGCGTCGCTCTTGCCCCGGGGATCAAAGTCGGAGCCGCCCTTGGCGCCGCCGATGGGCAGGCCGGTCATGGCGTCCTTGAAGACTTGCTCAAAGCCCAGGAATTTAATGATGGACAGGTTTACAGAGGGGTCAAAGCGGATGCCGCCCTTATAGGGGCCGAGGGCCGCGTTGTACTGCACACGGTAGCCGCGGTTGACGTGCCAAACGTGGTTGTCATCCTCCCAGGTGACACGGAACTCGATGGCGCGCTCAGGCTCCACCATACGCTCCAACAGAGCGGCCTTCTCATACTCGGGATGGGCGTTGATGACGGGCTCCAGAGAAGACAGAACCTCCTCTACGGTCTGCAGGAATTCGGGCTCGTTGGCATTTTTGGCCTTGGTATCGGCCAGCACGCGCTCAATGTACTTGTTCATTGTGACATTCCTCCTGTTATAATATGTTGTACGGGATGAATTGACAGATTACTTGCATTTTGCCGAGATACAGAAATTTTCGCTAGGAAAATCCTGAATCAAGGTCCTTTATATGTATAGCATATCATAAAAAATGGAAGAGTAAAGCAAGATTTTTGTGGAGGTTACCACAGCTAAATGACTGTGGCAGAGAAAAGCAGCACCAAAAAACGGCCGTTTCAACAAAAAGAAACGGCCGTTTTTGGTGAATATGCAAGTTTTCAGTCAAAGGCTAGTCCCAGGTAGCCCGTGGACGACCAGTCCCAGCCTTCCGCCCCTTCCGAATCCAGCCATTTCAGCATCCCGAAGGGGACCGGAGAGCCCTCCCGGACTGGGGAGCGGACCTCCAAAATGGAGGCCCCCAGCAGGGAGAGCAGGCGCCCCTCCTCCTGGACAAAGCCGGCGGCCTGGGGGCCGGCCAGCAGCTCTTTTACCACGGCCTTCTCCTGGCTGGCCCACTCCACACACAGCAGGGCGGGACCATAGGGGGTATCAGCCCGGTAGAGCCCGCCGCCGCCCAGGGCACAGCAGCCGGCCTGATAGGTGAGGGTGTCCTCGGGATAAAAAATATGGGGGATATCCTCCAGCAGCTCCTCCCGCAGAGCGCCGTAGCCGGCCGGGGACAACGCCTCCAGGGAGAGGGACGGCGGGACAGGGGAGCCGGGGCGCTCCGCATTTAGTTGGCTGACCTGGCTCTGGTGAACAAAGCACTCCCGAAAGCCGTTGGCCCCAAAAAAGTTGTGGAGGCTGGGTTCGGCCGGGACGGTGGTGACCGCGGGGATAGACAAGGTGCGGAAATACTCGTCCGCCCCCTTCAGCAGCCGGGCGGCCAGCCCCTTTCCCCGGCAGTCCGGATGGGTGGCCACGGCGTAGAGGTAGGCTGTCCGGAATTTTCCCCGGCCCGGCACCACAAAGACGGTGTCGAACCAGGCGGTCATAGAGCGGACCTGCCCCTCCTCCTCCAGTACCAGCACCCGGTCCGGGCGGTAATAGGTGTGAAAAAAATTGTCCACATAGGCCCCGTCGTCGCCAAACGCCAGGGACCAGAGCGCCCGCAGGGCGGGGACGTCTGCGGGAAAGGAAAGTCGTGTGTCCATGTCGGTTCCTCCATTGTAAAGATAAAAAGGCCTCCGGAGGGAGGCCTTGGGGTATGAATCAGTACCCAGGGTACACGTCGCTCTTTTTTGGCATGATGATGGCACAGATCAGATAGGCCCAGAGACCCACTGAGAAGGCAAAAAAGGCGATGACCCAGCCCACTCGGACCAGAGTGGGGTCGAGGTCAAAGTATTCCGCCAGACCACCGCACACGCCGCACAGCATTTTATAACTGCCCTCGGTCCGATACAATCGTTTAGATCCCATCAAGTATTCCCTCCAATGTGATATGAGATGACTTCCTCTTTCTGATACCAGCATACGCCAAAGCCGGTGAAAAATCCATGGGAAAAAGATTAAAAGAAGATAAAAAGCGGATGGAAATGCCAATCACTATCGGCGGTACAGCCAGGCCTTGCGGACGAGCAGGGCGGCGGAGATGGTGAAAAACACCTCCAGCGCCGAGGAGACCATCTGGGGGATGAGAAACAGGACCCCGCAAATGCCTACGATAATAAACCAGGCCCGGAGCAGGGGAACATACCGGTCCGGCTGACGCCGGTATAGGGCGAGCAGGGCGACCAGCAGGGCCAGCATCAAAAGGACACAGGCCAGAGCGGCCAGGATCACATGCAAGTCGGCGTATCGGGGAAACTGCTCCGGGAGATAGGGGATGGCTAGAGCATAGCAAAGGGACAGGCAGGCGGCCAGGGTGAGCAGAATGGCGGCGGTTTGAGCCACACGGCTGCGCAGAATGGAGGCCAGCTTCATCAGCATCAGGAAGAAATAGCCTCCCGCCAGCACGCCCCAGTAGAGAAAGCCCCGGTAGTGGTCTGGCCCGGTCACCGCGATGACGGAAAAATTAGTGGAGAACCAGGCTCGACTGCCCGCAAAGAGCAAGGTGTAGGCCGGGATTAGAAAGCAGGCGAACAGATCCAACAGGAGGCCGCTCCGCCGTGGACCGCCTCTCATGGGCGCTCCACAGCGGCCACCAGGTCGCCCCGCTCATTAAAATATACCTTGCGGATGTCGCTGCCGGTGACCTTCTGGATATCGTCCAGCCGAAGCCCCTCGGTAATAGTAGATACCAGGGAGAAGGCGACCCCGTGGCGCTTAGCCCGGCCAGTGCGGCCGATGCGGTGGATATAGTATTCGTTCTCGTCCGGGACATCATAGTTAAAGACGGCGTCCACATCGTCGATATCCAGCCCACGGGCAGCCACATCGGTGGCTACCAGTACCCGGAGCTGGCCGTCTCGGAATTTCTGGAGCGCCTTTTCCCGCTGGCGCTGCTGGATATCGCCGTGGATGGCCTCGCAGGAGATGCGCCGCATGGACAGCAGACCGGCCAGGCGGTCTGTCATGTTTTTGGTGTTGCAGAAGGCGATGACACGCTCATAGTCGCCCATGTCCAGCAGCCGGGCCATAGTGTCCGCCTTCTCCCCCCGGTCTACATCCAGGCGGTACTGGGCGATATCGGGCTTGTTGTCCTGATCAGCGTGGACGGTGATTTCCACCGGGTCCCGCTGATAGACCCAGGAGATGTCCATTACTTCCCGGGAAATGGTGGCGGAGAACATCCCCAGGTTCCGGCGCTGAGGCATTTTGTCCAGAATGTGGGTCACATCCCGGACAAAGCCCATGTCCAGCATCCGGTCGGCCTCGTCCAGCACAACAGTTTGGACCTGGTCCAGCCGGACTGTGTGCCGCTTCATGTGGTCCATCAGGCGGCCGGGAGTGGCCACCACGATCTGGGGGGACTTTTTCAGCTGGGTGATCTGCTTTTCAATGGGCTGCCCGCCATAGAGGCAGACTACCCGCACGCCCTCTTTAAAGGCGCACAGGTCCCTTAGCTCGTCCTGGATCTGGATGGCCAGCTCACGGGTGGGGGCCAGTACCAGAGCCTGGACCGCGCTGCTCTCCGGATCAATGTGCTCCACCATGGGGATGCCAAAGGCGAAGGTCTTTCCAGTGCCCGTGGGAGCTTTGGCGATGACGTCCTTCCACTCCATGAAATAGGGGATGGCGCCGGCCTGGACAGGGGTGGCCTGAACATACCCCTTCTTCTCGATGGCCCGCATCAGTGCGGGAGAGAGGTCCAGCTGGGCATACCGGACCGATTCGTTGACAGATGTTCCGTTGATCTCCATGTTTGTTGTTCCTTTCTGTGTTCGTGGATGTGATCCAAGGCCTTCCAAACAGACACAGAAAAAACGCCCTTCCCGGCGCGGCCCCGAATCAAAAAGGACGAAATACATCGCCCCCAATATTATTCCATAATAAATTATAACGTTTTCTCTGCGGTTTGTCCATCTTTTTCCAAAAAGAGAGAACCGGCCCCATCCCAAGGACAGAGCCGGTTCTTTCAAGAAGGAATCGAGAATGAGAGAAGGATCACCAGCCGAAGCTTCCAAAGGGCCACTGGTAGTAATAGCCGCCATTCGGGTTCTGCTGCTGGCCCTGCTGTGTGTTCTGCTGGTTCTGGTTAGCAGCCTCGGTCTCGGCATTTTTCTCGTCGAAGGTGACGGTCAGCTTAACCTCCTGCTGCTGGCGCACCACGGTGAGGGTGGCGGTGTCCCCGGCCTTGTAGTCGGAGGACAGGGCCGCTGTCAGAGCGGAGGGGGAGTCCACTGCGGTGTCGTCGATGGCGGTAATGATGTCATTGACCTGCAGGCCGGCCTTCTGGGCGCAGGAGCCCTCGGCCACATACTCCACTACCGCGCCGGCGGGGATGCCATAACGCTGAACGCTCTCGTCCACCACGTTGACCTGGACGCCCAGATAGGGCTTGCCGGTAACATAGCCGTGCTCGATGAGGTCAGAGATAATTTCCTTCACGTCGTTGATAGGGAGCGCGAAGCCCAGCCCCTCGGCGGACACACCGGAGGTGGACTCTGTATACTTGGCAGACACGATACCTACCACGTTGCCATAGCTGTCGAACAGAGGGCCGCCAGAGTTGCCGGGGTTGATGGCGCAGTTGGTCTGAAGTACATTGAGGGTAGTGGTTTCGGTCTGACCGTTGGCATTTTTGCTGGAGGTGGTGATCAGCCGGTCTAGGGCGGATACGATGCCGTCAGTGAGGGTATAGGTCAGCTCACCCAGGGGGTTACCTATGGCGTACACGCTTTCGCCTACCACCAACTGGTCGCTGTCGCCCAAAGTCACAGGCTGTAAGCCGGCAGCTTCAATCTTCAGTACGGCCACGTCGTTGTCCTTCTCACCGCCCACCAGTTTGGCGGTATATTTGTCTCCGTTGGAGAAGGAGACCTCAATGGTGACAGAGGAATCGTTGACCGCCTCCTCAATGACGTGGTAGTTGGTGACAATATAGCCGTCCTGGGTCAGTACAAAGCCGGAACCGCTGGCGGCGGAGGTGGTGGTCTGACCAAAGATGTTCACCGTGGTGTTTACCGTGATGCCGACGCAGGATGGCAGGTTGGCGGCATATAGCTGTTCAGGCGTCATGGGCTGGCCGCTGTTGGTGTTGACCATCGTATCCACCTGGGGGCGTTCCCCCTCATAGATTACGGTGTCGGGGGCGGTCAGATTTTGGTACACGGCCGCACCGCCAACGCCCGCTCCGCCGCCCACAACAGCGCAGGCCAGCAAAAGAGCGGCAATGCGCTTGCCGCGCCCCTTTTTCTTCGGGGGCTCGCTGGGATGAGCAGGACCACCAGAGGTGGGAATGGGGTCGGTATAGTCGCCGAAGCCACCCCGGTAGCCGTCGTTTTCACTGTTATAAAAGCTGAAGTCGGGATACTCCATGTAAATGCACTCCTTTCAAGAAGGGCCTTGGGGCCGCCCCTCTTTGAACTGTGGATATCATACCGCCGAAATATGAAAAAAGCATGAAGAAAAAGGATAAATTTTTTGAACTTTCCCAAAACAAAGTTTGAAACCAGGTCACATCTGCTCTGGCCGCTGGGAGAGAAGGGCGGCGATGTCCCGCACAGCGGCGGCGATGTCCAGCCGGAGCCCGCGGAACATCCCCATTCCGGCCAGATTCAGCAGAACCAGCAGCAGGATAGGCCCTAGAATCATACCCAGAACTCCGGCTACCTGCATCCCTACATAGATACTGACCAGAGAGGCGATAGGGGATAGACCAGTCTGGTCCCCTACGAATTTGGGCTCCATTACCCGGCGGAACATAGCAATAATGCCCCAGATGACCATGATCTCGATGGCGTCGAGGTAGTTGTGGGTAAACAGCGCGATGACGGCCCAGGGGACCATGACCGTGCCGGCGCCGATGATGGGGATAAAGTCCATAATGGCCAGTCCCAGAGCCAGCAGAAGGCCGTAGGGCTGACGGATGACAAAGAAGCCGATGAGCAGGATGAAGAATACCCCGATGGAGAGCAGCAGCTCCGCCTTCAAATAGCCTCCGAAGGCCCCCAGGGCGGTGGCCCGGACCTGCCCCAGAAAGTGGAGCGTCCCCTCGTCCAGATGTTGAGCGGCACGTGAGCGGAGATAGGGGTAGTCCGCCGTCAGCATAAAGGTTGCCATGACAAAAAAGACCAGAGCCAACAGAAAGGAGGAGAAGGAGACTGCCTTCTCTCCAGCATAGGTGGCCAGGTTCCCCAGGTCAGGGGCCGCCGAGGATAAGGTGTCCACCAGCCAGTCGAGAAAGCCCTGATCCGGGCCGGCGATCTGGATCGGGAACTGGGCCACCACCTGTTGAAACATCTGGTCCAGCTGGTCCAGTACACTGATGCCGGCAGCCACTACCCCGTCCCAGTTCTCCGCCAGACTGATGACCTGACGGACAACCGCGTAGCCCAGCCATCCCAAGGCGCTCCCTACCAGACCGAAGAGGAGGAGCAGAAGGAGCAAGGTCAGCACGCTTCGGGACCATCCCAGCTTGCGCTGGAACCACTTGACCAGGGGGTTGAGCAGGGCGGCAGCGATGAGGGCGCAGACAAAGGGGGCAAAAAGTGTCAGTAGGGGCCGTCCAAAAAAGGACACCAGAAGGACGGCGGCCAGAGACAGCACCAGCCGGATGGCCAGCCGCAGCCACAGGGCGCCCCGCTGGGGCCAGGTCAGTTGCCCAGGCTTCATTGGTATCATATCCCTCCCTGTTTTTCAGTATCCTACTCTACCTTACCAGAAAAAGCATGAATAAAATGTAAATTTCGGGATGCCTGCCTGTCCCAGAGAAAGAAAAAGGTCCGACTGCTCGCCACAGCCGGACCCAAAAAGAGTTTTATGTGCGATATACCAGACCAATTACATTGGGGCCGGCGTTGATGGACACCACACCACCGATGAGATACTCCAGGGCAGGCTCACAGCCTAGCTCCTGGCGGCAGGCTTCTAGCAGTTTGCCAGCCTGCTCCAGGTTATTGCCATGGACGACCAGATAGGGGCTGTTAGCGCTCCGCTCCTGTTTGCACAGCTCCACAACAGCGGAAATCGCGTTTTTCTCCCCCCGCGCCTTGGACAGTATCTTGGACTCGCCGTTGGCGAAGGTCATAATGGGCTTTAACCCCAGGGCTTCGCCCATGAAGGCTGCCGCGGCGGAGATCCGGCCGGATTTTTTGGCAAACCGCAGGTCAAGAGGGGCGAAGATCACCCGGACATGATCCACCCAATCCTGGATAAAATCCACGATCTCTCCCGCCTGGGCACCGGCAGCAGCCATCTTGGCCCCCTGCACCACCGCCCAGCCGTAGCCCATGGTGTAGTTTTTGGAGTCGATGATATGGATATGGAAGGTGTCCTGGGCATCGGGGTGGTCCTCATAGAACTCGTCCCGGGCCTGTATGGCGTTGCCATAGGTGGCTGAACCCTTGGAGTTGATAGAGGTGTGGATCAGATCGGTATAGCCCTCTTTCCACGCCTTCTCAAAGCATTCAGTGAAAAGATAGGGGTTCAACTGGGCGTGGGTCGGGATCTGAGGGCTGTCCAGTAGCATCTGAAAGAACTCGTCGGGAGTGAAGTCAAAGCCGTCCATATACTCCCTGTCGCCCATCGCGATGGGAAAAGGGAGGACCTGGATGTTCCACTCCTCCCGCAGAGCGGCGGGAATATCGGAAGCAGAGTCGGTAGAAAATTTAATATGAGCCATGGGGGGCCTCCTTAAAAAGATAGGATAAGCGCCTGGCGGGACATAAAAGGATCGAGAGTATTATCCCAGATGCCGGGGAGATTGTCAATGAACCCCTGCTCCGGCTAGAGCGGATCACTTCTTCCGCAGCCGGGTCCGGGTGCCGTCAGGATGTTGAATGAGGGTATTGTCCAGATGGGCCATCAGATTGGACTTACAGGCGGCGATATACTCCTGTCGCAGCAGGGCCCGTTCAGCCTCCTCCTCTGGGGTGAGGCCGGCGGGAGACTTGGTCTTCCGGGCCAGCTCATTGATGCGGTCGATCTTCTTCTGCTCCATGCCTTTCCCTCCCTTATTCCTGTTCTATCTCGCGTTCAAATACCAGCTCGATGGTCTCAATATGTCCAGAGGCCCGCTGAACGCTGGGCAGATAGCCCACATAACGCCAGCCGGCGGCGGCCCGGCTTCGAATGACTTCCTGGTGGCCCTCAGTCCGGATGCCGACGCCGCCGAACAGGCTGTACCCCCCGGCGGAGAGGGCCAGAACCTCAAATTCATATTCATAGTGTGCCATAGCTGTACCCTCCTATCCGGCGGCTTAAATATATCTCTCCAATACCAGCATGGTCCGTCCCTTTTTGGACTGGCCGGGGATCTCCCGGACCACGCACTTGCCCAGTCCGCGGCAGGTGAGAATGTCTCCCACATCCACCAGCTTGTCCCCTTTGAGACACTCCCGGTGGTTGACGGCCGCCTTGCCGGCGGAGATATAGGCCATGGCTTTGGAGCGGGACAGGGAAAAACCGGCGGCAAGCACCGCGTCCAGGCGAGGGGTGGCGACTGTGTCCCGGATGAGCCTTACCTTCGCCTCTCCAGGGGAAAGGGAAGCCAGAGGAATTTCCCGGAGCTTTAACCGCCAACGCCCGGCGGACTCCCACTGGGAGAGGAGAATGGGCAGTACCTCCCGGAGCAGGATCACCTGACAGGTCCTGTCGCCAGGGAGCAAGATGTCCCCCAGCTTTTCCCTCGTCAACCCCAGGCCCATAAGGGAGCCCAGAATATCCCGGTGTCTTAACTCGGAACCGGGAGGGAAGGCGGCCTCCAATGCGGCCAGCGGTCCCTCTGGGTCCAACAGGAGGTCGTTCTCATCCTGCCAGTCGGGGAGGAAGGCGCACAGGGCCCGCTCTGCGCCGGGAAAGCCACCCCAAAAGATATGGCGGGGCTGCCCCCAGGCGTTGAGTAAATCGGTGACAGAGGCCTGTTCACCCGGCGAGAGAAAGGGGGTATGGGCTGGGATGCCCCGGTCCTGAGCCAGTTCCAGCTTGTCCAGCACACGGGCCAGCAGCACCCGCTCCGCCCCGTCACGGGCGCAGCGGTCCAGAAGCTCCTTCTTGGTCACGACCCTTCTCGCCTCCCTCTGTTTGCCTGTTCAGTATACTGGACAGGACCTGGGATTGTCAACGAAAAAAGCCGGCCATGGGGAGCATGACCGGCCGCAGAGGGACAAAATTAGTACCGTCGGACTACCGCCACCACCTTGCCAACTATCTCGGCTTTGGTGCCGTCGATAGGCGGGTAATCAGGGTTTTGGGGAAGAAGCCAGGTGCGGCCGTCTTTTCTATGAAGGGTTTTGACGGTGGCCTCATCCTCAAAAAGGGCCACTACGATCTCACCATTCCGGGCCTCCTGCTGGCGGTGGACCACCACCAGGTCACCGGGCAGAATCCCGGCGTTCAGCATGGACTCGCCCCGGACCGTGAGGGCGAAGTGCTCCCCGGACAGACCGGCAGTGTCGAAGGTGAGGTAGTCCTCAATACACTCTTGGGCCAGGATAGGGGAGCCGGCGGCTACATTGCCAAGGATGGGTATTTGGTTGGCGTGGGGGTCCTCCTCCTCTGCCACCGGGCCCATGGATGCCCCCGGCAGGGAGATGGCGCGGGTCTTGCCCTCTGCCTTGACGATGACACCGGCCTCCTCCAGCCCCTTCATGTGGAAGTGGACGGTGGAGGGGGATTTCAGTCCCACCGCCGCGCCAATCTCCCGGACCGAAGGGGGATAGCCGTGCTGATTGGTAAAGGAGAGGATATAGTCATAGATCTGCTGCTGCTTGGCGGTCAGTTTGGCCATGGCAAGGGCTCCTTTCGGCAGACGGACAGAAAATTACACACTAAAATTTAGATGTATTTTATCATACATTTGTACGAATGTCAAACGAATGTTCCAAAAATAAGGAAGCCTCTAAAAAAACGCCAGGACCTAGAGGTCCTGGCGGGTAGCTTTGGATGTTCAGAGAGGGGGCATCTCCACAGAACCCTCCCGCTGGAGGCGCAGCCGGGCGTCGTAGAAGCCGGCCATGGTCACGGAGCGGTAGGGATAGAGCCACAGCTTTACCGGGATGGAGGCCAGCAGGAGAAGAAGGGCGGAGCGGGGATAGGAGAGGATAATCTGATAGACCATGTAGGCATCCCCGTAGTGCTCCAGGGAAAGAGACTGGAAGAAACCGCCCTGGACCAGAACCAGAAGTAGTGCCAGTGAGTAGAGAAGCAGGTCAAGCAGTTCCCAGCCGATGAAGGAAAAGGCCAGCTTGAACATCTCCCACTTCCATCCCCGCGTCAGCTCCACACTGCGGCGGACCGCGGCGAAGGCCCCATGGTCAGGGTGGTCGGCCAGCAAATAGTAGGCCAGGGCGTAGCGCAGAGAGACCCAATAAGAGAAAATCATGATGCCGGCAATTAGAACGGGGATCACAAGGAAGGAGAGGCTTGGGGAGAGAAGAACCGGAATTAGGACCAGCCAGACGACGGGGATGCACAGCAGGGACCAGGCCAGCATGTGGAGAAAGATCAGAATGGAGGTCATGATAACCAGCAGGGCCACGGAGAAGCCATCGGCTAGGGCGCCCAGTCCGGGAGACAGCTTCCGGGAGGTCCACATGGACCATAGCGTAAAGCCAAAGCCAACTACCGTGGAGTACAGGGAGAGGAGGATGGAAAGGAACAAAGCCGGCAGACTGATGTTTCCTGTGTCCGGGGCCGGAACAAGCAGGCCGGCCAGGGTGGAAACACCAGTGGTCATCAGCAGATATACCAAGGTGACCACCCAGAAGGAAGGACGGGAGACCCGAATGGCCTCCCTAGCCTGCCTTTTCAGTTCTCTGCGGTCGATCTCCATAAAAACTCTCCGTTCTTACTGTCATAGTTGGGGAAGGGCGCCGCTGCCAGCAGGAGCGAACCTTCGCTCCGGTCCATCCGCGCTGCTCGCGGCGGCTCAAACGCCTCTCTATTCCCACTTGTCCATGATTTGCCGAAGCTGATCGGCCAGCTTGGACAGATCCTTGTTGGAACGGCCCCGGCTGCGGCTGATAAGGTCGGCCAAGTCCTTGGACACATCTTGTAGCCGCAGGAAGGCGGCGGAGGGAGCGGAGGCGCCGCCTGTGGTCCGCTTGCTCTCCAGAACAACGCCCTTTGCCAGCATACGATTTCCCAGCAGATCATAGACCTCCTCATAGAGAGGCGCGTGGGCGGGGATGCCCCGCTCATTCAAATCATTTGCAAAGAGGTCTGTGATCTCACTATCCCCGTGTACCACGAACACTTGGTCCGGCTTGGGGGAGAAATGGCCGATCCAGTCCAGCAGGTGATCCCGGTCGGCGTGAGAGGACAGGCCGGGGAAATTCAGGATCCGGGCCCGGACGGCGATCTCCTCACCAAAAAGCTTTACACTTTTGGCCCCCTCCAGCAGACGGCGGCCCAGAGTGCCCTCCCCCTGATAGCCCACAAAGACCACAGCGCATTCGGGGCGCCATAGGTTGTGCTTCAGGTGGTGGCGGATGCGGCCGGCATCGCACATACCGGAGGCGGAGATGATGATTTTAGAGCTCTTGTCCATATTGAGAGCCTTGGATTCCTCGGTAGACTGGGTCAGGGTCAGGCCGGGGAAGGTGAACAGGTTGTCGCCACCCTGCAGGACGGCAATTGCCTCCTCGTCCAGGTAGCCGTGAAGATCGCCAGCGTAGATCTTGGTGGCCTCAGCGGCCAGGGGAGAGTCCACGCAGACGGTAAAGTTGGGGACCGATTTGACCATCCCCTCATTTTTGATCTCTCGAAGGAAGTAGAGCAGCTCCTGGGTACGGCCCACGGCGAAGGAGGGGATAACAATGTTGCCACCTTTGGAAAACACGTCGTCAATGAGGGCGGCCAGGGCCTCGGTATAGCTCTCTGGGGGCTGGTGGTTCCGGTCACCGTAGGTGGACTCCATGATGACATAATCCGCCTCTGTCACAAAGGAGGGGTCCCGGATGACAGGCTGGTCTACGTTGCCCAGATCGCCGGAGAAGACCAGCTTCTTGGTGACACCGTTCTCAGTGGCCCAGATCTCCACACAGGAGGAGCCCAGCAGATGGCCGGCGTCGCAGAAGCGGACCTTTACCCCCTCGCACAGCTCGAAGATTTGTCCGTACTCCTGGGTATTGAGGAGCTGGAGGGCCTCCTCCGCGTCTGTCAGGGTGTAGAGGGGCTCTACCTCCTCCCGGCCGGCCCGCTTTCCCTTCTGGTTCTGCCACTGGGCATCGCTCTCCTGAATATGAGCGGAGTCTCGGAGCATGATGGACAGCAGCTGGGCGGTGAGCCGGGTGGTATAGATGGGCCCGGAAAAGCCCTCCTTGACCAGCAGCGGAATGCGGCCGGAGTGGTCGATATGGGCGTGGGTGACCAAAACATAGTCGATGTAGCTGGGGGAAAAATCCAGGGCGTTGTCATCGTGCTCGTCCCGGCCCTGCTGGAGACCGCAGTCGATCAGGATCTTCCTGCCGTTGACTTCCAGACAGTGGCAGCTGCCGGTGACCGCGTGGGCCGCGCCAAAAAACGTAAGCTTCATGTAACAGTTCCTCCTTCGGTGCCGATTCTTGTCTTTATTGTACACGGACCAGGGAAGAAAATCCACAGGAAATTGTAAATTATGTGTAAAAGACGGGGGCTACAGCAGACCGAAATGTTCCAGAGCGGACAAAATACCGTCCTCATCCACTGTTCCGGTCACAAAGTCGGCGTGAGAGCGTACGAGAGCGTCGGCGTTGCCCATGGCTACTCCCACATGGGCGTGGCGGAGCATAGGAATGTCGTTTTCCCCATCGCCGAAGGCCATGGTGTCCTCCAGGGAGATGCCGAAGAAGTCCAAAATGGCGTCCATACCCTGGTCCTTGCCGCCGCCTGGGGAAATAATATCCACGAAATCTGGGTGCCAGCGCATGACCTCCAGTCCTGGGAAGGGGTCTCCTAAAGCCTGCTGCTCCTCCCGGGTGAGGAAGGCGGTGGCCTGAAACACCTGTCGCCCTTCCGCCCGCCGGGCGGGAGCGGAGGGGGGGAGGGGGACAGCTAGCTGCTTGGGGAACACCTGAGCCCGCGGCCCCGGGTTTACAAGGTAGCAGTCCTCCTCCTCCAAAAAGATACAGGGGATAGTGGAATGCTCCATCAGCTCCACCAGAGCTTTCACCCGCTCCGGAGCGAAGGGGACGCTTCGAAGCACCCGGTCCTGAGCAAAGCAGTATTGGCCGCTGAGGGTGATGCAGCCATCGAAGGGAAAGAGATCCCGGACCGACTGACTCATGACTTTGTGGCGGCCTGTGGACAGGAATAACCGGATTCCCTTCTCCCGCAGGCGGTGGAGGCCCTCCAAGACAGCGGGAGAAATTGTGTGGGTCTGGAAGCTAACCAGAGTGCCGTCGATATCAAAAAAAATGGCTTTTACCATGATACAATCAAACCTTTTCCAATAGGATTCGCATGAACAAAACCTATTGTACACTAAGAACGGGCAGATTTCCAGACGATCTTTTCTGGAAGGGAGAGCAGCGGCGAAAAACAGGCATAAAAGCCCCCACTTGTCCCATAGGATGGAGCAAAAGGGGGTGAAAACATGGCCTATGAAAATGAGAAGCTTCGGCCGGACACAGGCCACCATGTGATCCTAGAGGACCGGGAGCAGCTAATGATATCGGGGGTGGAGGAGGTGGAAAGCTTTGACGAGAGCGCCATCTTCCTGACAACTGCCCAGGGGGGGCTGGAGATCCAGGGGGAGGGGCTCCACATCGAAAAGCTGTCCTTGGACGGAGGAGATCTGAAGGTCGAGGGGACGGTGAACGCCCTGATCTACGAGAGCGGCGGGCGGGAGCAGGGCGGTCTGCTGGGCCGCCTATTCGGCAGATGACCATCGATACCGTTCAGCAGGGTCAGGCTCTGTGCCAGGCTCTGGCGCTGGGGGCGCTGTTTGGGCTGCTGTACGACCTGTTCCGTATTCTGAGAGTCCGGGTGAAGCTGCCCGTGGTGGGTCCCCTGCTGGATCTGGTGTTCTGGCTGGTGGCCACGGGGACTCTGTTTCTCTGGTCCCAGGGGGCCTGGGGGGGACAGATCCGTTTCTACGGCGCCTTGTTCTGCATGGCGGGGGGAGGGGTATACTTCTGGGTAATCAGCCCCTGGTTTTTGAAGCTGGGCTACTTTATGGCGGATATCGTCACCTTCCTTTTGGGAATTTTGACCTTCCCGCTGGCCCTAGGGAGGGCTGTTTTAAAAAAATTCGGAAAACTTGCGAAAAATACCTTTCTTTCCGGCGTGAAATGGTATAGAATAGGACAGAAAACCGAGGAGATGGAGCGCGCGGTCCGCCGACGAGCCGCCAGGGAGAGAGGAGAGGATGTCTATGAAGCTGAAGCGAGCTGGGTTTTTGACCAAAATCGTGGTGCTGGCCCTGCTGATCTATATGGCCACCTCTCTTCTGGACCTGAGGGGCCAGATACAGACAGCCCAAGTCCAGCGGGATACGCTGGCCCGGCAGGTCAGCGACCAGCGGCTGGAAAACCAGGAGCTGGAGGCCGCCATCGAAAACAGCGACGATCCTGAGATGCTGGAGCAGGTGGCCCGGGAAAAGGGCCATGTGAAGCAGGATGAGATCGTCTATATCGATGTGGCCAACTGAGCGATCCAGTCAAACGGGCTCTCCAGCGCCGTAATCTGTGTGTGGCGGCGCGGGGAAATTTACAAGGAGGATATTTCGGTCAGTTATGGAGTTTGGTGTTGGGTCCATCTTGGACGGTAAGGTAACGGGAATTACAAAGTTTGGGGCCTTCGTGTCCCTGCCGGAGGGAAGATCCGGCTTGGTCCATATTTCAGAGATCGCCTATTCCTATGTCAACGAGGTGTCCGACCACCTACAGGAGGGGCAGGAGGTCAAAGTGAAGGTCATCGGCATCGACCAAGCCAACCGGATCAACCTGTCCATCAAGCAGGTGGCTCCGCCCCCCCAGCGTGGCCCCCGTCCCAACGGAGGCGGCCGCCCCAGTCAGGGCGGCGGACGGCCCATGGGCTTTGCCCGGCCCGCCCCCAAGGAACCCAGCGATTTTGAGGACCGGCTCAAGCAGTTCATGCAGTCGTCAGACAGCAAGCTGTCCGAGTTGCGCTATATTGAAAAAAAGGGCGGGAACCGCCGGGGAGGCGGCCGCCGGTAAGCGGGATATGACAGGGCCGCCGCATATGCGGCGGCCCTGATTTTCACAAAAGAAAACGCCCCGTATGGGGCGTTCAGTCCCACGGGAAGAAAGATACCGTGGGGAAGCATATTGGTCGAGCCGTTTTAACTGTAACAAAATATCTCAAAAGAGTCAATGGGAGCCTTTGTCGCTTCCTGTCAGTGGAGGAAAATATGCTTATTATCAATGGGACCGTCCACACCATGGATGGCCTAACCATCCCCAACGGATATGTGGCCGTGTCTGGGGACAAGATTGCCAAGGTGGGGCCTATGGAGGAGTGCCCCGACCACTGGGAGGGAGAGACCCTGGACGCACGCCAGGGCCATATCCTGCCCGGCTTTATTGACGCCCATTGTCATCTGGGGATGTTCGGTGACGCCCTGGGCTTTGAGGCCGACGACGGGAACGAGGCTACCGACCCCTGTACCCCCCACCTCCGGGCCATAGACGCGGTCAATCCGCTGGACCGGTGTTTTGAGGAGGCCCGTCAGGCCGGTGTCACCACCGTACTCACCGGGCCGGGCTCCGCCAACCCCATCTCCGGTCAGTTCGCCGCCATTAAGACCACCGGAAAGTGGGTGGACGCCATGGTGGTCCAGGCACCGGCGGCCATGAAGCTGGCTCTGGGAGAAAATCCAAAATGCGTTTACAACGAGCGGCATGAAACCCCGGTCACCCGTATGGCTACCGCCGCCATCATCCGGGAAAACCTGGCCAAGGCCCTGGAGTATGGAGAGAAGCTGGAACGAGCCGCGGAGGACGAGGAGGAGGACAAGCCCGACTATGACGCCAAGCTGGAGGCCCTGCTGCCCGTGGTCCGAGGGGAGCTGCCCGTCCACATTCACGCCCACCGGGCGGACGACATTGCCACCGCCATCCGTATCTCCAAGGAGTTCGGACTGAAGTGCGTCATCGTCCACGGCACGGAAGCCCATCTGATCCCCGAACTGCTGGTCCAGGAGGGGGTGCCTGTCATTACCGGGCCCTGCCTGGGGGACCGGTCCAAGCCGGAGCTGGCCAATATGACCATCGAATCCCCGGCGGTCCTCGCGCTCCACGGAGTCAAGACGGCCATCTGTACCGACCACCCAGAGGTGCCGGTCCAGCACCTGGCCCTGTGTGCCGCCATGGCGGTGAAAGGTGGCATGAACCCGGAGGCCGCCCTGGCCGCCATCACCATCAACCCCGCTCAGATTGCCGGGATCGATAACCGGGTGGGCTCCCTGACGCCGGGGAAGGACGCGGATATCGTCATCACCTCCGGCCACCCCATCAATCTGTTCAGCCGGGTCCAGACGGTGCTGATCGGCGGACAGCGGATAAAGGGATAGGTCCAGGAAAATTTAGAAAAAATTAACAAAAGCCTATGGATATTTTTCGTGCTTGTGGTATAATAGATTAACGGTGGGAGGGAACTCCCTCTCCGCTGGAGAGGTGAGTCCCTCCCGTCGCTATACCTTGCCTGATAGGGCGAAAGGAGCGAAAGTTATGAAATTTGTGTTCACGGACAAAAAGGTGACCCTGCCCAACTTCATCCACAAGTACGCGGAGAAAAAGGTGGGAAAGCTGGACCGTTTTTTTAAGGAGGATGCCACCGCCTCGATCACGTTCAGTGTGGAGAAGGAGCGGCTGAACAGGGTGGAGATCACCATCCGCTCCAGCGGCACTATTTTCCGGGTATCTGAGAGTACCTCTGATATGCAGGCGTCCATCGACGCCGCGGTAACCACCCTGGAGCGTCAGATTCGGAAGAACAAGACCCGGCTGGAGAAGCGGCTGCGCCAAGGGGCCTTCGAGCGGGCGGTGGATGCGGCGGAGGTCTCCTCCTTCGCCCCAGAGGAGCCGGAGGAGGGCGAGTACCGCATCGTCCGGAGCAAGACCTTCCCTATCAAGCCTATGAGCCGGGACGAGGCTATTTTGCAGATGAATCTGCTGGGGCACAGCTTCTTCGCCTTTAAGGACGAGGAGGCCGGTGGGGCCTTCGCCGTGGTCTACCGCCGGTATGATGGGGACTATGGTATTATTGAAGACGAGCAGTAAGATAGTTGTCCGGGGAGCGGGATTCCGCTCCCCGGTTTTTTATGGCTGATTCTGTTTCCAAGAGGAGAGGCCGGTTGACGACTGGTGTCCTGGGCCGTATAATGAAAGAAAACTTTGTTTGGAGGGCGGGGCATGAGCCGTGAAAAGGTCCTATCCCTGCTGCGGGAGCGGCAGGGAGACTATTTGTCCGGGGAGGCGATGAGCCGGGAGCTGGGCATCAGCCGAGCGGGCGTATGGAAGGCCATTGAGGGCTTGCGGCAGGAGGGGTACACTATCTCCTCCGCCCCAAACCGGGGCTATCGGCTGGAGGCGGGCCCTGACCGCCTGCGGGCGGGGGAGTTGTCCGGTCCCCTGTCCGGCTCTCTGGTGGGCGGCAGCCTGCTGTGCCTGGATGTCATCGACTCCACCAACACAGAGTGCAAGCGTCAGGCTATGGCCGGCGCGGCCGAGGGACTGGTAGTGACGGCGGAGGAACAGACCGGAGGCCGGGGCCGCAGGGGCCGCTCTTTCCAGTCGCCCCGGGGGAAGGGGCTGTATCTCTCCGCCTTGCTGCGGCCCCGGCTGGAGCCCGCCCAGGTGGCTAATTTTACCGCCTGGGTGGCGGTGGCAGTGTGCGATGGCATCCAGGCTGCCTGCGGGCTCCGTCCCCAGATCAAGTGGACCAACGACATCATCCTCAACGGGAAAAAGCTGGTGGGGATCCTCACGGAGCTGGGGCTGGTTAGTGAGAGCAACGATTTGGACTATCTGGTTACCGGAATCGGGGTCAATGTGAACCAGAGCGCCGGGGACTTTGACCCGGAGATCCGGGATATGGCCACTTCTTTGGCCCTGGCTCTGGGGCGGCCGGTACGCCGGTCGGAGCTGGCGGTTCAGATTATCCGGGCCCTGGACCGAGCCTATGCCGGTTTTCCGCAAAACCAGGGCGAATATTTGGAGAAGTACAGGGCCGACTGCATCACCATTGGCAGGCAGGTCCAGGTCATCACGCCCATCTCCCGGCGAGAGGGATTCGCCGTCGCGGTGGACGACGGCTTTGACCTTCTGGTCCAGTTTCCGGACGGAACAGAGGAGGCATTTTCCTCCGGGGAGGTGTCCGTCCGGGGAATGTATGGATATGTGTGATTAAGCAATAAAGGGCGGAGGACTTTGACAGTCCCCCGCCCTTTATTTTGACGGTGTCCGCCCAATCGGAGAGTTCAATACAAAGAAAAGCGGAGTCAAGTTAAAAGTGAATCCTTATCGTTAAGAAATTGCAAAAATGAAGAAGGAGCAGCTGGATAATTCCCACAAAAATAATACTAATTATGTTATATTCCTATAATATGAAATTTATAAGGAAAAGAAAATTCATCCGCTGTCGCGTTCTGAGGGGAAAAAGCGGTCTGACTGAGTAATCATGTAGTCCACAAACAGCTGAATCAGAGCCCGACTGCCTTCCTGTTTGCGGTAAGTGAGATAGATGTTTCTGGTAGACAGCTCCGGCGGGAGGCGGTAAAAAAAGTGGTTAGAAGAGGGAGCGACCCGGTAGAGGGACGAATCCCGAATAACGGTGATGCCAGACCCCTCATTAGACAGATAGTAGGCTGTGAGCAACTGGTCCATGTAGTGGATTACTTTGGGAGTAAAACCGGCTGACTCACACAGCTTTTGCAGCAGGTCGTGGCTGTGATTGCCCGGTTTGAGAGAGATAAAAGGTTCGTCCCGAAAGGCGGCCATATCCACAGGGGGGACATGATCATCTAAATGGAGCCGCCGGCGCACCTCGTCAAAGGTGAGCCGGTAGCGCCGAAGCTTTTCGTTGCAGGGCAGCTGGGCCGGGACAGCCAGGACCATATGCTCCTGGGCCACGACTGTGCTCTCCAAAGCACAGTCGTGAATTTCATTTACATCTAAACTAAAGTCCAACTGGCCCCGGGTCAACATCTGCAGGCCCCGGTTACTGCTGGTTTCCACAGGATTGACCTGGACGGCAGGGTGCAGGGATTGGAACTGCTGGATTAGTTCAGGCAGTACATAGGTGCAGTAAAACGTGCCGCTCCCAATCGCCAGGGAGCCGTGCTCTCCCTGGCTTAAATTATCGAAATACTCTGACATCTCCTGCTCGATGGCCTGAAATCGCTTGATGCAGCTGATATAGTATTCCCCAGCCTGAGTGGGGCGGATGGGCTTCTGAGAGCGGTCAAACAGAGTGGCGTGCAGGCTGCGCTCGGTCCGAGCTACGATCGCGCTGAGAGCTGGCTGGGAAATATATAGATTCTTGGCGGCTTGGCTGAAGCTGCCGTCCAAATAGATCTGGTAGATATACTCCATGTTTTTTTCCATTGGGGTCACCTCCACACTAAATATTATAGCATATATAACTTTAAAATTATAGAGCAATAATACAAAAAATATTTGAAATAGAACGAAACTCTCATCTATTATGTGCATAGTGGAACTGCTCTTTCCGTCTCCGCCTCTGGACGGTGGTGTCAGAGAGAGCCGGACCCCAGGCCGGCAAAAGAGCGGAAAATTGAGCGGCGGCTGGTCAGGGGCGAGTACCCATCATATGAAAAAGGAGAAGAGAGAAATGCTAAAAAAAATACCCCTTTGGGTCCAGATCCTGATAGGCATTGCCATAGGCGCTATTATTGGTGTGGCAGTGCCAGATATCGTACCCTACATCAGCTTCCTCGGCGATATCTTCCTGCGTCTGCTGAAGATGCTCATAGCGCCCCTGGTTCTGCTTACCCTGATCAATGGCGTGTGTAAGATGGGCGATGTGGGAATGCTCCGCAAGGTGGGCGTCCGTATCGTGATCTATTACATGATTACCTCTACCCTGGCGTCCGCTGTGGGCGTGATTGGAGGCGTGATCACCCAGCCCGGCAAGGGAGTTACCGACCTGCTGACCTCCGAGGCTGGTGAGGCTGTTGAGTACAACTTCATCGACAACATGGTGTCGTGGATCCCGGAAAATATCTTTACTTCCCTATCCGAGGGCAATACCCTTCAGATCATCTTCTTCGCCATCTTTATGGGCTGCGTCTTACTGGTACTGGGCGACCGGGTGAAGCGCCTGGTGGATCTCGTCGACCAGGGGGCCGAGGCTATGCTGAAGATGACCGAGTATGTCATGGCCTTCTCTCCCATCGGCATCATGGCCCTGATTGCCGACATGGTCACTACGATCAGCGCCAACATGATGAAGCAGGTCATCGTTTTCATCACTACTGACTGGGTGTGCTGCCTGCTGGTCATGTTCCTGATGGAGCCCATTATCGCCGCTGTCCTGGGCCGGGTCAATCCTATGCGCCTGTTCAAGAAGATCGCTCCGGCCATCATCGTAGCCGCCTCTACCTCCTCCAGCGCCGCTACCCTGCCCGTTTCCATGAAGATTGCCGACAGCAAGCTGGGCGTACCGGAGAAGATCTACGGTTTTACCCTTCCTCTGGGCAACACCTGTAATATGAACGGAATGGCTGTGGCTGTGGGCGTCATCAGCGTCTTTGCTTCCAATCTGTACGGCTATGAGATTACCTTGGGAAGCCTGATCCAGTTTGTATTCCTGGGTCTGATTATCTCCATCGGCGCCGCCGGCGTCAAGGGGGCTGGCGTGGTCATGTCTACTGTGCTGCTCCAGACCCTGGGGATGCCCTTGACTCTGATCCCCATCCTGGCCGCCATCTGGCCTGTGATTGATCCCTTCCACACCACTGCCAACAATATTGATGACCTGGTAGGCACTGTGGTGGTGTCCAACTCCCTGGGCGAGCTGGACAAAAAGGTTTTTGACGCCGACTGAGCTCCCGTAAACAACCCAGATGAGTGAACAGGGGCTCCGGCTGTCCAGAGCCGGGGTCCTTGTTGCCTACTGACCGCCCCAATGGGCAGAAAGGAAAAGAAATAGAGCTATGGCACTGCAATTCAACAAGTATATTTTGCAGATGAAGCCCTCCGCCTCCATGGAAACCATGGCAAAGGCTAAAAAGCTGAAGGCCCAGGACCCGGAAATCATCGACCTGGCCGGCGGGGAGCCTGACTTTGACACCCCCAAGAAGATCTGTGACGAGCTGTTCCGCCAGATCAATGCGGGTTTTACCCACTATACCGTAGGTCCCGGCCTGCCGGAGCTGCGCCAGCGCATCGCTGACAAGCTGGAGCGGGAGAACGGCTGCCACTACGACCCCAGCGGCGTGGTAGTCACCCCCGGCGGAAAGTACGCCATCTATATCGCCGTCCGGGCCCTGGTAAACGCCGGGGATGAGGTGATGTACCTGACTCCGGGCTGGGTGTCCTATCCCTCCATCATCCAGGCATCCGGCGGCGTTCCGGTGGAGGTGGACCTTGCCTATGAGGATCGCTACCGCATTACCCTGGAGCTGCTGGAGGAGAAGGTGAGCGCCAAGACCCGGATGCTCATTATCAACTACCCCAACAACCCCACTGGCCGGGTGCTTACCCAGAAAGAGGCCCAGGTGCTGCGCCAATTCATGCTCAATCACCCCGACCTGGTGCTGCTCTCCGACGAGATGTACGAGCGCATCCTCTTTGACGGCCAGGAAAACGTGAGCCCCGCCTCCTTCCCCGACATTGCCGACCGTGTCATCACAGTCAACGGCTTCTCCAAGAGCGTGGCCATGACAGGCTGGCGGATCGGCTACCTGGCCGCTGACACCAAGATCGCCTCTATGGCGGCGATGCTCTTCTCCCACACCATCAGCTGCACCAGCGGGTTTATCCAGAAGGCTGCCGCCGTGGCCTTTGACTGCGGCGAGGAGATCGAGGAAATGCGCCGCCGCTATCAGCAGCGCCGCGACCTCTTCGTCAACGGGCTGAACCAGATCCCTGGCGTCCACTGTGAGATGCCAGAGGGGGCCTTCTACGCCTGGACTAATTTTGAGATCCCCGGTATGGACTCCAATCAGGTGTGCGAGTTTATTATGGAAAAGGCCAAGGTAGTAGGTGTGCCCGGCGTGTCCTATGGGGACAAGACGGGCAGCCGCATCCGCTTCTCCTTCGCGGCGGCGGACGACCAGCTGGCCCAGGCAGTGAAAAACATCGCCGCGGCGATGGCACAGATAGGAGAGAAAGTATGAGCAACATTGGCTGTAAAGTAGTGACGGATTTTGTCCGCCCTGATCCGAAGCTGGTAGAGGCCTTCCGGGGAATGCCGGTGGCCAACATTGACGACAACATGGGCCGCACTGCCGCTGTCCATCAGAGCATCCGGCCGCTGAACAAGGTTCCCCTGGTAGGGGTTGCCTTTACCATCAAGGTGCCCCAGGGGGATAACCTGATGTTCCACAAGGCCATGGATCTGGCCAAGCCGGGCGACGTCATTGTTATCGACGCTGGCGGCTTTGATGACCGGTCTATCTTTGGCGAACTGATGGCCACCTACTGCAAGGTGCGGGGGGTAGCCGGCCTGGTGGTGGATGGAGCCATCCGGGACCAGGAGGCTCTGTGTGAGATGGATATGCCCATCTACGCCAAAAGCACTACCCCCAACGGCCCCTATAAAAATGGGCCTGGTGAGATCAATGTCCCAGTGGTCATCGGCGGCCGGGTGGTCCGCCCCGGCGACATTCTAGTGGGGGACCAGGACGGCCTGATCGTCATTCCGCCTGAGCAGGCCCAGGAGGTGCTGGAAAAGACCCGCGCCACCATGGAGAAGGAGGCCAAAATCATGGAGGATATTTTGACCAAGGGCACCTACATCCGCCCATGGGTGGATGAGAAGCTGAACGAGATCGGCTGCGACATGATTTGAGCATAAGAAAGGGAGCGGGCCATGTGGACCCGCTCCCTTTTCGCAAGCGATATTGGATGAGAAAAGGCCACCCCGTTCATAGCGCGGGGCGGCCTTCTTTTTCATGCCTGCGCTTCAAAGACTTTGGCGAACTCCTGTCCGTCCATGGTCTCGTGCTCCAGCAGGTACTGGGCAATCGTGTCCAGTTCCTTCCGGCGCCGGGTGAGGATATCCTCGCACCGGGTGTAGGCCCGGTCCACAATGACTTTGACCTCCTGGTCGATCTGACCGGCCACCTCCTCCGAGTAGGTGCGGGCCTGGGCCATAGAGCGGCCGATAAAGATCTCGTCACTCTCGTTGCCATAGGCGATGGTCCCCAGCTTGTCGCTCATGCCGTACTTGGTGACCATGGCCCGGGCGGTCTGGGAGGCTTTCTGGATGTCGCTGGAGGCGCCGGTGGAGATATCTCCCAGCACCAACTGCTCGGCCACCCGGCCGCCCAGGCAGACGGCGATGCGCTCCTCCAGCTCACGGCGGGACAGATAGGCCTTGTCCTCGCTAGGCAGGGAGATGGTCATGCCGCCGGCGGGACCACGGGGGACGATGGTGATTTGATGGACTGGGTCCTGGCTGTCCAGGTCATGAATGACCACCGCGTGGCCCGCCTCGTGATAGGCGGTGAGCTTCCGGGCGTGCTCCGTGACCACCCGGCTCTTCTTTTCGGGTCCGGCGATGACCTTCAGCATGGCCTCATGGAGATCGGACATGGTGATGAACCGCTTGTCCTCCCGAGCGGCCAGCAGCGCCGCCTCGTTGAGCAGGTTTTCCAGGTCGGCGCCAGTAAAACCGGCAGTGGACCGGGCAATCTGGTTGAGAGATACGTCCTCTGCCAAGGGTTTCTTCTTGGCGTGGACCTTCAGGATCTCCTCCCTGCCCTTGATATCAGGCAGACCCACATAGATCTGCCGGTCGAACCGGCCGGGGCGGAGGAGGGCGGGGTCCAGGATATCCTGGCGGTTGGTGGCCGCCATGACGATGACCCCCTCGTTAGAGCCAAAGCCGTCCATTTCCACAAGCAGCTGGTTCAAGGTCTGCTCCCGTTCGTCGTGGCCGCCCCCCAGGCCGGCGCCGCGCTGGCGGCCCACAGCGTCAATCTCATCAATAAAGACGATGGCGGGGGCGTCTTTCTTTGCCTGATCGAACAGGTCCCGGACCCGGCTGGCGCCCACACCCACATACAGCTCTACAAAGTCGGAGCCGGAGATGGACAGGAAGTGGACTCCCGCCTCGCCGGCCACAGCTTTGGCGATCAAAGTCTTGCCGGTGCCCGGAGGGCCCACCAGCAGTACGCCCTTGGGGATGTGGGCCCCCAGAGCGGTGAATTTCTGGGGGTCACGGAGGAACTCCACAATCTCCTGGAGTTCCTCCTTCTCCTCCTCGGCCCCGGCCACGTCGTCAAAGGTGACCTTCTTCCCCTGGTCCGACAAAGTCTTGGTCCGGGCATGGCCAAAGCGGGAGGCGCCAGGTGCGCCTCCTCCGCCCCCCATGCTGGCCATCCGCTGACGGTAGAGGACAAACAGCAGAAAGCCCACAGAGAGCAGGACGATGAGGGAGGGCAGCCAGTTGTACCACCAGGAGTTGGCCAGTCCAGGGGGATAGTCATAGCTCTCCAGGATGCCGGCGGCCAGTTGGTCGTCAATGAGCTCACGCATATCCATATAGAAGTAGGTGAGGGCCTGGTCGGACATCTCATAGGTGACCGTGGTGGTCTGGTCACCCTCGCCTCGAAGCGTCAGGCGCAGGGTGTTGTCCTTCAGGGTGAAGGACTGGACCTGCTCCTGGAGGAAGTAGGACCGGATCTGACTGTAGGTAGGGGCCTCCGTCCGGTTCATCTGCTGAAGGCTGGTGACAGCGAAGACCATCAACAGGATGACCAGCAGATAGAGGGTCAGGTCGCGGGAGCTCATTCGTTTCATAATGGGATCATGTCCTTTCCGGCGGCAGAGATCCACAGGGAGGGTCCGCCAAAACACTCCCCTTGGCTGCGCGGAGGTGGGGGAACAGGGGGCTATCCACCATATACCTCCGGTTTCAGAATGCCGATATAAGGCAGATTGCGGTATTTTTCCGCATAATCCAGCCCATAGCCCACCACAAAGGCATCTGGGATGGTGAAACCGGAGTAGTGGACCTCCACAGGCTTTACCCGGCGATCCGGTTTATCCAGCAGGGTGCATAGACGAATGGAGGCGGGATGCCGGTGTTCCAATATTTTTAGCAGGTAGCTTAAGGTGTTGCCGCTGTCCAGAATATCCTCCACTACAATGATGTGGCGGCCGGAGATGTCTTCAGACAGGTCCTTGGTAATCTGCACCTGTCCGCTGGAGGAGGTACCCTTGCCGTAGGAGGAAACGGACATGAAGTCCAGGGTGCAGTCCAAATCGATGGCCCGGCATAGGTCAGCCATAAAAATAAAGGAGCCTCGGAGCACACTGATGAGCATGATCTCCTTGCCAGCGTAGTCCCGGTCGATTTCCTGGGCGATCTCGTTGACCCGAGTTTTCAGCTGCTCCTCGCTGAACAAAACTTCCTGGATATCTTTCTCTAGCATAAGGTAATTCTTCCTTTCCAGTTTATTCCTCCGGACGGCGCAGCCGGGTCAGGGAGATGTGCCATGACCTTTCACCCGGCTGGGGAAGGCAGGCGGCATCAGGACCGAGCCCGGCCACGGCGGCTACGACCCCGTTCTGGGCAAAGACCGGCACCTGGTTCCGAAGGTGCCGGGGCACCTTTTCGTCCACAAACCATTTTTTGATGGATTTGCCCGGCCGCCCCAGGAGAGTCAGCCGGTCCCCTGTCTGGCGGGGGCGGACAGTAAGGGAGGACACAGCCTCCTGGCTTAAATAGAACTCCAGGGGACCCTGGGGCTGGCCGATATACCGCTCCGCCCCACAGACCACCTGCCAGTCCCCGACCCGGATCTCGCCGGGAAGGGGCAGATGGATTGGCTCCATCGGCGGAGGGCTGCTCCGACGGGCGAGGACCAGCAATCCATACTCCCTCCGTGCGGTAAGGCCCCAGGGCAGGTCCAGCCGGGCGGAGGGGCGGGGCGAACGGCACAGGTCCAACAGGGCGTGGAGATGGACAGCCCCACAGTCCTGGTCGCCCCCGTTGAGCTGGCCCAACAGGACTCTAATAGTCCGGGCGGCCACGGGATCCGGCAGGTCTAACAGTGTCTGTACAGGGATGGACAGGCAGTCCCCACTCTGTTGGGCCTGACCGGCCTGGTCCCGGGCCAGGGAGGTGAGATAGTCCTCATCCGCCCGAAGAAGGGCGGCGTTGTCCGCCAGCCGAGCGGCAAAATTGGGGAACAGCCCCTCCAGCACAGGCATTATCTGGTGCCGGATTCGGTTGCGGCTATAACTGTCATCCTGGTTGGAGGAGTCCTCCACATGGGGCAGGCCGTAGTAGGCCAGATAGTTTTCCACCTGCCGCCGGGTGGTGGTGAGCAGGGGGCGGATCACGCCGTCCCGTGCCGGTGGGATGCCGCCCAGTCCCCGAAGCCCGGTGCCCCTGGCCAGGTGAAACAGGATGGTCTCCCCGTTGTCGTCGGCGGTGTGGGCGGTAGCGATCAGGGTGGCGCCTGCCTGTTGAGCGGCCCGGTGGAGAAAGGCGTAACGCATCTGACGGGCGGCCTCCTCCGTCCCAATTCCCATTTGTGCGGCCTGGGCAGACACGTCGCCGGAGCCGGAAAACAGGGGGACAGCGGGGAGCTGAGAGCCGTCGGGCAGGCGCTGAGGACCGCAGCAGAGGGCTACGAACTGGGCCACGAAATCGGCGTCCCGGCGGGACTCCTCCCCCCGAAGCTGGTGGTCAAAGTGGGCGGCGGACAGGGTGAAGTCCAGCTCCGCCCGAAGATGATACAGGGCGTGGAGCAGGCAGACGGAGTCGGCCCCGCCGGAGACCGCGCACAGCACATGGCTGCCGGGGGGGATCAGGCCCAGGTGGGCAATGAATTTTTCCATGGACTCCATCAAAGCTGATCCTCCTGGCGGCGGCTCAATATTCTGAGTGCTGCCACTCCATGTCGCTGAAAGTAGTGAACTGGGGCTGCCACTGGAGATAGACGGTGCCCGTCTCCCCGTGGCGGTTCTTGGCGATGATGCACTCGGCCTCATTGGGATTTTCTGAGTCCTTGTTGTAGTAGCCGTCCCGGTAGAGGAACAGTACGATGTCAGCGTCCTGCTCGATGGCGCCCGATTCCCGGAGGTCGGACAGCATGGGCCGCTTGTCGGTGCGGCCCTCGTTGGCGCGGGAGAGCTGGGACAGGCACAGGACGGGCACATTCAGCTCCTTGGCCATGATCTTTAAGGAGCGGGAGATGTCGGACACGATCTGCTGCCGGTTGTCCCCAGAGCGGCTCTTGCCTCCGGCGGACTGCATCAGTTGAAGGTAGTCGATGACCACCAGGCCCAGGTCCTCCACCCGACGGCACTTGGCATTGATATCGGCCACGGTGACAGTGGAGTCGTCGTCAATCAGAATGGTGGACCGGCTGAGGGAGTCAGCGGCGGCTGCCACGCTCTCCCAGTCCTCCTCTGTCAGCTTCCCGGTGACCAGCTTCTTGTTGTCGATAAAGCACTCGCTGGCGATGAGGCGGAGGGCCAGCTGTTCCCGGCTCATTTCAAGGGAGAAGAAGGCCACTTTTTTTCCCGATTTTTTGCCCGCGTCCAGCAGAATATTCAGGGCCATGGAGGTCTTGCCCATGCCGGGCCGGGCGGCCAACAGGATGAGGTCGGATTTGTTCAGTCCGGAGATGGCCCGGTCCAAATCCTTCAAACCGGTGGACAGGCCGGGAACGGCGCTGTCGCTGGCGGCTAACTCGCTTAACCGGTCGTAGACATCGAACAGCACGTCGGAGATGGGGGTGAGCCCACGGGAGGAGCGGCCCTGGCGGATGGCGTAGATACGTTGTTCCGCCGCCTCCAGGATATCCTGCCCGGTGTCAGTGCCCTGGTGGATCATCTCCGTCAGGTCGCCTGCGGTTTCGGCCACCCTGCGGAGCAGCGTCTTATCCTTGATGATATCGATGTACTCTTTGACATTGGCCGCCGTGGGAGTGATGTCGATGAGCTGAAGCAGATAGCTCCGGGACTGGTCGGTATAGTAGCCGTGCTGCTTCATGTTCTCCAGCACCGTCACCGGATCAATGGTGAGGGAGTAGTTGAACATGGAGTAGATGGTCTCGTAAATTTCACGGTTCTGACGGAGGTAGAAGTCGTCGGGCCGCAGCTTGTCGATGACCTCAGGCACGCACTGGGGATCAAACAGGATAGAGCCCAGCACAGCCTGCTCCGCCTCCACCGAGTGGGGCAGCTGCTTCATCAGAAGCTCGTTGTCATCCAGAGCCAAAGGACTCCACCACCTTTCATTGGGACAGTCTATGGGCGGGAGTTGGACATCCCGCCGCGTAAGAGCCAAGGCCCTTGAAAATCTCCTTTTACAGACCTCTGGCCGGCCCTTTCATCGACCGGCGCAGGAAAAATTTTAGATTGACCCTGTCCTCCGACCACTGTCGCGCTATGGCCACAGCCGCAGAGGGGAGGGGAAAAGGGGGTTACGCCTCACTGACTGCCACATTGACCGTGCCGTTGACCTCATAGCCCAGCTTGGCCCGAATCTGATAGCCGCCGCATGCCTTGATGGGCTCGTCCAGAACCAGCTTGGCCTTGGCAATGGTGATGCCATGCTGGTCTGCCAGGGCCTCGGAGACCTCCTTGGCGGTGACGGCGCCGAAGAGCCGTCCGCCCTCGCCGGCCTTGGCGGCGATTTTGACAGTCAGCCCCTCCAGCTTTTTAGCCGTGGCCTCGGCCTCCGCCTTTTCAGCGGCCTCCTGGGCCTTCCTAGCCTTCTCCTGCTGCTTCATGGTGTTCAGATTTTCGGCGGTGGCGATGACCGCCAGCTTTTTGGGGAGCAGAAAATTGCGCGCGTAGCCGTCGGACACATCCACTAGCTGGCCCTTCTTGCCTTGGCCCTTCACGTCCTGCTGAAGAATAACTTTCATACGGTTCATATCCTTTCTGTGAGTCCGCCCCGGTGGGGCGGGAGTGGTTGTTTACGAGTCCAGATACCGGTCGATGGCCTGGGCCAGCTCGGCCGCCACCTCCTCCAGGGATTTGCCGGTGACCTGGCCGCCCGCGGCGGCGGCGTTTCCGCCCCCACCCAGTTGTTCCAGAATGACCTGGACATTGGTTTCTCCCATAGAGCGGCCCGAGATGTTCACCTGCTCCCCATCCTTGGAGAGCACAAAGGAGGTGTCGATGCCGATGATATTCAGCAACTCGTCCGCCGCCTGGGCCGCCACCACCCGGTTCACAGGGGCGGAGGAGACGGCGACGGCGATATGGTCCCGATACAGCCGGGCGTTCTGGATGATGGAGTACTTGGCGATGGTTCCCGCCAGGTCGTTCTGAAAGAGCTTTTTCACCTCGGCGGTGTCGGCTCCGGAGCGGCGAAGGAAGGCCGCCGCCTCAAAGGTGCGTCCGCCAGTGCGCATGGTAAAGTTCTTGGTGTCCAGCACGATGCCCGCCAGCAGGGCCTCCGCCTCGGCCCGGAGAAGCTGGTTGGGCTCCATAATGTACTGGAGCAGCTCCGTGACAAGTTCAGAGGCGGAGGAGGCGTAAGGCTCGTGGTAGTTGAGCGCGGCCCCCTCGATATAGGTGGCGGCCCGGCGGTGGTGGTCGATGACCGCCACCCGGTTGCAGGACTGGAGCAGCTCCTCCGCCTGGACCTGCTCGGGTCGATTGGTGTCCACCACAACAGCCAGGGACCGGGTATCGGCGATGAGCAGGGCATCCTGTGGGGCTAGGAAGCAGTCCTGGTACTCCGGCAGGGTGGACAGCCGATCAATGAGCTCCTGGGCGGGGGGAGACCCCGGATCCCGGATGATATGGGCAGGGGTCCCGTTTTTCCGGCACAGGGCACACACGCCGGCGGCGGCGCCCACAGCGTCGTTATCCGGGAATTTGTGGCCCATGATGAACACCTGGGAGGAGTCGGAGATCAGAGAGGACAGGGCGTTGGCCATGACCCGACTCTTTACCTTGGTCCGCTTCTCCGTCTCCTTGGAGCGGCCACCATAGAACTCGAAGGTAAACTTGTTGCGGATGACTGCCTGGTCGCCTCCGCGGGACAGGGCCATGTCGATGGATAGATTGGCGAAGGACATGAGTTCCTTGTAGGAGTCCCCGTCCTTGCCGATACCGATGGACAGGGAGGCGTTGATACCGCTGGGATTGACCACCTGATGGACGGTGTCCAGCACATCAAATTTCCGCTCCACAAATTGGTCCAGGTACTGCTCCTCAAAGAGAAACAGGTACCGCTCCCGCTGGTAGCGGCGGAGCAGGCCTCCGGTCTGGGCCACCCATTCATCCAGCCGGTTGTCGATCTCAGCCAGGATGCTGGATCGCTCATTCTCCGTCAGGTTCTTCATCAGGTCCTCGTAATTGTCGATGAGCAGAACGGCCGCCACCGGCCGGGAGGCGTTGAATTTGTCCCGTATCAGGCAGAACTCGGTGATATCCACCCAATAGGTGGTGGCTAGAAAGCCGCCCCCCCGGCCGCCGGTGCGGACCAGGTGGCCAAAGACCCAGAAGCGCCGTCCGCCGTACTCCACTTCGGTGGGGCATTCACTCTTGCCCTCCATGAGCCACCGAGTGTCAAAGCCGGGGATTAGGGAGGCCAGCTTGGCATCAAACATATGCTCCCGCTGTCCCTGGCCGGTGAGCTGGAGAAAGCGGTCGTTGGTCCAGATAATATCGTCGCTCTCCGGCCGAAAAATAATCATGGGCAGGGGAGAGTTGACCATGGTGTCCTTGGTGGCGGTATCCACCGTACCGGTGACACTGTCCAGATATTTTCCAATCTCCCGACGCCGGCGGCGGCTGTTTTCCCGGTTATACAGGCCAAGGCCCAGGACAATGACCAGCTCTGTCACCGCCAGGGGGACGGAATAGAGGGCGGACAGCAGGGCGAAGACGATCAGACAGACGAAGTAGAGCTGCAGCCTGGGCTGAAACAGCTGGGCGATCTTACGGTTCAAAAGAGATTCCTCCTCCCAGGAAATGCCCCACCAGCGTCACGCAGAGGCGGGGCGATCAAGACGAGATCACTCCAAAACGAGGTAAACAAAGATATTTTATTATAGCAAATAAACGGCGGGAAAACAAGAGCAAAAGGGGGCTGTCCATCAGAACCGTCCGAACGATATTTTTGTTGCGCCAAAAGGAAAAGACTGTTATAATAAAAAGCACATCTATAATAAAAAGCACATCAACAAAAGCTTAGGAGGGATACACCAATGGTAGATATCAAAATTACCCGCGCCTCGGTGCTGAAGGAAAAGCCCGCTTCCTCCACCTTGGTGTTCGGCAAGAGCATGACGGACCATATGTTTATTGCGGACTATGACGAGGGCCAGGGCTGGCACGATCCCCGCATCGTTCCTTACGGCCCCCTGCAGATTGACCCCGCCGCCAAGGTCCTGCACTATGCGGAGGAGATCTTCGAGGGCCTGAAGGCTTACCGCACCGCCGACGGCACTATCCAGCTGTTCCGGCCCCTGGACAACATTGCCCGGATGAACAAGTCCGCCGAGCGTCTGTGCCTTCCTCAGATCCCTGAGGAACTGGCCCTGGCCGGCATCACGGAGCTGGTCAAACTGGAGCGGGACTGGGTCCCCCACGAAGAGGGCACCTCCCTGTATATCCGGCCCTTCATGATCGGTACGGATCCCGCCCTGGGGGTCCACAGCTCCCACCATGTCCAGTACATCGTTATCGTCTGCCCGGTGGGCGCCTACTACCCTGAGGGGCTGGCTCCTGTCAAGATCTATGTGGAGAGCGAGGACGTGCGTGCCGTCAAGGGCGGCACCGGCATGGCCAAGACCGGCGGCAACTACGCCGCGTCTCTCCGGGCCGGCGACCGGGCCGAGAAGCAGGGCTACAGCCAGGTGCTGTGGCTGGACGGCGTCCACCGCAAGTACATCGAGGAAGTGGGCGCTATGAACGTCATGTTCAAGGTGAACGGCAAGATCCTCACCCCCGACCTGAACGGCTCCGTGCTGGACGGCATCACCCGTCGCTCCTGCATCCAGCTGCTGAAGGACTGGGGCTACGAGGTGGAGGAGCGCCGCATCTCCTATGAGGAACTGTTCCAGGCCGCCGAGGATGGCACTCTGGAGGAAGCCTGGGGCACCGGCACCGCCGCCGTGGTCTCCCCTATCGGCGAGCTGGCCATGGAGGGCAAGAAGGTCACCATCAGCGGCAATCAGATCGGTGAGCTGACCCAGAAGCTGTACGACAATTTGACCGGCATCCAGTGGGGCCGCCTGGCCGATCCCCACAACTGGATCATGAAGCTGTGATTTGAGCCAAGTTAGGGGTCCGGTGAATACCGGGCCCCTTTTCAAAAGATAGGAGTGTTTCAAATGGGTAAACTGGATGGAAAGACAGCCTTAATTACCGGAGCCTCCAAAGGCATCGGAGAGGGCATCGCCCGCACCTTTGTCAAGCACGGCGCCAGAGTGGTGCTGGCCGCCCGCGGCCAGGGGGTGGAGGATATGGCCGCCCAGCTCCGCGCCGAGGGAGCCCAGGCTGTGGCCGTCCGCATGGATGTGTCCGATATGGACAGCGTCCGTGCCGGCTATGAGGCGGGGGTGAAGGAGTTTGGCCAAATCGATATTCTGGTGTCCAACGCGGGCATCTGCCGCCTGGGGGACTTTCTGACCCAGAGCGACGAGGACCGGGATGCCCACCTGGACATCAACGTGAAGGGGGCCTGGAACACCTGCAAGGCTGTGCTGCCCGGTATGGTGGAGCGCAAGTGGGGCAAAATCGTCATCATGTCCTCTGTCACCGGCGATATGGTAGCCGATCCGGGGGAGGCGGCCTACGCCATGAGCAAAGCCGCCCTGGTGGGGCTGACCAAAGCCCTGGCACGGGAGTTCGCTCCCTGTGTCAATGTCAATGCCATCTGCCCAGGCTATGTCCTGACCCCAATGGTCCGGGGGATGGCGGACCAGTCCTGCCCGGAGAACCCCCAGTCCGTCATTGATGGCATCGCCGCTTCCATTCCCCTGGGGCGGCTGGCCGATCCCAGGGAGGTGGGCGAGCTGGCCGCTTTCCTGTCCAGCGACGAGGCCAGCTACCTGACCGGCGCCCAGTTCGTCATCGACGGGGGCTCTACCCTGCCGGAAACGAGTACCATGGGCGTGTAGACAAGCGGGAACCAAAGGGCGGCCCCTCTGCCATCCGAATAGAGGGGCCGCCTTTTCGCGGAGGAAAAGATGAAACTGAAGTTTGAACCTGTGACAGAAAAAAACAGAGCGCAGGCATTGAGGCTCCATGGAGCTCCTGGACAGGAGGGGCTGGTAGAGCCGGTAGAGCAGTGTTTGGCAGAGGCAGAGCAGTGGAAGGGCTGGCGGCCTGTCCTGATTTTAGACGGAGAGCGCCCCGTAGGATTTGCGATGTATGGGAAGTTTCCGTTAGAGAGTTTTCCCTTCGGGCGGGTGTGGCTGGACCGCCTGTTGATTGCGGGGGAACACCAGGGCAGGGGATATGGAAAGGCGGCTTTGGCCGGCCTGATCCAGCGTCTCCGGGAGGAGTACCGCTGTAAAAAAATCTATTTGAGTATCGTGGAAGGAAATTGGGCCGCGGCGGAGCTGTACCAGAAGTTCGGATTTCGTTTTACAGGAAAGAGAGATCCCCACGGGGAACAGATCATGGTGTACCTCTGTCCCAGAAAATAGAAAAAGAAATGGGCCATACCATGTTGTATGGCCCATTTTCTCCCAAACAGTCAGGCACCGAGGCTGGCGATAAACTGTCGGGCCACCCGGGGGGTTCGGCCGGAGTGGCGGATTTCCCAGGCCATCGCCTGAGCGTGGAGCTGTTCCCGCTCCATCTGGACCCCCGCCTGGTCGGCCAGATGGTCCACCAGGGCCAGAAAGCCGGCCTTGTTCATCGTCAGGTAGGGGATACGCAGGCCGAAGCGCTCGGCCAGGGCGGTCTTTTCCGAAATCGTCTCAAAGGTGTCCACCTCGTCCCCAGCCCGGTCGGTAAAGGTCTGACGGACCAGGTGGCGGCGATTGGAGGTGGCGTAGATCGCCACATTGACAGGCCGCTTCTCCAGACTGCCCTCCAGGATAGTCTTCATAGAGGAGTAGGTCTTGTCATCCTGGTCAAAGGCCAGGTCGTCGATGAACAGAATGAACTTCTGCCGCCGGGAGGCCAGAGAGCGGATCAGGCTGGGAAGGCCGGTGAGGTTCTCCTTCTGAATCTCAATGAGCCGCAGGTCCTCCATGCCGGGCAGGTAGAGCATGGACTTGACGGTAGCTGACTTGCCGGTTCCTCCGTCGCCAAATAGAAGGACATTGTTGGCCTGACGGCCGGAGAGGAGCAGCCGGGTGTTCTGCTCCACCTGCTCCCGCTGAAGCTCGTAGCCCAGCAGGTCCTGGGGCTGGGGGCAGTCCGGGTCGGCCACGGGGATGAGCTGCCCATCCTCCCACAGGAAGGCACGATACCTGGCATAGAGCCCGGCGCCGTGCTCCCGATAGAACTGGGTGAGGGAGTCAAAGTCGAAGGGGGCGGTGGCGCTCCACCGGGGCAGCCCTGCTAGAGCGGGGGACCAGTCGCCGGATAGCAGCGCCTTCATGGCGCCGATATACCGGTCGCAGTCCATCTGGGCTAACAGTACCAGAGTGCCTACGTCCCGTCGGGCGGCGTTCTCCAGGGCCGGGTCGGCGCCCCCCCGTTCGGCCAGTAAAGCATAGGGGGATTCGGTGTACCGAAGCTGGTCCCAAAGCCAGTCCCCCAGACCGGTAAAGCCTTCCCGGCGCAGATAGTAAAACAGGGCGGTGTAGTCGTCCACGGCCTCCTCTCCCTGGCCGCCAGCTAGGTGGTCCAGCAGATGGACCATATGGGCCATCACCGGCAGCTCCTTCAGTTCGCGGTAAGAGGAAAGGCCCCGAAGGGCGGCCCGCAGCGCCGTCAATTCCATAGTGATCTCCCCATTCCAAGGTTTTTTCCTATTTTAATAGGGAATGGGCGGCCTTGTCAACCAGGGAAGGGTATGATAAAATAACTAGATATTTGTGAAGCGGCCCGCGCGTCTTTTACGGCCGTGGACATTGGAGGATATATGGTATCTATTGGAGGAATCAAAATAGACACCCCCCTGGCCCTGGCCCCCATGGCGGGGGTGACAGACCTGGCCTTCCGTACCATCTGCCGGGAGCAGGGGGCGGGACTGACCTGCACCGAGATGGTCAGCGCCAAGGCCCTGTGCTACCAGGACAAGAAGTCCATCCCTCTGCTCCAGCTGGGGGACGGAGAGAGCCCCGCTGCTGCCCAGATCTTCGGCAGTGACCCGGTGTGCATGGAGGAGGCGGCCGCCATTGCCCATGAGGTGTCCGGGGCCGATTTTATCGACATCAACATGGGCTGTCCTGTCCCCAAGGTGGCTAACTCCGGAGACGGCTCCGGGCTGATGCGGGACCCAGACAAGGCGGTAAAGGTGGCTGAGGCGGTCATCCGGGGAGCGGGCTGCCCTGTCACGGTCAAATTCCGCTTAGGCTGGGATAAGGGCTCCATCAACTGTGTGGAGTTCGCCAAGGCTATGGAGGCGGCCGGTGTGGCCGCCGTAGCAGTCCACGGCAGGACCAGGAATCAGATGTACGCAGGGACCGCTGACTGGGACTGGATTCGAGAGGTAAAAAAAGCGGTGGAGATTCCAGTCATCGCCAATGGCGACGTGTTTCGTCCGGAGGACGCCCCCCGTATTTTGAACTATACCGGGGCGGACATAGCCATGATCGGCCGGGGGGTGTTCGGCAACCCCTGGCTCTTTGCCCAGTGCCGGGCCGCTCTGGAGGGCCGGCCCATCCCGGAGATACCCCCCCTGGCCCAGCGGTGCGACACCGCCGTGCGCCAGTTTGAGCTATCGGCGGCCAACAAGGGGGAGAAGATCGCCTGCCTGGAGGCCAGGCGGCACTATGCCTGGTATCTAAAGGGTGTCCCCCATGCGGGTTATTACAAGGAACAGATTGTGAAGATCACCACCCTGGAGGACGTGTACCGGGTGACCAGGGGGATCAAGCGGGACCTGTGTTGAAGAGGGCAGCGGTATGGTGCTTTTGATTGCGGGCAGTACCCACACCGGCAAGACGCTGCTGGCCCAGCGGGTGCTGGAGGAACGGGGCTGGCCCTATCTGTCCCTGGACCATCTGAAAATGGGACTGATCCGGAGTGGTCTGACCTCGCTGACGCCGGACAGCCCGGACAAGGAGCTGACCGCCCTTCTCTGGCCGGTTGCACGGGAAATGATCAAGACGGCCATTGAAAACGGGCAGAATCTGGTGGTGGAGGGGTGCTACATTCCCTGCGACTTTACGAAAGATTTTGTGCCGTACTACCTAGATCAGCTCCGGGCTATCTGGCTGATTTTCAGCCGGCGGTATATCTGGGAGCGCTTCGACCAGATTCTGGCCTGTGGCGGCGCCATCGAGCGGCGGCTGGACCCGTCCCTGGACCGGGAGGCCCTGGAGCGGGAGAATGAGGAGAATCTGCGGGCCTGTCAGCAATATGGTCATCCCTATGTGCTGATAGACAGGGAGTATGAGATAGACCTGGAGAAAATACTTTGATGAAAGAACTGTGAGTTGGGAGGGAGCGGAGATGTCCGACCAGGACCTTGTGGAAAGGGCCAAAGCCGGCGACCAGACTGCTTTTGAGCGGCTGGTGGTGGACAATCAGAATAAGGTCTACTCCCTGTGCGTGCGGCTGACAGGGGACCGGGAGGAGGGAGCTGACTTGGCCCAGGAGGCATTCCTGAGGGCATGGCAGGCCCTGCCGTCCTTCCAGGGGGAGAGCAGCTTCTCCACCTGGGTCTATCGGCTGGCCACCAACGTGTGTATCGACTTCTTGCGAAGGCAGGCCCGCCGCCGGGAGGTGGCGCCGGTTCAGTCCATCGATGATGAGGAGCTTTCCTGGACAGAGCCTGCCGATTGGGAGCAGGACCCACACCGCCAGTTGGAGAGGGCGGAGCTGAACCGGGCGGTGTCCCAGGGGCTGGAGCGGTTGCCTGACCACCACCGGCAGGTGCTGGTTATGCGGGAGCTGTCCGGACTGAGCTATCAGGAGATCGGTGACGCCCTGGCCCTGGATCTGGGGACCGTAAAATCCCGCATCGCCCGGGCCCGGCTGGCCCTGCGAAAAATTTTGCTGGAAGATGGGAACTTTTCCGATTCGCCCACGTCTAAACCATCGAAAGGAACAGAAGGGAGGTGACCCGGCATGGAAAATTGCGAAACATATCTGGAGTGGATCTCCGCCCATCTGGACGGGCAGCTGTCCGACGAAGAGGAACGGGAGCTGGAGGAGCATTTGGATCAATGCCCCACTTGCCGGGCCATTGAGGAGCGGCTTGCCGCTCTGCACGACTCGTTCCAGGGCTTAGAGGATATCCCTGCCCCTGAGGGATTCACTCAGGGCGTCATGGACCGAGTTCGGGCAGAGCAGTCCAGGCCAAAGGTGGTCCCCTTATTTAAGCGGCCCCAGTTCAAGGCGCTGGCCGGACTGGCCGCCTGCGCCGCCCTGTGTATCGGCCTGTACCGCGGGGGCCTGTGGGACCGGGCCGCCGACAATCAGTTAAGCGTTGCGAGCGCCACGGATCTGTGGCAGGAGGAGCCCCAGGTGAATATCAGCCTGTTCGAAGCCGATGATCCCCAGAGCGCGGAGTCGGAGAACAGTGGGGCGGAGGGCCAAGAGAGAAGCGAACCGGGTGGACAAACGGATATTTCCCCCTATGGGGCGGAGCTGGACGAGAGCGCACAGTCCCCCGCGCCAGACAGCGGAGTGTCGCCCGACCTCCGCTCGGAATCGCGGGAACAGGAGCCATCCGATGTAGGGGCCTCCAAGGTGGACACATTGGAGAGAGGTGTTCCGGAGGAAAACGTCTCTGGGAATGGGACTCCCTCGATGCTCCAGACTGCCCCCGGCCCGATGTATGAGGTAGCGGGCCAGACGGTGGCCGCGGTGCTTACCCTGGACCGTCTGCCCGAGGGCTGGGAGGATGTTCTGGGTGAGACCCCAGAGTGGCTGACCGATGAGGCCGGCCGCCCCTGCTGTTTTATTACAGCGGCCCAGCTAGAGGGGCTGGCTGCCCTGGCCCAGCAGGAGGAGAGCGGCAGCGCGCTGGCGGGCCAAACGGATCAGGACCAGCTCTGCGCCCTGGTGCTGCTTGAAGGACAGTGACACACTTTGATTTATGACCTCCGGTTTCGACCGGAGGCCATTTTTTTGCCATTTCTGGAGAACGCGGGAGAAAATGGAGGATTTTAGACGATTTGGGCACTTTTCACGAAAAATAGTGAGACCTCCCGGCGGGCACTGGGGAAAGAGCTGCTCCCATGCCAAAAAAACAGTTGTCAGAGAGACGAATTTAATGTATAATGACTAACAGCATGTAACGCCTCACAGGGGCGGAGCAATAGTCCAACACATAAGGAGTGGAAACAAGATTATGAGCTATTCTGTACAAAACATCCGAAATGTCTGCCTGCTGGGCCACGGCGGGAGCGGAAAGACCGCTCTGGCGGAGAGCCTGCTTTATATGACTGGCGCCCTGGACCGGATGGGCAAGTCTGTGGACGGGAATACGGTCTGTGACTATGACCCGGAGGAAGTCAAGCGTCAGATCTCCATCTCTCTGGCGGTCGCTCCCCTGGAGTACAAGGGCTGTAAGATCAATGTGCTGGACGCCCCCGGTGGCTTCGACTTTGCCGGTGAGGTGATGGAAGCCCTGCGGGCCGCTGATGCCGCTATCATCGTCTGCTCCGCCAAGGACGGCATCTCCGTGGGACTGGAGAAGGCGTGGAAATACTGCGAGGAGCGGAATATGCCCCGCTTCATCTACATCTCCAAGACGGACGAGGAGAACTCCGACTACAACGCCACCTTTGAGGCCCTGCGTGAGAAGTACGGCAACAAGATTGCCCCCGTGGTGGTCCCCATTTGGAATGAGGGCAAGAAAGTCACCGGTATCATCGACGTGCTGAACAAGCGGGCCTATGAGATGCAGAACGGCAAGCGGGTGGAGATCGACATTCCTGAGGGCAAGGAGGCGGTCATCACCGAGTTTAACGATGCGCTGAAGGAGTCTGTGGCCGAGACCAGCGAGGAGTTTATGGACAAATTCTTCGGCGGAGAGGATTTCACATACGCTGAGATGATCCAGGGCCTGCGTCAAGGCGTGCGGGAGCTGTCTCTGTTCCCCGTGCTGTGCGGTTCCGCCGTCAACACTATGGGTTCTCTGATGCTGATGGACTATATTGTGGATCTGCTGCCTAACCCCATGGAAGGTAACTACCACAAGGCCACCCGTCAGGACGGCGAGACCGAGCCCTTCGTGGTGTCCCCCGGCGGCGTGCCCACCGCTTTTGTGTTTAAGACCGTGTCCGACCAGTACGGCAAGTACTCCTATATCAAGGTGTTGTCCGGCGTCATCACCTCCGATTTGACATTGGTCAACGCCCGCACTGGCGCCAGCGAGAAGCTGGGCCGCCTGTATGTTATGCGGGGCAAGAAGGCCGAGGAGGTCAAGGAGCTGGGCTGCGGCGACATCGGCGCCATCGGCAAGATGGAGAAAGTCAAGACCGGCGATACCCTGTGTGACCCCCGGAAGGTGGTAGCCCTGAAGCAGATTCCCTTCGCTGAGGCCTGTTACTCCGTGGCCATCGCCCCCAAGACCCGGGGGCAGGAGGACAAGGTGGCTCAGGGCCTGAACCGGCTGAATGAGGAAGATCCCTCCTTCTATGTGGTGAACAACGCCGAGACCCACCAGATGGTCATCTACGCCGCCGGTGACATCCAGGTAGACGTGCTGGTTTCCAAGCTGAAAAGCCGTTTCAACGTGGATGCTGAATTGAAGGCGCCCCGCGTGCCCTACCGGGAGAAAATTCGCAAGACGGTCCAGAAGCAGGGCCGGCACAAGAAGCAGACCGGCGGCTCCGGACAGTTTGGTGACGTATGGATCCGCTTTGAGCCCAACCTGGAGGAGGAAGAGATGGTCTTTGCCGAGGAGGTCTTCGGCGGCTCCGTGCCCAAAAACTTCTTCCCCGCTGTGGAGAAGGGTCTGCGTGAGGCCTGCGTCCACGGCCCCCTGGCCGGCTATCCAGTGGTCAACCTGAAGGCCGTGCTGTATGATGGAAGCTACCACCCTGTGGACTCCTCTGAAATCGCCTTCAAGACCGCTGCCCAGCTGGCCTATAAGGCGGCTATGCCTGAGGCCAACCCTGTGCTGCTGGAGCCTGTGGGTGAGCTGAAGGTCACCGTGCCTGACAGTTACATGGGCGATGTCATCGGCGATTTGAACAAGCGCCGAGGCCGTGTCATGGGCATGACCCCCACTGAGGGCGGCGAGCAGGTGATCGAGGCCGAGGTACCCATGGCTGAAATGACATCCTATGCGATTGACCTGCGGGCGATGACTCAATCCCGCGGCTCCTATGTGTTCCACTTTGTCCGCTACGAGGACTGTCCCCCTGCGGCTCAGGAGAAGGCCATCGCCGCTGCCAAGGCCATGGCTGAAGAATAAGGTGATTACAATGTCCGCCCCGAAAGGGGCGGACATTGTTTGGCTGGCAGTCAGGGTGGGCGCTTCAATGGCATAAATTCGGAGCGGAGCGAAGAATTTTCGGAAGGGGAGCTTTACCCGCATGACATGAGGATCGGAAAAGAAAGAGGACCCGCCGGCATAGCCGTGAAGGGGACTGCCCCCCGCAGCCCAGGGGAAGGCCGGCGGCGCCTGCAGGGACGAAAACCAAATAGAAACTCCCGCCCTATGACAGGGTGGGAGTTTCTATTTGGGATATCTTTTATGATATAAAATAGAAAAAGTTCAGAAGTAAAAAGACTGCCAGAGAAGGCAATCACCCCAGAGCCCGGCGGGGCTCAGGCCTCCTGATACAGCTCCAAGACCGCCCCATCCTTCCAGACAAAGGCCAGCCGGTCCCCCTTGCCATTGGCGTCCATAGGACCACAGATGACGCTGTCGGCGTCGGCGATGTACTTCTCCAGGTCGTCCACCTTATAGGCCACATGGGGGAGGTGGTGGAGCACCTCGGGGAATGGGGTGCCCTCCTCAAACTTCAGATACTCGATCTTGTAGTCGTAGTCGTCCACGTTGCTGACCCAGAACTTGGCGCCCTCGTTGTATGTCATATTGGGCTTACGGTTAGTGATGGGGATACCAATGTGCATATACTCAGCGGACATAAGAGTTCCTCCTATCCTATTTGTATTCAAAACTTAGGCGTGTTTGACGGTCTCATACACCTCGTAGGCCTGCTGGGGGGTATAGCCCTCGTGGACCACCTTGCCGATGGCCTGGGCCATGCCGGCGGGGCAGTCGGACTGGAAGATGTTGCGGCCCATGTCCACCCCGTGGGCCCCCTCCTGGATGGCCTTGTAGGCCATCTCCAGGGCCTCCAGCTCGGGCAGCTTCTTGCCGCCGGCGATGACGATGGGCACCGGGCAGGCGGCGGCCACCCGCTCGAACCCGTCGCAGTAGTAGCTCTTGACGAGGTTGGCGCCGTTCTCGGCCAGCACGCGGGTGGCCAGTTGGAAGAATTTTTCCGTACGCTCCATCTGCTTGCCTACGGCCACCACACCCAAGGTGGGTATGCCGTAGCGGGTGCCGGCGTCAGCGGTGCGGCACAGCAGCTCCAGAGAGCGGGACTCTCCGGGGGCGCCAATAAAGGTCTGCACCGCCACGCAATCTGCGTTCATGCGAATGGCGTTTTCCATATCACAGGCGAAACCGCCGCCGTTGGACATCTCGTCAAACAGGACGGTGGTGTCATAGGTCACCCGGACGCACTTGGCTACCTGGTTAGCGGGGGAGACGCAGGAGCGGATGACGCCCTTGGTGCCCATGAGCACGTTGACATGGGGGATGAGGGGCGGGATGACCAGGTCGATGCGCTCCAGTCCGGCGGTAGGGCCCATGATATAGCCGTGGTCAAAGGCCAGCATGACGGTGTTGCCCGACTTGGGGTCAAATAGGCGGGCCATGCGGTTTTTCATGCCCCAGTCGCAGTGGGAAGCGCCTTTGACAAAGAATCCCTCCTGGACCTGGGGGATGTCCAGGTGGTAGTCGTGGGCGGCCTTGTTTCCGATGTTGTCAGCCATATCTTACTCCTTGCTGTAAGCGGGGGTGTGGCAGGGAGTGTTCCACAGGCGGATGAACTCCTCGTCCCACTTGGCGATGTTCATCTGGAAGCCGCCGGCCTCCTGAACGGTGAGGATCTCGCCCACCATGCTGGCCACCACTTCCACGCCCTTGGCCTTCAGGAACTCCACGGTGTCTTTAAACAGCACCAGCATCTCCATCATGGTGGTGGCGCCACAGCCGTTGATCATAACGAAGGCCTTGTCCCCTTCCTTCAGCTCAAGCTTCTTGCACAGGGCCTCAGCCACGGTGGCAACCGTGTCCTTGGAGGACATCATGGGCACCCGGACGCCGCCGCCCTCGCCGTGCTGGCCGGCACCGATCTCCATTAGGTCGGTCTCGCCCAGGTCGCCGAAGGACATCCCGTTCTGGGGGTGAGTGGCGTCGGTGGACTTGACGGTGACAGAGGCCATGCTGTCGGCATAGCGCTGGGCGATGTCGGCCACCTCGTCCAGGCTCTTACCCTCCCGGGCCGCGGCGGCGGCGATGTGGTACAGGGCAACAGCGCCAGCCAGTCCGCGCTTGTTGTCCTCTCCGTTGGGGTCGTACTGGATCTCCTCGCCGGTGACTACCTGGCGGAAGTTCAGCCCCGCCTTCTTGGCCAGCTTGATAGCCTGCTTGCCGGCAAGCTGGTCGCCGGCGTAGTTCAGGGTGAGGAGCAGTACGCCATGGCCTTTGTCAGCCAGCTTCATGGCGTCGAACACCAGCTGGCCATTGGGAGCGGCAAAGATATCGCCCACGGCCTGGACATCCAGCATCCCCTTGCCGACAAAGCCGGCTTGGGCAGGCTCGTGGCCGGAACCGCCATAGGTGACGATGGTCACCCGGTCAGCGTCTGCCAGGTCCTTGCTGATTACCAGGTGGCCGTCTACGTCTAGAATGTCGGGGTAAGCCAGGCCCAGGCCCACCAGCTCCTCGTCAGTAATGGTTTCAGGGGCATTGATAAACTTTTTCATTTTCATATGGAATCCCTCCTGTTCAAAATTGAGGATTATTCGTTTACATCTGGGCCAGACCCTGGAAGAAATAGGCCATGGAAGCGGCCCCGGCGTCCGGGGTTCCGATGGTCTGTGTGCCGTAGCTCTTGGCCCGGCCGAATTTGGAAACAAACTGGCGGGTAGCCTCCGCACCCTGGACCGCTGCCTGGGCGGCGGCAGTGAACAGCTCGTTCTCGTCGCTGCCAGGATAGGCGGCGATGGCCTGGCTGGCGGGGATCAGAGCGTCCATCATGGTCTTATCCCCCACCTTCGCTCCGGACATGTCGTCCAGCTCGGTAAAGGCACGGGCAAAGATGGCTTTAATGCCCGCCACGTCGATCTCGTCTCCTTCGGGGGCCTCCTCCTGCATTCCGTCCAACCAGGTGTTCCACAGTGGGACGGCACTGCCGCCGTTGAGCGCCATAACAGCCGTAGCCGCGTCGTCCAGCATCGACTGGATTCCGCCTTCCGCCCCGTCTACCGCGGCGGAGATCGCTCCGGCGATCTTGGCCATAGTAAGCCCGTGGTCGGCGTCGCCGAACTTGGAGTCGATCTCGGTCAATTCAGCCTCCGCCGCCGCGACAGCGGCACAGGCGTTTTTCAGCCGATCCTGAAACTCACGTTTCGTCATCACGATGTCACCTCCTTCTGTGCGTGACCAAAAGGGTCCCGCCGTTTACATTGGATTTATTGGTTACGTCTGTGCGTAAATCCTATCGCAGAAATTAACAAAGGTCAATAATGAAACGTTTTTTCTCTATAATTTACATAGGAAATCGAAAAAAATTAGACGAAATAGACAAAAATAAAACTTCCCAGAGGAGGTTGCTCTCCTCTGGGAAGTTACATATGTTATTTATTGCTCCAGCAGGGCCTTGACCAGGCCTGTCCGGGCGACAAGATGGGTAAAAAACCCGGACTGGAGGGCACCGCGCAAGGCCCGCACACTGGTGTTGGCCGAGCACACGCCGATGAGATTGGGGCATCGCCTCAGCACGTCTATGGGGACCTGAATGGCGAAGTCCTGTTCCGACTGGATTATCTTGCCCTCCTCATTGAAATAATAGGCCAGCATCCGCCCACAGGCGCGGTGGTGCTGGAGCAGACTGCCGTACCGAACCAGGGAGGCGAAGTCAGGACTGGAGGGATAGTTTCCAATGTTGACCAGTGCGGTATCGATCTGTTCCCATTGTTGGTAGATCTGCCGATAGACCTCCGTGGAGCAGAGCAGCTGCTTTTCCTCCAGGCTGTCGGGCAGGGCCGGAAGATAGAGAAAGTGAGGGGCGGCACCCAACTGCTGGGCCATCAGCCGGACGTTTTCGTTGGACTGATAATTCCGGGCTGGGATACTGGCGTTGCCCACCAGAGGGCAGATGTCGGTGACGCCGCTGTGGGGCTGAGGATTTTCTTCCAGCCAGGTCACCAACTGTCCGATCAAGTGCCCCCAGCCCACACCCAGGCGATGGGCACCGAGCTGTCCCAGCAGTTCAACGGCCCCCTTGGAGAGGGTCTGATTGGTGGCGTCGTCGTCCTCGCCGTCCTCTACCAGGACACCGCCCCGGATGGAACTAGACAGCCGGAGCCGGTCCAGCAGACTCGCCGCCTTCGCCCCAGGCTCATGGATGGTGATCTCCACCACCCCCAGCTCCCGCGCGTCAGAGAGCATCCGGCTGATGAGAGGACGGGATACCCCCAGCTCTCGGGCGATATCGCTCTGCTTCTGATCCTCCAGATAATACCTGCGGGCTACGTAAGCCAAGCGGGCCCGTTTTTCTTGACTTATTTTCACGACTATACCTCTTTTGCCGAAAAGTGTTACATATGTTACTTATAGCACAAAAGAGGCCCGCTTGCAACGACAAAGTACAAGATGGGACAAAATGTCTGACAGGAGACTTTATTCACATCATGCCAGACCAGGCCAGAAAATGATCGGGCTCTGCCAGGATTTGCTCCAGGGACTGGAAAAAGAGATGGCAGTGATAGCCGTCCGCCGCCCCATGGTGGACCTGGAAGGTAAAGGGCAGGATGATGTTGCCCTGCCGCTCCTGAAATCTGCCCCAGACAAACATGGGGCGAAGGAAGTTTAGACTGCTTTTCATCTGAAAGGAGAGGCCGGTGTAGGAGAACCAGGGGACACAGGAGAGCAGCACAGAGTCTTCCCGGCTGGCGGTCAGCGTCCCATCCGCTTCAAAGCGGTCCAAAGCCGCTGACATGGCGCGATAAAAGGCGGAAAAGTCCCGGTCATATTCCGTGTTCAGGCTGGCCATGTTGTGGGAGCGCCGGTCCAGCACCGTATACTCCGCATGGACGAGATCATAGAATCCAGGACGGCCTTGTGGGTCGAGCCCCATACGGAACTCCTTGTGCTGGTTGACCGCGGTGACCACCGCCCAGACAAGGGAGGGATAAAATCGAAGGCCCCTGGCCTTGACATAGGAATGGAACCGGGTGATAGTCAGCTCTCGCGTCAGAGCAAAGCTGCAGTCAAGGCCGAGAAATTCCTCGAATATAGCCCGCCGGTCCCAACGCTCCAGATCGATGGGAGAAAACAAGCCCCTCACTCCTTCCCGCTGTCCCAGCGCCAGCCCGCCGGGACCTCACGTTGGTAGGCCAGGCGGGGAGAGCCGTCCTCCATCCAGACGGTGCCGCACAAGGTGAAGCCATTTTTGTCTAACACCCGCTGCATGGGGCGGTTGGCCGGGTGGGTGTCGATGCGTACGCTGCCGCCCCGCTCCAGGCACCAGAGGAGGCACCGGGAGGCTACGCCCCGGACCTCTCCCCGGCTGGCTACTCGGTGGACGGCCCAGTAGGGCCGGTCGTTGAGCCAGGCACCCTGAATGACCTGGTAATCCGGGTCGTCCCAGCACATGGCGGCAAAGACACCCTGGATGCGGCCATCCAGGACACAGACATGGCAAAACCCCTGACGGATATCGTCCTGGACCAGATCTTCCGGTGGATAGACATCCCGCCACTGGTCCGGGTTGCCCGCCTGTGCCATGAAGCGGCGGGCGATGGCGTAGATCTCCAAAATGTCCGGCAGATCGGACGGAACGGCGCGACGAATCATGGAAAGGCCCCCTATCATTTCAGTTTGTTTACTCATTATACTATGTTTTAACTACCTCGTACAGCGGCGATGGGGAAATTTTGCGGCGGAGAGAGACCTTGCGTCTTTACCAGTTCCCCCTTGTGTGGTATACTGATTTCAAATGGGTCCCGGCAGGGGCCGGAAGGAGGACAGGACATGGAGCTGACCGAGAGAACGGTAAGCAGCCAGACGATCTTTCAGGGCAGGATCATCCGGGTCGACATGGACCAGGTGGAGTTGCCCGACGGGAAAACGGCGGACCGGGAGGTCGTCTACCATCCGGGCGGGGTGGCTGTCCTGGCATTGGACAGGGACAACAGCGTGAGCCTGGTCCGCCAGTTCCGCTACCCCATCCGGCAGGAGCTGCTGGAACTGCCCGCGGGCAAGCTGGACCACGGGGCGGAGGAGGACCGTCTGCTGGGGGCAAAGCGGGAGTTGAGCGAGGAGACGGGGCTGGAGGCTGAAAAGTGGACATATCTGGGCTATACCCTGGCGTCGCCCGGCTTCTGTGACGAGGCTCTGCATATGTATCTGGCCCAAGGGCTGACACGCAAAAAACAGCACCTGGATGAGGACGAGTTTCTGGATGTGGTCACCATGCCTTTCCAGCAGCTGGTGGAGCAGGTGATGGACGGCACCATCACAGACGCGAAGACCGTGGCTACCACTCTGAAAGTAAAGGTGCTGCTGGGCCTGTGAGAGACCGGCGGCATTTGTGAGAAAGAGAAGGAGGGGATCTTGTGGGCAAAACCATCTTGATTGTAGAGGATGAACAGAATATCGTGGATATCCTGTCCTTCAACCTGAGCCGGGAGGGCTATGATACCCTGGAGGCATACGACGGGCCCGCCGGCTTACAGCTGGCCCTGGAAAATGACCCGGACCTGATCCTGCTGGATCTGATGCTGCCCGGAATGGACGGCTTTGAGGTGTGCCGGAAGGTGCGGGAGAGCGGGTCTGCCGCCCCTATCATCATGCTCACTGCCAGGGAGGAGGAAGCGGACAAGGTCCTGGGGCTGGAGCTGGGGGCGGACGACTATATCACCAAGCCCTTCTCCATGCGGGAGCTGCTGGCCCGGGTCAAGGCCAATATCCGGCGGGTGGCCATGTCCCCCGCTGTCCCCGCGGCACAATCCGGCCTTGGCACGATTAAGGCGGGCAGAGTCAATATTGACCGGGACCGTGCCACCGTATTCAAGGATGGGCTCCCCTTGGAGTTGAGCCAGAGAGAGTACGATCTGATCTGTTTCCTGGCTGCCCAGCCCGGGAAGGTCTTTTCGAGGGAGGCCCTGATGGAGCATGTATGGAATTATGAGGGCTATGTAGGCGACGTTCGGGCGGTAGACGTGGCGATCCGCCGCTTACGAGAGAAGATCGAGGACGATCCGGCCAACCCCGAGTTCATCCGCACCAAGCGGGGAATGGGCTATCTTTTCGGCGAGTGAGATTACAGTGCCGGCCCCATAAGAGCGAGGGAGGAATGCCCGCCAGGGCGTTCCGAGGAAAGCGGACTTTGGGAGAGAAAGCCGCCGAAGGCGGCAGACCGAAGCGGAGCCCAGCGAAGCGGGTCCGGTTCGGAGAGGAGGAACAAGGGAGCGAGGGAGGAATGCCCGCCAGGGCGTTCCGAGGAAAGCGGACTTTGGGAGAGAAAGCCGCCGAAGGCGGCAGACCGAAGCGGAGCCCAGCGAAGCGGGTCCGGTTCGGAGAGGAGGAACAAGGGAGCGAGGGAGGAATGCCCGCCAGGGCGTTCCGAGGAAAGCGGACTTTGTTCCGACGAAAGGGGGTGCCCCATGCGTAGTCTGCATATGAAGTTGGTCATGATCATGGTGCTGCTGATCCTGTCCCTGATGATGGTGGTGGGGGCCTTCCTGATCAACTCTGTGACCGCCTTTTATCTGGAGGATTTTTATAGCCAGATGTCCGACGTGTTCAGCGACCCCGGCCTGGTGTCCGACCTGACCACCGAAACTCCGGATGAGGAGAACGGTGCGGAGAGAATGGCCGATGTGTTGGACGCCTATGTCGGCGTGCTGGGGGTGGACGGGCGCAACCGCAAGCTGTATATCCTGGACAGCGATGGAGTGTGCCTGGTGGCTCCTGAGGGGGAGAACCAGGTATTGGAATATACCAAGAACCTGAATTTTGCCCTGAATACCGGGCTGGAGACCAACGAGGTGGGGGATGAGAGCAATCTGGCCGCCGATTATATGGACTTGGCCGTCCCCATCCACCGGGGGGACGAGGGCTATGTCATCTACATCCTGGACAACAAGGCCACTGCCAACAGCCTGACCGAGAAAATGTTTCTCTTGATCATGGAGGCCCTGGTCTTTGGCCTGGTCATCTCGGTGCTGTTGTCCTTCCTGCTGTCCAAGACGATGGTTACCCCTATACAGCGGCTGACGGAGGGGGCCATGCGGGTGGCAGAAGGGGACTTTTCCCGGAAGATCCAAGTGGCCTCGCGGGATGAGATCGGAGTGCTGACCGATACCTTCAACGACATGGCGGACCAGCTCCAGGATACTCTGCGCCAGGTGGAGAACGAGCGCAACAAGCTGGATACCCTCTTCCTCCACATGACCGACGGCGTGGTGGCCTGTTCCCGGGATGGAAAGGTCATCCACTCCAACCCTGCCGCCGACCAGATGCTACTGCGGCACATCGGGCCGGAGAGCGACTATGGCCAGCTCTTTGGCGATATCGCCCCTCTAGATCAGGTGCTGGAGGCCCCCGACCATCTGGAGGGAGAGCTCCAGGTCCGGGACCGGTTTCTCCAGTTGCTGCTGGCCCCCTTTGATCGCGGCCGGGAGGGCGGCGGCGCCTTGGTGGTCATCCACGATGTGACTGCCCAGCGGAAAAACGAGGAGATGCGCCGGGAGTTCGTGGCCAATGTGTCCCACGAGCTGCGTACCCCCCTGACCAATATCCGATCCTATGCCGAGACCCTGGCGGAGAGCGCCGAGGACATCCCACCCGCCATGGAAAAGAAATTCCTGGGGGTTATCCTCAACGAGAGCGACCGTATGACCCACATTGTCCAGGACCTGCTCACCCTGTCCCGCCTCGACTCGGGCAGGGACGATCTGAAGCTGGGCCGCTTCTCCTTCGAGGCGGCGCTCCAGGATTTGTACAACGCAGTCTATATGGAGGCCCAGCGCCATGCCCACACCCTGAAGCTGGAACTGGAGTCAGAGCTGCCCGCCATTGTGGCTGACCGGGAGCGGGTGCTCCAGGTTATGATGAATATCGTGTCCAATTCCATCAAATATACCCCCGACGGGGGCCATATTACCATCTCCGCCGGCCGGACAGAGGACCGGGTATGGATGGTGGTGGATGACGACGGTATCGGTATCCCACCGGAGGACCGGTCCCGGATCTTTGAGCGGTTCTACCGGGTGGACAAGGCCCGGTCCCGCCAGTCCGGCGGGACCGGATTGGGGCTGTCTATCGCCAAGGAGATCGTGAACCGACACCAGGGGCTGCTGGAGCTCCAGGACAAGGATGGCCCCGGCCTGGCACTCCGGCTGGAGCTGAAGATCGAGGGGCCGGACCATGGATAGGCGGAAGTTTGACCGAAGGGCTGTGGAGCTGGCTAAGGATGTGCTGATTTTGTTTCTTACCTGCTCCGCTGTCTGGCTGCTGATCCAGACCAGAATGCTGGAGCCGCTGCACAATATTCTCCGGGAGGATATGCCCCAGACCCAGATGGGACAGACGGAAGGGGGTAGCCGGATCGAGGCGGTCCGCCCCCTGCGTATCGCGGTCAATCTGACGGCGGGTATGGAGACTGGCCGCTATGGAGTTCAGTATGACCAAGGGGCGGCGGATGCCCTGTTCCAACAGGTGGCCGGCCTGCTGGCCGAGGGGCTGTCCAGTGCGGGCCAGCCAGAGCGGGTGAACCGCTACCAGTGGGAGGAGGCGCTCACCTCCTGTCCTGGCGTCTATTTCGATTTTCAGGGGGATATCCCCCTCCAAGTGCTGGTGGGCTGGCTGTCCGGTGAGGAGAGCGCGCTGGATGCCCATGTCCGGCGACTGGTCCTGTCCCTATGGCAGAACCAAGTGGCGTTTTATTACCAGGACCAGCGGGACGGATATTACTACCGCTGTCTGACGGAGGTTGTCACGCCCCAGCAGTTGGAAAGCGCGCTGACCGGAATGGGGACAAACGGCGCCCGCTTCGCCTTTGAGACCGATCTGTACCAGGACCTGGACCCGGATACCCTGCTGACAGAGGGGGGGCTGGATCCGGTCATCTATCAGGCGGCCAATCCGGCTGTCGGAGGGCAGAGCGCCCTTGCCGCTCTGGCGGAGGACCTGGACTTCTCGGTGGGCTCCAGCGTATTTTACTCTGCGGGCACGGAGCAGGTGGTCCGAAACGGCAACGACACCCTGCGGCTGACTGAACGGGGCATCGCAACCTATCTGGCTGACCGGGGCGGGGTGGGCCATTTCCCCCTGTCCGGGGCAGACCTGTTTGAAGCGGTAGAGACATGCCGCCGACTGGCCGCGGACGCTATGACGCCCCGTATGGGAGAGGCGAGACTGTATCTGATGTCTGTCCAAGAGGTGGATGGGGGCTGGCAAATCGACTTTGGATACTGCCTGAACGGGGTGCCGGTCCAACTGGACGAGGGGAGTGCGGCCCAGTTTTTGGTCCAGAACGGGAGGATAGACCGCTTTACGCTCCGGCTGCGCAGCTATACAGCCAGCGGAGAGCGTGGGTCTGTCATGCCGCCCCTCCAGGCCACGGCGGCTCTCACGGCCAAAGGGATGGAGGGGGATGAGTTGATGCTGGCCTATCTGGACGGCGGCGGGGACAGCGTGTCCGCCACCTGGGTGGCCGCCGGCAGCCGGGAGGATTGACGGTATGGAATGGTCCAAGCTGAAAAACATCATCCTGATCATGCTCGCGGCGGTCAATCTGTGCTTACTGTTCTTTGTGGTCCAACGGGAGTGGCGGGACAGCGCCAACCAGAGGCAGAATCGCCAGCAGGCCGTGGATTTCCTGACTGACCGTGGGATACAGATCCATGAGGGACAACTGCCCGACGACCAGATGGTTCCCAGGCCCCAGACCGTGGAGCGGGACCAGGAGGAGGAAAGCCGCTTGGCCACCCAGCTTTTTGGGGAGGATGTAGTGGTCCAGGCCAGAGGAGCCGGGGTGTACCGCTACCAAAACGGGGCGGGCGCCCTCCAGTTCCACAGCGATGGATCCTTTTCGGCGGAATTATCGCCAGACAGCTTCCCGCTGGGTGTGGACCAGGAGAGGAGTTGCCTGGACCTCCTGACCCAAATCGGGTTCGAGGGAGAGACAACGGCACGGGATGAGAATACCCTGACGGTCCGCCAGAGCTGGGAGGGCATCCCCCTGTTTAACCACCAGGTTACCCTGGTATGGGGCTCGGAGGGGCTGGAGACCATGACCGCCGGCCGCCGTCTGGTGGGCAGCCCTGTGGAGCGGACGGACCAGCGGCCCATTACGGTGGCCTCGGCGCTCGTCTACTTTTATAATGGCCTCAATGGGCTGGGCGACGTATGCAATCAGGTGGACAGTATCGTTCAGGGCTATATCAGTGTCACCTCTCTGTCCGGGCCCATGGAGCTGATCCCGGTGTGGCGCGTCACAACGGACACCGGCGCTTATCAACTGGACCTGCTTACCGGGGAGCTGAACCGGGTGGAGTGACGAAGGGTATCTCCGCGGAGCGGTAAAACTTGACCGCCCCGCGGAGTTTCGTCTTTACCAGACCGACAGTTTGTGGTAATATCCACTGGTGACGGCCGGCAACCCGCCGGCGGCAGAAGAAGGTGTGTCTATGTTCCATCCCAGTGACCCCATCGGAATCCTGGACTCTGGCATCGGCGGCTTTAGTGTAGTCCGGCAGGTTCAGCGGACGCTGCCAGGCGAGGAGCTGGTCTATTTCGGGGACGGCGCCCATATTCCCTACGGGAACCATCCAGAGGACAAGATCGTGGCCATGGCCCGGTATATGTTCCGCTTCATGGAGGATCATCATGTGAAGGCCCTGCTGGTGGCCTGCAATACCATCTCCTGCGTAATCGGACAGTGTGAGGGGGAGGTGTCCTGCCCCACCTTCAACGCCGTTCAGGTGGGGGCGGAGGCCGCCGCACGGCTGAGTGTAGACAAGATAGGAGTCATCTCCACCGTCTTTACCCACAACTCCCGGTGCTATCCGGAGGGGATATTGGCCCGCAGCCCCAAGAAGCTGGTGGTCCTCAGCTGTGGCTGTCCTGATCTGGCCCGGCTGGTGGAGCACAACCTTGGGGACCCTGCCGGCATGGCGGAGGTGGAGGCGGACCTGCGCCTGGAGATGGACGGCATAGTGCGGGAGGGCATCCAGTGCTGTGTGCTGGGCTGTACCCATTACCCCCTGGTAGCGGACAGCATCCGCCGCCTGTATCCCGGTCTGCCCCTCATCGACCCCGCGGAGGAGATGGCCCGCGCCCTAAAGGAGTACCTGGAGGGAGAGCGGTTGCTGGCCTCTGACGACAGATTGGGCGGACTGACCATCTATACCACCGGCGACGTGAAGGAGTATGCTCTGCGGGCCCGCCAGGTGGGACTGGAGCGGATAGGGAGCGTGTCCTTCTATCCCCCTATGACGCTTTGACAGGGATAAATGTGGGACAGGGCGAAGATCGCCCTGTCCCTTTTTTACACCGGCGGCTTGGAGAAAAAGAATTTGCCATAGACCGTCAGATACGGTATACTGGACCCACAAAAGAGAGGAGAGGTGTTGCCTGTGGGCGAGCTGAATTTTGCTGTCCCCACCCTGTTTGGCCTGGAGGGGCTGTGCGCTGACGAGATCCGGAGGCTGGGTCTGCCCAGTGTCCAGGCGGAAAATGGCCGGGTGCTGTGTACTGGAACAGAGGGGGACCTGCCCCGGCTGAATCTGAATCTGCGTACCGGGGAGCGGGTTCTGCTAGTGCTGGGGACATTCCCGGCTGGAAACTTTGACGCTCTATTTGAAGGGACGCGGGCCCTGCCCTGGGAGCGGTTCATCCCTCGGGAGGGCCAGTTTCCAGTGAAGGGCCACTCCCTCAACTCCGCCCTCCACTCGGTGCCCGCCTGCCAATCCATCGTGAAAAAGTCGGTGGCCGCCCGGCTGGGAGAGGCTTACGGCTTGAATACCCTGCCGGAAACAGGGGCGCTGTACCAGATCCAGTTCGCGATTATGAAGGATACCGCCACCCTGATGCTGGATACCTCCGGCGCTGGGCTGCACAAGAGGGGCTACCGGGCCCAGGGGGTGATTGCCCCCCTGCGGGAAACGCTGGCGGCGGCCATGGTCCTGCTGTCCCGGTACAGAGGCCGGGACCCCCTGTGCGACCCCTTCTGCGGCAGCGGCACCATCCCCATCGAGGCTGCCTTGATTGCCCGAAACCGGGCGCCGGGGCTGAACAGGTACTTCTCCGCCCAAAAATGGGGGTGGCTGGACAAGCGGCTCTGGATGGAGGCGGCTGACCAGGCCATGGACCAGGAATTTGATGGGGATTATGAGATTTGGGGCGGCGACCTGGACCCCGCCGCCGTGGAGCTGGCCCGGCACAATGCTCAACTGGCAGAGGTGGACGACATCGTATCCTTTGAGGCGGCCGACGCCCGGACCTTCCACTGGGGCGGCCTCTATGGCCGGGTGGTCACCAATCCGCCTTACGGAGAGCGCATCATGGAGCGCCGGGAGGCGGAGGAGTTGTACCGGGCCTTCGGCCGAGCCTGGAGCAAATTTCCAGAGGGCTGGAAGCTCTTCCTTTTGTCCTCCCACACCGAGTTTGAGCGGACTTTCGGCCGGCAGGCGGACAAGAAGCGAAAACTCTATAACGGGATGCTGAAGTGCGACCTGTTTATGTACGGGATGAAATAGGAGGGGTCATGCCTTACCATATAAAAAAATTTCGGGGATATCGGCGGGAGCTGAAAAGGGTTCTGCGGGTGGTAGAGGAGTACCAGCCCAACTGGTGTCCGGCGGAAGAGGATTTTCGAGAGGAGTGGCTGGACCTGGGAGCCAACCGTTTTTTTCATCCCAGAGGGAAGGACCGGAAGGCGCTGATGGCCGCCCTCCTGCACAAGACGGAGGAACTGATTGCCGCCAGGCCGGCGGACCTGCCCTCCTGTAAAATATTCCTCTTTGTCCCTGGGGGCGACCCGGCTCTGGCGGAGATCATCCTCATCTACGACCCGGACCGCTTCCAGACCTTCTGGGTGCGTACCGACCCGGCGGACCAACTGTGGATTCCCCAGGAAGGTCCCTCCCTGCTGGCGGAGCTTGGGCTGGAGAGCTCCCTCCCGGAGCGGTGCGTGCTGGAGGAGTTTCACTGGGCAGGCTATGTGGAGCAGCAGCTGATCTGGGGCTTTGGGGAGCTGCCCTGAGGTGTTTCGGAGGTGTCTATGGACCATCTGTTTATTATCAACCCCGCTGCGGGGAAAAAGGATAGTACCGAGGCGCTGGAGCGGCTGCTGGAGAGACTGCCTTTTCCTCGCAAGATAGTCCACACCGCCAGAGAAGGGGACGCCCGACGAATGACAGAGGCGGCCGCTGCTCTGGGGAAACCCATTCGGATCTACGCCTGTGGAGGTGACGGTACTCTCAACGAGGTGGTGAATGGGGCGGCGGGCCACGATTTTCTGGCAGTGACCAACGTGCCCATGGGGACGGGCAACGACTTTCTGAAACTGTTTGGGCCCAACTACCGCAGCATTTTTTCAAATCTCGAGGCTTTGGCGGCCGGGCCGCAGGCCGCCTTTGACCTGATGGACTGCAACGGCAAGCTGGGGCTGGATGTGATATGCGCCGGAGTGGACGCACGTATCGCCGCCGGAGTACACAAATACAAGCGATTGAAAGGTGTCTCCGGACGATGGGCCTATCTGCTGTCCCTGGCGGAGCAGGTGCTTGTACGGGGAATCTGCCGTCCCATGACGGTGTCTATGGGGGCTGACCGCTGGACGCAGGAGCCCACCGCCATCCTGTGCATCTGCAATGGGCGGCACTATGGGGGCGGTTTTATGCCGGTGGCCGACGCCATGCCTGACGACGGCGTGCTGGATGTGCTGCGGGTGGGCAAGGTGAGTCTGCCTACCTTCGCGCGCCTGGCGGGCCAGTACGCGAAAGGCTTGTACTGGAAGTACCCCGCGCTGATTCGAGCCTACCACGGGCAGGAGGTGTCCTTCTCCGCCCGGGAACCCATCACCGTGGTAGTGGATGGAGAGATCATGCGGGACACCACTTTTACCGTCCGCCTGTCAGAGAAAAAGGTGAATTTCTTTTACCCGGCTGGAGCGAGCTATGCCCCTTGTGTTTAGCACTCTTGACATATGTTTGTGAACAAAACGTAAATTATAGAAAATCAACCCCAAATTTTTTTGATTTAGGGGTTGATTTTTTTTGAGAAAGCGGTTATTATCATAGTTAGATTTAGCACTTAAATAAAAAGAGTGCTAAACCGCTGAGAAAGTTAGTTCAAAAAACTCATATATAAGGAGGAACTTGTTATGAAACTCAAACCCCTGGCTGACCGTGTGATCGTAAAATTGGTGGAGGCCGAGGAGACCACCAAGGGCGGCATCATCCTGACCGGCGCCGCCAAGGAGAAGCCCGAAGTGGCAGAGGTCATCGCTGTAGGTCCCGGCGGTATGGTGGACGGCAAGGAGGTCGTCATGACCGTGAAGGTGGGCGACAAGGTCATTACCAGCAAGTATTCCGGCACTCAGGTGAAGCTGGACGGCGAGGAAGTGACCATCGTTCGTCAGAATGATATCCTGGCCGTGGTTGAGTAAACCCGTCTTTTTATCCCAAATCGTGTATCAAATTTACTCTAAATCGGAGGTAATGTGTTATGGCTAAAATTATCTGCTACGGCGAGGAGGCCCGCAAGGCTCTGGAGAAGGGCGTCAACCAGCTGGCCGATACTGTAAAGATCACCCTGGGCCCCAAGGGCCGCAACGTGGTGCTGGACAAGAAGTTCGGTGCTCCCCTTATCACCAACGACGGTGTTACCATCGCCAAGGAGATCGAGCTGGAGGACCCCTTTGAGAACATGGGCGCCCAGCTGGTGAAGGAGGTCTCCACCAAGACCAACGATGTGGCCGGCGACGGCACCACCACCGCTACCCTGCTGGCGCAGGCTATCGTTCGCGAGGGCCTGAAGAACCTGGCGGCCGGTGCCAACCCCATGGTCATGAAGAAGGGCATCGCCAAGGCCACCGCGGCCGCCATTGAGGCCATGAAGGCCAACAGCCAGAAGGTCAACGGCTCCGCTGATATCGCCCGTGTCGGTGCCGTGTCCTCCGGCGATGAGACCATCGGCAAGCTGATCGCTGAGGCGATGGAGAAAGTGGGCCACGACGGCGTCATCACCATCGAGGAGTCCAAGACCGCCGAGACCTACTCCGAGGTCGTGGAAGGTATGCAGTTCGACCGGGGCTACATCACCCCCTATATGGTCACCGACACCGAGAAGATGGAGGCCAACCTGGACGACGCCCTCATCCTCATCACCGATAAGAAGATCTCCAACATCCAGGAGCTGCTGCCCATTCTGGAACAGGTGGTCCAGTCCGGCAAGAAGCTGCTGATCATCGCTGAAGACGTGGAGGGCGACGCCCTGTCTACTCTGATTGTCAACCGCCTGCGCGGCACCCTGAATGTGGTGTGCGTCAAGGCCCCTGGCTTCGGTGACCGCCGCAAGGAGATGCTCCAGGATATCGCCATCCTGACCGGCGGCCAGGTCATCTCCTCCGATGTGGGTCTGGAGCTGAAGGAAGCTCAGTTGACTATGCTGGGTCAGGCCCGTCAGGTGAAGATTACTAAGGAGAACACCACCATCGTCAACGGCGCTGGCAGCAGCGAGGACATCAAGGCCCGCATTGGCCAGATCAAGAGCCAGATTGAGGTCACCACCTCCGACTATGACAAGGAGAAGCTCCAGGAGCGGCTGGCCAAGCTGGCCGGCGGTGTGGCCGTCATCAAGGTAGGCGCCGCCACCGAGGTGGAGATGAAGGAGAAGAAGCTGCGCATCGAGGACGCCTTGAACGCCACCCGCGCCGCTGTGGAAGAGGGCATCGTGGCCGGCGGCGGCACCGCCTACCTGAATGCCATCCCCGCCGTGGAGAAGCTGTACGACCAGGTCGAGGGCGACGAGAAGACTGGTGTCCAGATCATCGCCCGGGCCCTCACCGCTCCGGTGAAGCAGATCGCCGCCAATGCCGGCATCGACGGCTCTGTAGTGCTGGAGAAGATCCGCGAGTCCGGCAAGACCGGCTACGGCTTCGATGCCTACAAGGAGGAGTACTGCGATATGATCCCCGCCGGCATTGTGGATCCCACCAAGGTGACCCGTTCTGCCCTGGAGAACGCCGCTTCCATCGCATCCACCCTGTTGACCACCGAGTCCCTGGTGGCCGATAAGCCCCAGCCTCCCGCTCCCGCCGCTCCCGCTGCCCCTGACATGGGCGGCATGTACTGATAAACGCGGTTAGTCTTTAAAACCCGGGCACGTAGAAAGCCAACTTCCTTCCGCCGTGTCCGTGTCAAAGCCTAACGTTTAAGAAACTAAAAAGTTCGGCTCTCATCAAAAGTGAGAGCCGAACTTTTTTGCTTGGAATATAGGTATGTCTAGGAGTGCGGTTTGATTGGTTTTTTCTGTGTATGATGGCTATAAGATTTGAGGCCATACTAATTTATAGCCAATATTTTATTTTTTGACAGCAAGTTATTGTAGCAATTTCCTGGCGGATATGATATGCTACCAATATAGCAAGCCTCGGGACTGTGCATCAGGACCGGGGGAAAGGAGTGTCTATGAGTCCGAGTACCATTTGGCTGATCGTGATGGTGGTGCTGGTCCTCGGGGAACTGGCCACCGTGGGGCTGACCTTCATTTGGTTTGCCGTCGGAGCCCTAGGCGGAGCGATCACAGCCTGGATGGGCGGAGCGATCTGGGTTCAGGTGATTGTGTTTCTGGCTCTGTCCGGTCTGGCGCTGGCTCTGGTGCGGCCATTGGCCGCCCGGTATCTGGATACCAAAAATGTGGCCACTAACGCGGATCGGGTGATCGGCAAGACTGCCATAGTGATCCAGGACATCGACAACATAGAGGGAAAGGGTCAGGTCAATATCTCAGGCCAGATATGGTCCGCCCGGAGCCAGCAGGCTGTGGTCATCCCCGCCGGTACGGAGGTCAAAGTGCTTCGTATCGAAGGGGTCAAGGTGTTCGTAGAAACATTATAAGTGCTTGTAAATGGAAGCCATTTAGAAAGTGAGGAGAAAATATGGAAGTTGTCTTGGGTATTCTGCCATGGATAATCTTGGCTCTGCTGGTCCTAATTGTGCTGGGGTCCTGCATCAAGATCGTTCCCCAGTCCCGTGCCTTTGTCATCGAGCGGCTGGGCGCATTCCGTACGGTGTGGGGCGTGGGTCTGAAGTTCAAGCTGCCTATCGTGGACCGGGTAGCGAAAAATGTGTCCCTGAAGGAGCAGGTGGTGGACTTTCCGCCCCAGCCCGTCATCACCAAGGACAACGTGACTATGCAGATCGATACCGTAATTTATTTTCAGATCACAGATCCCAAACTGTACACCTATGGGGTGGAGAACCCCATGTCCGCCATTGAAAACCTGACCGCTACCACCCTTCGTAATATTATCGGCGACCTGGAGCTGGACCAGTCCCTGACCAGCCGGGACCACATCAACGGACAGATGCGGGCGATTCTGGACGAAGCCACCGACAACTGGGGCATCAAGGTCAACCGGGTGGAGCTGAAAAATATTATGCCGCCCCGGGATATTCAGGAATCCATGGAGAAGCAGATGCGGGCCGAGCGCGAGAGGCGTGAGTCCATCCTCCAGGCCGAGGGCCAGAAGCAGTCCCAAATCTTGGTGGCGGAGGGCGAGAAACAGTCCGCTATCCTTCGAGCCGACGCGGCCAAGCAGGCGGCCATCCTTCAGGCGGAAGGCGCCAAGCAGGCCAAGATTTTGGAGGCTGAGGCCGAAGCCGAGGCCATCCTGAAGGTCCAGCAGGCCACCGCAGACGCCATTCGGCTCATCAATGACGCTGCCCCTGGCGACGGCGTCATCAAAATCAAGGCGCTGGAGGCATTCCAGGCCGCCGCCAACGGGAAAGCCACCAAGATCATTATTCCCAGCGAGATCCAGGGCTTGGCCGGTCTGGCTGCCGCCGCCAAGACAGTCTTCGACACCGAGGACCCCAAGGCTACCATCACCAAAACAGTAGTCAAAGAGTAAGCAACGGGCACGACCTTCATTCCGCCCAAAAGACAGACAGGAACAGGCCCCTTCGTGGCCTGTTCCTGTTTTGTTATATATTTCAGCAAATAATGAATAAAAAGTTTGAAAAAGTGTACTTTTTCAAACTTTTTTCAAAATAACCCTTGCGCTAATATAACACAAAGATCCAGATATTGCAACCGATTTTCCAAATCATTTTTCTTGACTTTGCCGGTTTATAAAAGTACACTTAAACAGACTAAGGCAAATGGAGAAAGGACGTCTCACTATGAAAAAATTTTTAGCGCTGCTGCTCTCCCTGGCTGTGGCCATGGGGGCATCCCCCGCCATTCTGGCGGCCGAGGAGCAGGTCCAGCCTCTCCCAACCTGGGCCTACGGCGTGCTGGCAGATGGATATGCTATGGGACTTTTTGGTGACGAGCTGTACACGGACCACGGCAAGACCATCACAGATGAGCAGTTGAACAAGATGACACAGGTGGTGGCTGACAAGCTGGCCCTGCTGGGTGTGGAGCAGCGGGAGGCGGATGACACCGGCCTGGTCCTCGATACGACCCGCGGCGGTGTGCTCAACGCTCTGTACCAGGAGGCGGCCGCTTACGCCTTTCCCGGCGTGGAGGAGGGACCAGAGGCCTTCATGACTGAGGTGGGCGCGATAGCCGGCGACGGCACCGGGCTGAATCTGGACCGTCCCTGCACTCTGCTGGAGGGGGCCGCTATGGCCAACAGCCTGATCCTCAATCTATATGACCAGCAGAACGCCGGCTCCCTGGGTCTGCTGTGGAAGGCGGAGGGCAACGGCAACACCTTGTACCTGCTGGGCTCCATCCATACGGACGTGAACAACACCTACCCCATCCATAAGCAGCTGCGGGACATCATTCTGAACGCCGAGCAGGTGACCTTTGAGTTGGACTTCAATGACCAGGCCCAGATCGCCGAGTTTGCCGCCATGCAGACCTATGCCGACGGTACGACCCTGGCCGACCACATCTCCCCGGAGCTGTATCAGGTGGTAGTGGAAACCGCCGCTCAGATGGGGATGGATGAGCAGACCATCGCCCAGTACAAAGCTTGGGCCCTGGCCAACAGCTTTTCCTCCCTGGCTACGATGGATGAGACCACCAGCTCCAACGCCATGGCCATTGATATGTATGTCAACGCCAAGGCGGTCAATGCCGGCATCGCCATCGACGCTGTGGAGACCTATGCCTTCCAGGGCGGTATTTTTGACGGCCTGTCCCCTGAGTACCAGGAGGTATACCTGGCCAGCGGCCTGCTGATGATTCTGGACCCTGATTCCATGAGCCAGCAGACGAAGGACGCCCTGACCGCCGTGCTGGGGGAGGAGGCCTTTGAGCCCGCCACCCAGGAGGCCCTGCAGGAGGAGGTGGCCCAGATCGGCGCCATGATGGACACCTGGAAGAGCCGGGACGTGGAGAGCTTTGACCAGATCTATGATAAGGATGCCATCCTGAACAGCGACGACGAGCTCAACAGCAAGCTGTTCACCGACCGGGACCCCGGCATGATCGCCTATGCGGATGAGTATCTGAAGCGGGAGGGCTCCCACACCGGCCTGCTGGTGGTGGGCGCCGGCCACATGGTGGGCGAGACCGGCGTCGTCCAGGGGCTGAAGGACCTGGGCTACACGGTAGAAGTGGTGCCTGCTCCCTGATATGAAATGATATGGAGAGATCCCCCGGCCAAAACCGGGGGATCTTTTGTGTTAAAATTAACTGAAGGTTAATATCCGCTCCCGTTCTCTGTCGTACTGCTCCATTGTAGCGGACGGGAAAGTCTGGTATGATGGTGGAAAGACAGGAGGAGAAGCTTATGAAAATCCATGACGTAATCCGTACCCGCCGCCAGACCATGGGACTGACCCAGGAGGGACTGGCTGATAGGCTCGGAGTTAGTGCCCCGGCAGTAAATAAATGGGAGAAAGGGCTCAATTACCCAGATATTACCCTTCTGCCTTCCCTGGCCCGGACCCTGGGGGTGGATCTGAACACCCTGCTGTCTTTTCAGGAGGATCTGACCCAAGAGGAAATTGGTTTATTTCTGAACCGAGTCTATGAGACAGCCCAGGGGGAGGCGCCTGCCGCGGCCTTTGATTTGGCCAGGAGTAAGCTGCGGGAGTTTCCCAATAGTGACCTGCTCGCCTTCAGCTTGGCGGGGCTGCTGGAGGGAATATTGACTCTGTTACCTGGCGGCACAGAGGGGGAGAGGCAGACCTGGCAGGAGGAGATCGACGCGCTCTATGAGCGGTGTGTCAGCAGTGCGGACGCAAGGGTGTGTGAAGCCGCTACTTACACTGTGGCCTCTAAGTGTATTAGCCGGGGGGAGTTGGACCGGGCCCAGACCCTGTTGGACCGGCTGTCCGATACCCATATGGACAAGCGTACTCTCACCGCCTCCCTGCGGAGGAAGGAGGGAAAGATCGAGGAGGCCTGGACTATCCTGGAGCGGGACTTGTTTGACCGGGCCCATGCTATCCAGACCACCCTCCTCCACATGATCGAGCTGGCGATTGAGGAGGGGGACAAGGAGGCGGCTCACCACTTTTCTGATACGGCTGAGGCAGAGGGGAGAGTTATGGGCCTTACCGATTACGCTGTGCTGTCCGCTCCCCTCCAGTTGGCCATGGCAGAACGGAACGGCCCACGGGCGCTGGAGCTGCTGGAGAGACTGCTCCACTCTTTGACGGTCCCCTGGGATTTGAGTGAATCTTCTCTGTATCGCCATCTACCCACCAAGAACGAAACCGGGGAGGCCCAGAGCATGTTGCTCAAGCCTCTGCTGGACCAGTTGGACCTGGACCCGGAGGCTCAATTTTTGAAAGGTGTACCAGGCTATCAGGAGCTAGTGGAGCAGTACCAGACGTGGAAGGGATAAAGGAGCGGGGCGGCCATTGGCCGCCCGCTTTTTATCTGTTTATCCCAGCTTACGGATCTTGGCCCACAGCTTTTCCTTGTTTTCGTCCAGCATCCGAACCGCCTTTAGAATCCCCAGCAGGGGAATGAGCAGGGCCAGCACAGCCGGAGCGGGGAAACAAAAATGGGAATAGAGCAGGTATCCCACCCAGCCCAGGGCCAGATGAGGGATAGTGTAAAAGACAAAGAACACAGCCGTATATCCCCGGTTGCTTAACGTCCTGAAATACTGGTCCCATTTTTCACCATCCATATGGGATATTTTCGATTTCATCCAGACGGCCAGCAAAAACAGTCCGATGGCTAACAGAGCAGCCAGCTTCTGCAGCAGGTAGAAGGAGAGCACGCCTCCAATGATCCACATGGATATCCTCCTTTCAGCTTCCGAAGGTGAACCAGGCCAGCAGGGTGGCGCCGAGAGCTCCCAGAAGAAGGCCGCCCCAGAGATAGTGCTTCTCCTCGTAGGCGCTGGAGCGGTACAGCATACTGGCGGACATTCCCAACAGGAGAAGGGCCAGACCGCCCCGCCAGGCGGGATCCCCCTTCACGGCGCATAGAACGGTGAACAATTCCAGACAGCCCGCCCCAAAGCCAAGAGCCTTGCTGTTGGCACAGGCCTCAATTTCCTGATCCCGCTCGTCATATAACGGGCGGCGATTGGCCCATTTGACAGGCTGTTCTATAACATTTTTCTTATCCTCGGCGCTCATAGTAGAGATTCACCCCCAACATAATGATGAACATGGCGATCAATACGCCGCACAGAGTGGCGGCAACGGACAGCGCGAGAGCGGACTTGGTAAAGCCGTACAGTACAAGGGCTATCCAGCAACCGCCCAGCAGCAGGTAGTTCATGATACGGACCGTCGCGTGGCCGGACTTGATCGCCAGATAGCGGTCCCGCTCATCGGCGTACCGGGAGAGCTCCTCCTTGATCCCTCGGTGGGTGAAGGCGAAATAAAAGCTGACCAGGGAAATGGACACAGCCAGCAGGGCGGACAGGAGGAAACGAAGCTGAAAGCCGTCCAATAGGAGTTTACAGGCACAGGCGGCCGCCAAAAACATCAACAGGATGCCGGAGGCCAGATTCCGGACGCTTTTGATCTTCACAGGACGAACCTCCTAGACATGTTTTTCATAATAGACGGCAAAGATAATGGACAGGATGAAGCATAGGCTCACATTCAGTCCACAGATTAGGAAAAGGTAGCCGAATACAAGTTTTTTTGTGACGGCATAGGCCAGAACCCCCGCCAGCATGAGGGCCATCTGAACATAAAAGAGGATGTTGCCCACCATGGCGTCCCCCTTCAGGCGGACCAGCTTGTTGCGTTCGTCCCGTTCCTCGGTCTTATCCTCGATGGTGGCCCGTTTGGAGAAAGCCCGGACAAAACCGGTGACGCCCATTGCCAACAGGAGCACGGAGAGGATCACCGACTTGATCTGCTGGGGCAGAAAATCATGGGGGTCGACAATATCTCGGTACAGACAGAAGAGACCGCCTATCGTCCAGAACACGCCCCAAATGAGACCTTTTTTGTTATATATTTTCATATTCCTTGTCCTCCAGCTCCTTGTTTTCTTCTAGGCAGCATAGCTCCTCCAGACTGACTCCGAACACCAGAGCGATGCGGTAGGCCAGCAGCAGAGAGGGGTTGTACTGCTCCTTTTCAATGGAGATGATCGTGCGGGAGGATACATGGACCAAGTCGGCCAACTGCTGCTGGGTCATGCCGGCGGCGGCCCGAAGCTCCCGGACTTTGTTTTTCAACCCCGATCCCTCCTCTTTCTAAATATGAAGCGTGCTTCACGTGAAGCTTGCTTCATATTATACACAGGCGGGAGCTTTTGTCAAGCTGCTGGAAAACATTTTTTTCATGGAGAAATTTCCGCTTGGCCGCACATACTGTTCCCGAAGGGACAAGGAAGGGGCGGAGCGGGTGAAAACAGGAAAAATACTTTGGCTGGCGGCATGGCTGGCGGCCTTTCTCCTATGGCCGGGACCGCCGCAGGAGCTGACTATGACAGGGGGAGCGACTACAGTGGAGCTTGAGGAGGGAGAGCCGCCGCTGGTGGCACTGACCTTTGACGATGGCCCCAGAAATTCCACCACCGGCCGGCTGCTGGACGGACTGGCGCTGCGGGAGGTGCCCGCCACCTTTTTCCTGGTGGGCAACCGGATCGAGGGTAGCGAGGAGCTGATACGCCGTATGGCGGCAGACGGACACCAGATTGGGATTCATACCTTTGAACACGTCGTGGTATCAGACCTATCCCGCAGGGATTTTGACCTTCAGGTGGGCAAGACAAGGGCTCTTTTGGCAGAGATCCTGGGCGATGGGGAGTTTTGGCTGCGTCCCCCCTACGGCCTGTTTGACAGCTCGGTTCGCAAGTGGGCGGACTGCCCCATCATTCTGTGGTCGGTGGACCCGGAGGACTGGAAGGACAAGGATGTGGACCGCATTGTGGCAGCGGTGGTAGAGCATGTGAAGGATGGGGATATTATCCTGATGCACGATATCTTTGACACCTCAGTAGATGCGGCGCTGCGGGTAGTGGATAATCTGTTGTCTGAGGGCTACTGTTTTGTCACCGTGGAACAGCTGATGGAGGAGCGGCAGGTGGAGCCGGCGGAGGGAACTGTATTCCGGGCCCTGCCACCGAAGGGAGAGGATGGGAAATCCTCTGGATCATAGATAAGGGCGGCCCTGGGACGATTAAATTTGTAAAAACGATTGTATTTTCCCCCGGTATCAGGTAAAATAGCGGTAACCAGTAAAAACAAAGGAGGAAAACAGATATGAAGATAGCCCGTTTCGTCCTGAAGATCGTGGCTCTGTCCCTGGGTGCCGCCGCTATGGTCTGCGCCATCATCGCCTATTGGGATGCGTTGGTTGAGCTGTGCGGGCACGCCAAGGGGAAGCTGCAGCGCACAGCCTGTGCCTCTGAGTATGACGATTACGAGGAGTAAATTCCCGTGAAAGGCCATAGAATAGAGGGCCGCCCAGGAAGGGCAGGCCCTCTATTTTGCTATTATTAGGGAAGGATGTAAACAGTTTTTGAATTTCAACGGGACCGTCTTGACATTTTTTAGAGCGGTGTTAAAATAATCAACGTGTTAATTATTAACCCGTTAATTAATTGGAAAGGAGAGGAGTGCTTTGATCCCGGTCTCCAACGAGCTGGAGCTGCTGTCCCAGCAGATTAACCTGGCGCACCGGGCCGCTGTTCAGGCGGAATTAATCGCCGCGGACCTAAACGAGATCGGCCACCCCATGCTGCTGACCATCCTGCAAAGCTGTGCCGACAGCGACCCGGACGGCCAGTGTCACGCCCAGCGGGAGCTGGCCGAGTTGCTGCATATCTCGCCGGCTGCGGTGGCAAACTCACTGAAATCACTGGAAAAGGGAGGATATATCCGGCGGGAGCGCGGACGAGACGCGCGGCGCAACCGTGTACTGCTTACCCCCAAGGGGCAGCAGGCGGTCATCGGCTGCCAAATGGCCTTTGAAACTGTGTCCCGGCGGATGCTCCAGGGCTTCTCCCCGGTGGAGCGGGAGCAGTTGCTCTCCTTCCGCCGGCGAATGCTCCATAACTTGCGGGGGGAGTCCCCCACAAAGACCCAAGCAAAGGAGGAACCTTAATTTGCTTTCTCTGTTTCTTACCCATTTGGAGGGGTACAAGAAGGACGCGATCAAGTCCCCCATCCTGATTACCCTGGAGGTCATCTGCGAGCTGATCCTCCCTCTGGTCATGGCGGAGATCGTGGATGTGGCCATCCCGGCCGGAGATGTGGGCTACATCTTTCTGATGGGCGGTCTGATGCTCCTGTTGTCCCTCTTCGCCATGGCCTGCGGCGTGGGCTCGGCAAAATACGCCACCTTCGCCAGCCAGGGCTTTGGCGCTAACCTGCGCCAGTGTCTGTTCGACAAGGTACAGGAGTTTTCCTTCGCTGACATCGACCGATTTTCTTCCGCTTCTCTCATTACCCGGATGACCAACGATGTCAACGCCATGACCATGATGCTGAATATGGGCCTGCGGATGCTGGTCCGGGCTCCGGTGATGCTCGTCGCCGCCCTGGTCATCTGTATTTCCATTAACGCCAGGCTGGCTATCGTGCTGGTGGTGGTCATCCCCCTGATGATACTGGCCATTGGAATTCTGATGAAGATATGTACCAGGCTCTTTGAGACGATGCAGAAGAAAATCGATGGGCTGAACAACACCCTGCAGGAGAACCTGGTGGCCATCCGTGTGGTCAAGGCATTTGTCCGGGAGGACCACGAGCGAGGAAAGTTCAAAAGGTCCAATGATGAGCTGATGGAGGCCGCTCTGAACGTAGGGCTGAAGATCATCGCTATCATGCCTATCATGATGCTGGCCATGAACGGCGCCACGGTAGCCGTCCTGTATCTGGGCGGCAGAATGGTTATGGCGGAGGGCTTTCTGCTGGGCGACTTGCAGGCATTTATCAATTATATCGCCCAGATCCTGATGAGCGTGATGATGGTGGCGATGGCCCTGCTCCAGCTCACCCGTGCCCAGGCCTGCGCCCACCGCATCCATGAGGTGCTGAACACCGAGCCCTCCGTGGAGAACAAACCCCAGGGCGAGATTTACCGGGTGGCCCCACCGGAGGGGCAGTCCGGGGCCGTAGACCGCGTCCTTCCCGCTCCCAGGGGCAGAGTGGAGTTCCAAAACGTTTCCTTCCGCTACGCGGCTGCCGGCACGGGGGACGACGTGTTGTCCGGTATTAGCTTTACTGTGGAGCCCGGCCAGTTCGTGGCCATTGTGGGCGGCACCGGCACCGGCAAGTCCTCGCTGGTCAACCTGATCCCCCGGTTCTATGATGTTACCGGCGGCGCCGTCCTGGTAGACGGTGTGGATGTGCGGGACTACCCGCTGGAGGAGCTGCGAGCCCGTATCGGCATGGTGCTTCAGACCAACGTGCTCTTTACCGGCACCATCCGGGAGAACCTGCTCTGGGGCCGCCCCGACGCCACAGAGGAGGAGATGATCCAGGCGGCCAAGGATGCCCAGGCCTATGACTTCATCATGTCCTTCCCGGACGGCTTCGATACCCTGCTGACCCAGGGAGGAACCAACGTGTCCGGCGGCCAGAAGCAGCGGCTGTGTATCGCCAGGGCCATGCTCCGCAAGCCAGCCATCCTGATCCTGGACGACAGTACCTCGGCGGTGGACTCGGCCACCGAGGCTGCCATCCGCCAGTCCTTCGCGGAGAACTTGAAGGATACTACTGTGATCATTATTGCCCAGCGGATCTCCTCCGTGCAGTACGCTGACGAGATCCTGATCCTGGACGACGACCACATCGCCGGCAGGGGCACCCATGAGGAACTGCTGGCCAACAATACCATTTATCAGGAGATCTATCAATCTCAGCAAGAGGGGGTGGGTGGATAATGCCAGGACCCAATAGAGCCCCAAGAGGGGGCTATGCCAAACCGAAAAATATGGCCAAGACGATCCGCCGCCTTGTAGGATATCTGACCAAGAGCAAGCTGCCGCTGGTCGCTGTGTTCCTGTTTTTGATGCTGTCTGTGTTTACCAACCTGGGCGGCTCCTATATGATGCGGGATATCATCAACAGCTTCATCTGGTCGGGCTGTACCGACTTTGCCGGGCTGGCCCTGTCTGTGGGCAAGCTGGTAGGCGTCTATCTGATCGGCTGTGTGGCCACCTACTGCCAGTCCGCCGTCATGGTCCGGCTGGCCCAGAGGGGCGTCAACCGGCTGAGAAAAGACCTGTTTGACAGCCTTCAGTCCCTTCCCCTCAGCTACTTTGACAAGCATCCCCACGGTGAGCTGATGAGCCGCTTTACCAATGACGCGGATAACGTACAGATGGCTCTAGAGCAGAGCGTAGTTTCTCTGTGCTCTAGCTGCCTGATGTTTGTGGGTCTGGTGGCCATGATGCTGTTCATCAACTGGAAGCTCTTTCTGGTTACCGCCCTGCTGCTGATAGTGACTGTGTATCTCTTTAGGACACTGGGCGGACGGAGCCGGAAATATTACCAGCAACAGCAATCTGCCCTGGGTGATGTCAATGGCGAGATCCAAGAGATCATTGAGGGGCTGAAGGTGGTCAAGGCCTTCACCCACGAGGAACAGGCCAAGGAGGACTTCCGCAAGCTGAACACCGCCTACCGGGACGCGGCGCAAAAGGCCAACTTCTACTCCATCATGATCATGCCGGTTTCGGGCAACCTAATGAACATCAGCTATGCCCTCACTGCCGCCTTCGGCGGCCTGTTGTCCGTCCTTCAGGGCTTTGACCTGGGTGGCCTGGTGGTGTATCTGAACTACTCCAAGCAGGTTGGCCAGCCCCTGAATCAGATCTCCCAGCAGATGACCACCCTGCTGTCCGCCTTGGCTGGCGCTGAACGCATCTTCGATGTGATGGACACCAAGCCCGAGGTGGACGAGGGCACCGTCACCCTGATCGAGGTGGAGAAGGATGCCAATGGCACCCTGTCCCCCTTCAATGGAAAGGGACACTCCCACACCTGGGCGTGGAAGACGCCCAGGACCAGCGGCATGGCGCTTGTCCCCGTGCTGGCGGAGGGCGACGTGCTCACCGAGCTGGGCCAGGCCGTTCGAGAGAAGACTGGGCTCAAGCTGCTGCTCCCCGGCGAGGACTCCCCGGATGGCATCTGGGTGCGGGTAGCGGCTGACGGCACCCTCATCGAAGTACAGGATCTGGCCTCTCTGGCCGGCCACGGCTGGGCCTGGAAATACCCGGACCACAACCACAATGCCTCCCTCCATCTTATCCGGGGGGCGGTCCGAAATGTCCCTGGGGAGGACTACTATCTCACTGAGCTGAAGGGCGCCGTCCGGTTCAGCCATGTGGACTTCTCCTATGTCCCCGGCAAGCGCATCCTGCATGATGTGTCCGTCTACGCCAACCCAGGCCAGAAGATCGCCTTCGTAGGCTCCACCGGCGCGGGAAAGACCACCATCACCAACCTCATTAACCGCTTCTATGAGATTGAGGGTGGTATGATCACCTATGACGGTATCAATGTACGTTCCATCCGAAAGGACGATTTGCGCCGGTCCCTGGGGGCGGTGCTTCAGGACACCCATTTGTTCACCGGCACCATTATGGACAACATTCGATACGGGCGGCTGGACGCCACCGACGAGGAGTGCATTGCCGCGGCAAAGAGTGCCAATGCCCACTCCTTTATCCGCCGTCTGCCGGACGGATACAACACTATGGTCACTGGGGACGGGGCCAACCTGTCCCAGGGCCAGCGGCAGCTGCTGGCCATCGCTAGGGCGGCGGTGGCGGACCCGCCGGTGATGATCCTGGATGAGGCCACCTCCTCCATCGATACCCGGACCGAGGCCCTGATCCAGAAGGGCATGGACGCCCTGATGGACGGACGGACTGTGTTTGTCATCGCCCATCGGCTGTCCACGGTCCGCAACTCCAACTGCATCGTGGTTATCGAACACGGCGAGATCGAGGAAAAGGGCAGTCATGATCAACTGCTGGAAAAGCGGGGCCGGTACTACCGCCTGTATACCGGGCAGTTCCAGCTTTCCTGACCGGAGGGAAGCCCTGCCCGGGGTTAGCCTGGGCAGGGCTTCAACAGACAGAGATAGGAGGACAGAGCGATGGAAACCACCCGGATGGATCTTCTTGTGACCCTGGACGAGCATTACCTGCCCCAGCTTAGGGTGATGCTGACATCCCTGCGTCTAAGTCATCCCGGCGTCCAGTGCAGGGTCTATCTACTCCATCGGAGCATCCCGGAGGAGCGGCTGGCCGCGCTGGAGAGCGGCCTTGCCGGATGGGGCTACCAGTTGGTGCTTATCCGAGTAGATGAGGCTGTTTTTCAGGATGCTCCGGTGACAGACCGGTATCCCCAGGAGATGTACTACCGCCTGCTGGCCGCCCGCTTTCTGCCGGAGGAGCTGAAACGGGTGCTGTATCTGGACCCGGACACCCTGGTGATCAACTCTCTGCTCCCTCTGTGGGAGCTGGAGCTAGACGGCCATCTGTTTGCCGCTGCGGCCCATACGGGCAAGACGGAGATTGCCAACAATGTCAACCGCTTCCGGCTGGGGACGGAGGGAGACTATTACAATTCCGGCGTACTGTTAATGGATTTAGAGCGGTGCAGAAACGAGATTCACACGGAGGAGCTGTTCGATTACGTGTCTAACCACGGGGACGAGCTGATCCTGCCGGATCAGGATATTCTCAACGCGCTCTATGGCGGCCGGGTGCTGGCTGTGGACGATTTTATATGGAACTATGACGCCAGAAATTTCAGCAACTACTTGGTGCGGAGTATGGGAGAGGCGGACCTGGACTGGGTCATGGCCCATACCGCCGTCCTGCACTTCTGCGGCAGGGAGAAGCCCTGGAAAAAGAACTACCGCCGCCGGTTCCGGGTGCTGTACCGCCACTATATGAACTTGGCGGACAAATACCTGCCGGAAGCCGGCACATGAGTTGAAAGGGCCCTGTCCACATGGACAGGGCCCTTTTTTCTTACAGATTTGAATGGGTCTCCGTTTGACGTTTTTTTCACTCCGACCACTGGGCCACGGAAAAGAGCGCCCCTGCCCCCAGGCCAAACAAGGCGGGCAGGGAGAACAGCATTCCATAAAAGTAGTCGGGGAAGGCGAGAAAGGAACCGTCATCCAGCCAGTAGGTGTTGGGCAGAGGAAGACAGTCTACTGCCCCCAGAAAGCAGACCATCCCTGCCAGCATGACCAGGACAGCGGGCCCCCGCTTGGCCCAGCGGGGCAGACGGCTCCGGGAGAGGAAGAACTGGATGATCCCTGCCGGCAGGGGCGTTAAGACGAAAAAGGCCAGGGCTTCCACAAGGCACCTCCGTTTTTCAATGTATAGGGATAAAAACAGTCAGGCTGCCGGGAAGACCCAAAGCGGCCAGATGGGAAACAAAACATTATATAGACGGATCTCTTTTTTCATGCTTGTCCCTCCCCCGGCCCAGCTTCCCAACACCCCATACAATCCAGGCCAGAATATAGCCTGCCGCTGGTGCCGCGCACCAATATAGAAACAGGACCCATCCCAGGACGGCCCATCCTGCGCTGCCCACAAAGACAAGTCCGGGGACCAGAAGCAACATCAGCGGGGCGAACAGCCGCCAGTGTGGCTTTGCCAGACGGCACAACAGCAGTTGGAGAAAAAACATGGGGATGCTGTGGAAGTACAGGAGCAGACCCTGGTGCCAGGGCGGGATGTTCAGAGGCAGGTCCCAAAAGGCGGAGAGAAAGATCACCAGATAGGCTGCCAGGGACATCAGAAACAAAGTCAACAGAATTTTATCTGTTTTACCCATGATAGGCTTCATCTCAACCGCTCCTTTCTTGTCCGCGATTCTATCACGCATCGGAAAAGGATCATAAGCCGGACACCGGCAGAGGCCAGCGGAACAGCCGCAAAGGAAACAAGAGGCTCTATTTCGGTTTGCCCAGCTTCCCTCCCAAAAAGAGGGACAGCGCCAACAGGGAGCAGTATATCCCGTACAATAGGTGCTCTAGCGTATCAAAGGAAATAAAACCGCCTCCGCTGGGATAGAATTGAATATAAGGCCCCACACCTATCGACAGGAGCAGGGCATAGCCGAGCAGCAGGGCCACACTGACCCGCGCAAGCCAGATCCCCAGAGTGTCCCGCCCGGCTCTGGCTGACAGCCGCCGTGTCAGGAAGCCAAACAGGAATAAAAGCGGGAATAGGCCGAGAAGAAGCCACATCATTACGGTATCACAGGACCCAGACACACTGTAATGGATATACCCATCCTGATATTCCGCTGAAATGTTCTCTACAAATCCCAGCATTTCCATGGGCCAATACCATTTAATCTCCATGGTCAGCCCCCTCACTGGGCGTTCGATTCTTTCTTGGGAACGCCCGACGGTACAGCCAGCCCATCACGTTGCCAGCCAGGGCGGGGAGGGCGATCATAAAGCAGTGAAACAGGGCGGAGCTGTTATATATCAGATATACCATGGGCAGATAGAACAGGAAACAGGCCAGGGGATATAGGGGGCATACTCCCTGCCGCTTTCCCAGGGACAGGCCGGATAGATAACCTACTACCGGCAGGATCAGATAAGGCAGAAGCAAACCGGACAGTACGGGAACATCTACCACAAAGGTCCTGTCCACCCACCTCAGCGCCGCCGGCAGCAGGTTGCACACCAACAGCAAGAAGGGCAGATAAGGCAGGGTTTCCCGCCACTTCAGGGGAGAGGGACCGGCAGCCAGCCCCAACAATTCCCGAAGCTGGATCACCTCCATATACCAGCCGATCCAGCGGCCCAGCCAGATCAGGAAATAGAGCAGGGTCAGCAGAGCCACCCACAGCAGCAAGTCCCAGCCGAAATCCAACCACCGGCAGCCTGTCAGTAACAGGGAGAAACAGAGGACAGTGGCCCCCCAATGGACCAGGGAGAGCAGGATCAGCTTTTTTCCCTCGTTTGCAAATGGCAGGGTGGCTAAGGAGACCACGGCCCCGAAGAGACCGCCTAACAGGAGCTGGACTACTAAGGCCAGTGCCGCCGAGCCGTAAAACTGGACCGCGGCGGGGGACACTGGGATAGACTGTCCATTGGATACTCCAAAGGAGAGGAGCAGCCAGGCCAGCAGGGTGGTCAGAATAGCGCCTAATAGGGCGCCGGCGGCCAGACGGATGGACCAGATTTTACGGATATCCCTCATGTTTTATCCCCACCTCTCAGGTTCAAGGTATCCTTGATCTTTTTCACATACCGCCGGGATACATAGGCGTGGACCGCCCCTTCCAGAGTCATTCGGATGGTCCCGGCCAGGGACAGGTCGATGGCAGTCACCCGGTCCAGATTGATGATCTCACTGTTGGAGATGCGGACAAAGCGGGTGGTGTCCAGCCGCTCCTCCAGCTCGTACAGCCGCAGATGGACCGCGTAGATCTGGTTTTCGGTCTGGGCGGATACGCCCTTGCCATCGGCAAAGAAGCGGAGAAATTCCTCCTGCCGGACCGGCAGGGCCCGCTCCCCGCGCCACACGGTGATGGGGCCCAGAGAGAGGCCGGACAGATGCGCTCGAAGCCGCTCCAGGGACGGGCTGTCCTCCCCGGCCAGGATGACCACCTTGGGTTCCTGCCGGCCAGGCTCCAGCTTCAGTTCTACCTCCATGACCGTTCCACCTCCCTATGTTTTTCTGTCCCCAGTATATCCGTTTTGACCCCGAAGGTCCAGAGATTTGGGACAGGTGGTCGTTTTTCCGGGATAAATGGTTTTACATTCCCCGTTGACAACCTCCTGACAGTGCGATAAAATACAAAAGATACCATGGAGAGTCCACCATACGCCCCTGTACCTCACCGGGATAGAGGGTCCGCCTCCTAAGCGGAATGTAGTGCGTTCGAGTCGCGCCAGGGGTGCCACTCCGGCGGACATCTCCATGGCATCGACTTTTTATACATGGAGATGAATGAAATGGAACGCGTCACCGTCGCCGCCATCTTTGCCGACCAGGAAAAGCTGGGCGGCCAGACCGTCACCGTATGCGGCTGGGCCCGGACCATCCGGGACATGAAAACCTTTGGGTTTATCGAGCTGAATGATGGCTCCTGCTTCAAGAACCTGCAGGTCGTCATGGACGCCAATGTCCTGGACAACTATAAAGAGATTGCCGGTCAAAACGTGGGCGCCGCGCTGATCGTCCGCGGACAGGTGGTGCTGACCCCCGAAGCCAAGCAGCCCTTGGAGGTGAAGGCCGCTTCTATCCAGGTGGAGGGTGTTTCCGCCCCCGATTATCCCCTGCAGAAGAAGCGCCACAGTGTAGAGTTCCTGCGGACCATCCAGCACCTGCGGCCCCGGACCAACCTGTTCTCCGCCGCCTTCCGGGTGCGCTCCGCCACCGCCCACGCTATCCACTGCTTCTTCCAGGACCGGGGCTTTGTCTATGTCCACACCCCCATCATCACCGCCAGCGACTGTGAAGGGGCGGGCGAGATGTTCCAGGTGACTACCCTGGACCTGGAGAACGTGCCCAGGAACGAGGACGGCACTGTGGACTACACCCAAGATTTCTTCGGCAAGCGGGCCAATTTGACCGTATCCGGTCAGCTCAACTGTGAGAACTTTGCCATGGCCTTCGGCAACGTGTACACCTTTGGCCCTACCTTCCGGGCGGAGAATTCCAACACGCAGCGGCACGCCGCCGAATTCTGGATGATCGAGCCGGAGATGGCCTTTGCCGACCTGAACGACTATATGGACAACGCCGAGGCCATGATTAAGTATGTCATCCGATATGTCATGTCTCACTGCCCGGACGAGATCGACTTCTTCAACTCCTTTGTGGACAAGGGCCTGAAGGAGCGGCTGGAGCACGTAGCCAACTCCGAGTTCGGTCGGGTCTCCTACACCGAGGCGGTGGAGATTTTGAAGAAGGTCAACGACCAGTTCGACTTCAAAGTGGAGTGGGGCACCGACCTGCAGACGGAGCACGAACGATACCTCACCGAGCAGGTGTTCAAGCGCCCCGTCTTTGTCACCGACTACCCCAAGGAGATCAAGGCCTTCTATATGCGCCAGAACGATGACGGCAAGACCGTGGCCGCCGCCGACTGTCTGGTGCCAGGCATCGGCGAGCTCATCGGCGGCTCCCAGCGTGAGGAACGGCTGGAACTGCTGGAGGGCCGCATCAGGGAGCTGGGCATGGACCCCAAGGACTACTGGTGGTACTGTGACCTGCGGCGCTACGGCTCCTGCCGGCACGCCGGGTATGGCATGGGCTTCGAGCGGATGGTGATGTACCTCACCGGTATCAACAACATCCGCGATGTGGAGCTTCACCCCCGTACTGTGGGCAATGCAGAGTTCTGACAATGAAGTCGGAGCTGGAGCGGATCCCTGGAGTGGGGCCGAATATGGCCCGCCACTTGGCGGATATTGGCTATACCACTTTGAATTCCCTGCGAGGCGAGGACCCGGAGCACATTTATCAAAAGGACTGCTTGTTCCAGGGCTGTCAGGTGGACCGGTGTGCCCTGTATGTCTACCGGCTGGCGGTGTACTATGCCGAACATGGGAGCTGTCCGGCGGATAGGCTAAACTGGTGGGACTGGAAGGATTAAAACATGGCGGACGCTACAGCGTCCGCCATGTTTCATTTTAACGATGACTTCATCTGGCCTGCTGCCCGCTTTTCAATGCGGATGACCAGAGCCGTTCGGTCATCGGTGACTTCTTTGGGGCTGTCGGTAATGAGTTCACGGGCCAGGTCCTTGGGGCTGGCCCCGTCAAACTGGGCTAGCTTGTCCTTGACCCACTGGTCTTCCCCGGCGCCGCAGATACCGTCGCTCACCATAAGCACTGTGTCCCCTGGCGCCAGCTTCAGGGTGAACTGGTCCAGCGCCCCCTGCTCTCCCTCGGCCAGCCCGGCGGGGAGGGAGGTGCCGGACAGCCTCTGGACCGCAGAGCCCTTTTTTACATAGCTGGGAGCGGCCCCCAGCTTGAACAGCTGGCCCTCGCCGGAGAACAGGTCCACCTGGAGCAGGTCTACCGTAGTAAAGCCGCCGGTTTCCTCTCCGCGGAGCGCCAAGGCGGAGGAGAGGGTGGACAGGGCGTGACGTGGTTCTACCCCGGCCTGGAGGAACTGCTCCAGCAGACGAACCGCCAAGGAGCTCTCCCGGTTGGCGTCAGGGCCGCTGCCCATGCCGTCGCACAGGAGGACATACAGCTTGCCGTCGGACCGCTTGAAATAGGTTCCGGAGTCGCCGCTCACCGTCTCGCCGCTCTTTTTCTGGGCGGCCACTCCGGCCAGAGCCATCAGCGGCTCCTGCTGGAGAAGGGAGATGGAGTCCTCTCCGGGCTGGTCCACCCGGAGGGGGACACCCAGCAGGTCAGACAGGTCGGACAGACGGCTGGGCCGTGCCAGGGCGGAGCAGCCGGGACCCTCTGCCTCCACCCGGAGCAGGCCCCTGCTGTCCCGGTATACCGCGGTCCGGATGTCCAGTCCCAGCTCCGCCACCCGCTGGCGCAGCTTCCGGTCTCCCAGCAGGTCGGGAATGAGCTCCCGGCTCAGTTCTGCAGAGGCAGCCCCCAGCAGATCAGCCAGTTGGGCATACTGCCGGCCCACTGCCGCCCGGCTCTCCTTGACCCGAGCGTTGTACTGGCGGCGGTAGAACAGGGCGGTAAGTTCCTCGTTTACGGTGGATAGAAAGGCGGAGAAATGGATGCATCGGTGGGAGAAATGGCTGGGAAAGTCACTCCCCTCCGCGCGGCCCCGCTCCACCATGGCGGGGGTGGCGTCATTGAGAGCGTTGAAGGTGGTAGTGTAATTCTGCTGCCAGCAGTTGTTCCGGAGAGAGCAGGAGCGGCATACCCTGCTGGCGGTTCGGTCAAAGACGGTGGCTACGTCATTGTCGTTCTCCGGGGGACGGAAGGCGGAGCGCAGGGAGTCGCACAGGGTACGGAAGGCCTTGGCTGTGGCCTCCAACTGATGCTGGACCAGGGCTTGGGCCCGCAGGTCCACAGGGCCGGCCATCTGGGGAGCCAGCCACACACCCAGCTTGCGCATGGGCCGCTGGGGCAGCAGGAGAAAGGCCACCGAGGCCACAAATACCTCGTACAGAATGGACAGAGGCAGCTCCCGCTCCCAGGTCCATAACACTGCGCCACCATTGACCAGTACATAGACCATGGCGGCCCACAGCCGTGCCTTGCCCCGGCACAGGCCAGCCATCATGCCGGACAGACCGTAGGCCATGGTGTACATGGGGATGCCTGCTCCGGCCAAGTCCATGGCCATGCCCAGAGACACCCCGGCGATGGCTCCGGTGGCCAGACCGCCCTGCCAGGCGGCGGTTATCACCGCCAACACAGCAAGGATGCGGCCTAGAGAGATATCCTTATAGATGTAGAGGGGGACCAGCGCCATCAGCGCGGTGGCCAATAAAACCAACAGGCCGGCCCGGCGGGTAGGGGAGAGGAGCCTGTCCTCCCGGTGGACACGCATAGGGACCAGGACCGCCCGGTAGCACCAGACGGCCGCTGCAGTCAGGCAGACCTCCAGAGAGAAATAGATGGCGTCAACTGTCTTCCATCCCTGTTGGGACAGATAGATAAAACCCGCCGCCCCGTTGATGGAGGCGGTGAGCAGCGGCATGGTCCAGGAGCGACGGATCGCCTTCAGATCGTAGAAGGCGAAGGCCACAGCAAAGGTGAGAATGGAGGCGGAGGCGTACCGCAGCCCGTCCGCAAAGCCCATCTGGCACAGATATCCGAAGCAGGCTCCCAGCAGAGCCGCCCCTCCGCACAGTCCGGAGCCCGCCGCCCCGACCAGGGCCACCCCGAAGGGGGAATACCCCTCAAAGATGACCGCCCCGGCCAGCACCGCCGCCAGCAGCAGATGGATACCCGCCTCCGCCCATAAGGTGAGGGCGGAGGCGGACAGCTGGATCTGACCGGTCTGTTTGGACTGCTGCCGAAGTTTGTTGAGCTTTCCGTGTATGCTTTCTCTGGCCGTCATGCCTGTTTCCTCCTATGTATACGGCCCCAGAGGGCCTGTCCTAACCTGATGTGCCCCATTATATTCCAATTTCTGGAAAAGATGCGTCGAATGGTGTAAGGGTGGGCCGGTAGAGGAAGGGAAAAGAGGACAGAAGTTGGGACTTGTATTTTTGCGGAAAATCGAATACAATAGAAACTGTATTAATATGGATTCCTATCCTGCGCGAAAGGAAGGTAGAGATCTATGAAACTGCAGAACGAGCTGGGCGAGATCCGCATCAGCAGCGATGTTTTTACCGCCATCACAGGAAGCGCCGCCACCAACTGTTACGGCGTGAAGGGGATGGCTGTCCGCTCTAAGACAGACGGTCTGGTCCATCTGCTGAAGCGGGAGTCTATGGCCAAGGGCGTGAAGGTCTATTATAACGAAGATGGAACTGTGTCCATCGAACTGCACATCATTGTGGAAAACGGGGTCAACCTGATGGCTGTCTGCCGCTCCATTATGAGCGAGGTCCGCTATGTGGTCAGCCAGACCACGGGAGTAGAGGTCGCCTCGGTGGATGTGTGTGTGGATTCCATGCGCTTTTAACCATTCATAGAAAGGAAAATAGCCACTATGGTACACAATATTGACGCGGCGGCTTTCCAACGAATGGTGATTCATGGAGCCGCTGCCATCAGCGCGCAGAAACAGCCCATCAATGATCTAAATGTATTTCCTGTCCCGGACGGCGACACAGGCACCAATATGTCCCTGACCATCGGCGCGGCCGCTGCGGAGATGAAAAAGAACCGCTATCAGGCTGTGGGTCAGGCCGCCCAGGGGACCGCTTCGGCCCTGCTGCGGGGGGCCCGGGGCAACTCCGGCGTCATCCTGTCTCTGTTGTTCCGCGGCTTTGCCAAGGCGATCAAGGAGAAGGAAACCATGGACGGCCGGGATCTGGCTATCGCTCTGGATTTCGGCGTGGCCGCCGCCTATAAGGCGGTTATGAAGCCCGCCGAGGGCACCATCCTCACGGTGTCCCGTCTGGCCGCCGCCCGGGCCGCCGGCTGTGCCCGGGAGAACAATGACGTCGAGGCCGTGCTGGAGGCTGCCATTCAGGAGGGACATGTGGCTCTGGCCGACACGGTCAACCTGAATCCCGTGCTGAAGAAAGCCGGGGTAGTGGACGCCGGCGGAAAGGGCTTTCTGGTCATCCTTCAGGGCATGCTGGATGAGCTCCGGGGACTACCCATGCCTGAGGTGATGGAGGAGAAGGAGGGCTCCGGGGATAAGGCCGACTTTGAGGCCCTGTCCGTGGAGGATATCACCTTTGCCTTCGACACCGTGTATATCATCCGCAAGGACCGGGAGGATGTGGACCTGGAGCCTCTGCGCCGCTATTTGAATTCCATTGGCGACAGTCTGGTCATTGGTGAGGACGACACCGCCTTTAAGGTTCATGTCCACACCAACATACCCGGCCAGGCCCTGACCGAGTCCCAAAAATACGGGACGCTGGAGCTGGCCAAGATCGAGAATATGCGTACTCAGGCGGAGGATCTGGCCGCCGGCAAGCACGTCCAGAGCACTGACGATCTGGAGAATGTGGAGCGGGAGCTGGAGGCCGGCGGGACTGAGGGCCCGGCCAAGGCGGCGCCAGAAAAAAAGTTTGGCTATGTGGCTGTCTGCGCCGGCGCTGGACTGGAGGCTGTATTCCGTGACTTGGGCGTGGACGGACTAGTAGGTGGAGGACAGACCATGAACCCCTCCACAGAGGACATTCTGAAGGAGATCGAGCGCACACCGGCTGAAATCGTCTATGTCCTGCCCAACAATAAAAACATCATTATGGCGGCCGAGCAGTGTGTGTCCCTGTGCGAGGATAAAAAGGTGGTAGTCCTGCCCACCAAGACTATCCCCCAGGGCATCTCCGCTATGCTGTGCGCCGAACCGGACGCCAGCGAGGAGGACAATACTGCCGCCATGACCGACGGCTTTAGCCGGGTCCGGACCAGTGAGATTACCTACGCGGCGCGGGACTCCGACTTTGGCGGCTTTGCCATCAAGCAGGGGGACTATCTGGCCCTGGAGGAGCACCAGCTCTTTGGCACGGACCGGGACTTGGAATCCATGCTGGACCGGCTGGCCCACTCGGAGGGACACCAGGAGGCAGAGTTTATCTCTATCTTCTATGGAGAGGACGTTACAGAGGAGCAGGCCCAGCGGGCGGAGGAGATCTTCGCGGCGGCCTGCCCCAAGGCGGAGGTCAGCCTGCTGCCCGGCGGCCAGCCCGTCTACTACTATATGATATCTGCGGAATAAGGACAAAACAGAGCAGGCCCTCTCCAGATATGGAGAGGGCCTGCTCTGTTTTGCGGTCAGGGACAGGGCGTTCCGTTTTCCTTCTGTCCTGTGGAAGGCTGATTTCAGAATAGCCAAGCGGGCAGTTGCCCGATATGGTGGCTGCCGATTAAACTAAGATTTGAGATTATTGCTGAACTATGAAATTGGAAATAATATCTGCTGCCTTTTCCGCGTTGGAAAAGAGAGCAGCGGGGTACCCTCCGGCTGGGAAAAGATATACAGAAGCTTGGGAAAGCATAGAGGCCATTTTTCTATATTCTTCCTCCGGCTTATGAAATAGCGGACGCTTTTCCTCTATGATTCACCAGCACGGAAAGGACAGAGATCCCTCTGGACAAACAGCGCGGACTGTGGTAAGATATTGCTCGACGAGTTCCTTCCAAACCTCGTCCAAGCATAGAAGCGCCGGGTCTCCGACCACGAGGGAGCGGAGCGTGGCAGGGGAAGATCCCTGGCTCTATGTTCGTTCAGCGGTTCCGCCGCTGTTCTCTAAACAAAAAATGGAGGTTTTTTCATGTCCAAATTTACCATCAAAGACCTGACTCTGGCGGCGCTGATCGCCGCCGTCTACGCCGTGCTCACCGTGGCTCTGCCTGTCCCTGCATTCAGCGGAGTCCAATTCCGGGTGGCCGAGGCCATGACGGTCCTGCCCTTCCTGTTCCCGGCCGCCACGCCGGGGCTGTTCGTGGGTTGCGTCATCGCCAATCTGTTTTCCCCCTATCCCCTGGATGTGGTGTGCGGCTCCGCCGCCACCCTCATCGCTTGCCTGCTCACCCAGCGGATGCCAAACCGGTGGCTGGCCTCCCTTCCCCCAGTGGTGTGCAACATGGTTATCGTGGGGGCGGAGATCGCCTGGTTCGAGGCCGGCTTCGGCCCGGGTTTTGGAGCAGCCTACGCCTTCAACGCCCTCACCGTAGGGTTGGGCGAGCTGGCCGCCTGCCTTATCCTGGGGCAGTTGCTGCTTTCCGCCCTGCCCAGGGTGCCGGCCCTCCGTCCTTTTATCCCGGAGCGGCGCCTGACTACGACCCGCTGAAGCAAAAGCTCCCGTCCAGAACCGCTGGACGGGAGCTTTTTGTATTCCGCCCCCCCGGCTATGCCGGGGGGGTCCTATTGTTGTATTATAATATCTTTCGGATATCAGGTAGTGCCATAAGAACTTTTTAAGGAAGAAGAAAAGAAGGTATCCCTTTGTATAATAAAGGGGGCGGGCTATTACGGTATAAAAGTACAATGTATGACAACAAAGAAAAATGCAGAAGCGATAGCAGAACATAACAAGCATTAATTTGTTTAGGACTGTATCACAGATTTATGATGCTGTTAAACTGTTCATAATACATAGATAAAACTAGATGACTACATACCATTCAATCTATACGTTAGGCATAGATTGAATGGTGTGCAAGTTGCTGAACTTCCGGTATTCACATCTTGTAGTGCGGCACTCTCAAATAAAAGATATAGAGCGGTAGCGATGCGATTTGGCAGCGGAAACAGCTTAAGCTAATTTTGTGGCGACCTCACGCATCAGTGTCTCGCTAGGATTCTTTCGGTTGAGTTTGGAGGTCTCAACTATCAACTGATACAAATCTACCCCAGCATCTGCGGCTACGGCGGTAAAGGTCTTCACGAAGGCTGAGTGACAACCGCTATAGCCTAAAATCAGATCTTTAGGCAGCAATGAGGGCTTATAACCCTGTTGTGTCATAGCAGGAATTAACTCTTGATCTAGAAAGTGTAGTAGACCATAGAAGTCAAGTTCGTCGCACTGGCCCTCTGTCTGCATGAGAGCAGTGGCCAACTCAGTTGGCATATTGCCGGCGCTACGAGCCATGCCCAGTAGGCCGCAATCCAGGATATCGGCACCACTGCGGTAGGCCGCTAAAGCGTTAGCAGAGCACATGCCCATATTAGCGTGACAATGGAAACCGATAGGCACTTTGACGGCGTTTTTCATAGCTTCCACAGATAGGCTAACCTGATTGGGAAACATACAGCCTGCAGAATCCATCAGAGTAATCTCATCAACACCAGCATCCTCCAGAAGACGGGCTTCCTCCGCTAGTTTATTAGGAGAGAGAATATATGCCTTCATTTGAGAGAAATATGCCTTCATTCCGTGCCCTTTGATATCTTTAATTTGCTTCAGATATAGGTGGGCATCACCTGCATCGCTACCACAACGTAGAAAGCCTAAGTTATAATGGGCGGCTAATTCAATGTTAGCCGCTTCGTAGCGCTTTGCGTTCAGAAACATACCAATTTCAGCCTTTTTAAGGAAAGGCTGGGCTAGTTTTAAATACTCTTCATCACTTAAAGGGGCCGGGAACCCTTTGTTGGAGGCACCGATTCCCTTGGCATTACCAAACTCAATGATTGGGTAGTGGTTTGTAGTCAGGCCCTTCAACATCAGTTGAGTTAATTCCGCTGAAAAGCCGTTGCCGACTACATTTGCCCCATCACGCAGGGTACAATCCATAATTTTCATAGCTGGGATCTCCTCTCAATAGAAACGATCTATATTGCGACTTGAGCAATCAGTTCGATCTCACATGCAGAATCTCCAGGCAGTTCAGTCACACCGAAGGATGTCCTAGCATGTAGCCCTAATTCACCAAATATCTGATACAGCAGATGTGAGGCTGCTTCTATCACTGCTCCCTGTTTGGTAAAACCATGTGCGCTGTTTACATAGCCCGTCAAACGCACAATACGCTTTACGTTGTCTAAACCACCGCCGAAGTCGTTAATGAGTGCCAAACAATTTCGTACGCAGATCTTTGCGGCTTCCTGCCCTTCCTCTAGGGTGAGATCACTGCCCACTTTTCCAATATAAAGTAACTTACCTTCTATTTTGGCCGTCTGACCAGAAGTAAAAACCAATTCTCCGACCTTTACCACAGGGGAGAAGGTGCCGCCGGGTTGCCTAGCGGTCGGAATCTCAATGCCTAACTTTTTGCATCTTGCTAAAATATCCATAGCGGTACCTCGTTGTCAATAAATTGTGCGGGAGCGAATCGTCTTATAATTCGCTCCCACAGGTAAGAGCCGATTTACAACACTCCGGCCTCTTTATAGTACTTTTCTGCACCGGGATGAAGGGGCGCAATACAGGCATCAGATATGTTTTCGGGAGACAAGTCACTAAAGAAACTGTGGGCCTTTACCAGTTCTTCCTTACCTTCCATAATGGACTTCACGATGCTGTAAGCAGTATCCTCATCCATGCTGGCATTACAGTATACAGTTGTCCAAAGTCCAACTGTGATAGCGTCTTCGCTTTGACCAGAGTAAGTTTCAGCAGGAATTGTCATCTGGGAATACTCAGGAGCGCCCTGTACGACAGTGTTGATTTGATCGGGAGTCAAGCTCAACAGAGTCCAGTCAGAACCATCACCATAGATGTCGGCAATCCAAGATGCGCCTAAACCGGTAGCGTCCAGAATGGCGTCTACCTGACCAGTTTTCAGACGGGAAGAGGCTTGCACACGACTGCCGCTATATTCCAAAGTCACATCGTCCAGAGAAAGGCCTAACATAGGCAGTAGCTTCATTGTGGCTAGCTCGACACCGTCACCAGGAGCCAAGCATTCAAATTTGGCACCAGCCAGATCAGTCACATTAGAGGCTCCCAGAGACTTTTTGACCAGAATATGAATGGGGGTAGCATTGAAGTTGAACAGGGTTCGGATATCCTCTGTGGCCATGCCTTCGTAACTGTCAGTACCGTTGATTCCGGAGGCCACGGCGCTGGCTTGGGACATACCCAGATCCAGCTCGCCATCATTGACAGCGCCTACATTATACACACTTCCGCCAGTTGCCTGTGCGGTGACAGACAGGCCTGTAGCATCCATGATTACAGAGGCAGCAGCGGCACCCATAGTAAAGAAATTACCGCCAAGACTTGCAGTTCCCAGACTAAGGGTCTTTCCGCTGGGATCTGGTTGCGAAGTTTGGCTGCCGACAGAGGAATTACCTTGGGATCCAGATGAGGGAGTGGTAGGATTGCCGCAGGCAGATAAGCTTAAAGACATTGCAACAGCCAGGCATAATGAGAGTAGCTTTTTCATGTTTATTTCCTCCATTTATATTAATTTTTTGGGGACACTAATTCCTTTTTCCTCAAAATAGAGACCACAACAACTATTGCTGATACCACTAAGCCAATCAAGGAAACCAGCACATCAGGCCAGATGAGTAGCAGCGCAATAATGGCAAAAGCAACACGTACATATGGGGCCACAGGCTTTATAAGCGCACCCTCAACAGCGGCACACAGGAACAGCAGTCCAAGACCTGTAACAAAGAAACTGAAAACTGTAGCCATAATATCGATATCCCCTGTAAGTAGTAATTCCGGGGAATAAATAAAGATGAACGGTACTATGAATCCAGCTACAGCTAGTCGCATAGATAAGAAGCCAATTTTGTTGGGGTTACCTCCAGACAGTCCGGCGGCGGTATAAGCACCAGTGGCTACAGGAGGAGTGATGGTGGACATGCAGCCGTAATAGAAAACAAACAAATGTGCATACAAGTCGCTGATACCTACTAAAGTCAAAGCCGGAGCGGCGCTTATACTAGCCAGGACATAGGCTGCAGAAGTGGGCAATCCCATACCCAAAATCATAGCGACCAGCATAGTCATCACGAGCGTCAGAAGTTTGACGCCCCCTGTGACCTGGAAAATAATGCGGGCGATGGTCATGGTGATACCGGTAAGAGAAAATGTGCCTACCACGATACCTACTACTGCGGTGGCAGTCCCTAGAGTCATGGCAGTTTTGGCAGAATTGTACATAATACGTACAATCTTGTCCAAATTCAGTCTGGTTTCCTTGCGCAACATGGATAGCACCAATGCAGTGACAATGCCGCCCCAAAACGCAGAAAAAGTAGGTGTATAATTCATAACCAACAGAACAACGATACCAACCATGGGTAGAAGGAGATAGGAACGTTTCAGTAAATTTCCCCAATTCTGCTTTGCTTCCCCACTACTGCCCAGGCCCAGACGAACCGCTCGGAAGTGAACAGTGCAAAACACGCTGACATAATACAGAAGGGCTGGTAGAATTGCAGCTACGGCTAATTTGATATAGGGGATTCCCAGTGTGTCAGCCAGCATGAAGGCGGTTGCCCCCATAACTGGAGGGAGAATCTGTCCACCGGCAGAGGCGGCACACTCCACAGCGCCGGCAAAGTTAGCGTCATATCCTACGCGCTTCATCAGAGGAATAGTGAAGGCTCCGGTGGTAGCTACATTAGCAGAAGTTTCGCCACTGACCATACCCATTAAGGAACTGGAAATAACAGCCACTTTTGCTGGACCGCCTCTGGCATTGCCGGCAATTGCATTGGCGAGGTCGTAGAAATAGTCGGAGATACCTACCTCCTGAAGTAGTGAGCCAAAAATGACAAAAATCACAATAGTTTCGGCAGAAACACCTAGAGCAAAACCAAAGATGCCTTCGCCTCCAAGTACAAGATGGTTAATGATCCGATTCAGCGTATAACCACTGGTTGCCAGAATGCCGGTAAGGTACTGGCCAAAAAATGCATAGGCCAGAACGATAAGGGATAAAATAGACAGACCGGGGCTGACTACCCGGCGGGCACCCTCATACATCAGGATCATGGTAAGTATACCCAGAACTACATCAACGTCGGCACAGCGCCCGCCCATTTTGATGAGTGCATCATAACGAAGGAACATTCCAATAAACACTGCTGCTGTGAAGATGACAAGGAGAGCGTCCATGATTCCAATATGATCACGTCTGCTTTGATGGAAAAACGGAGTTAGCAGGAAAATCATGATTAGTGCAAAGCCCAGATGTACAATGCGGACTTTGTGAGGAACCATGTAGATGATTTGTGCAGCGACCAGGATTTGAAAGAGCATCCACATAATACCTGCGGCTAAAGCGAACTTTTGAGAGGGACCGTCTAAGACTTTACGCAAACTTTGCCGACTGATTTTTTTCTGTTTTTCTTCCACGATCAACACCCTTCCTTTTGTCCACGTTGTTGTCTAACAAACTTGAGAAGCCCTCCGCTTAGGATAATATTCTCAAGCTCTTTACGAAAGCCGGGGCACCGGACAGACAGCTTATTACTTAAATCCTCTACCAGAATACCATTATCGTCCATGGTTATGCGGAGCAGATCCTTTTCACGGATACTACTGGTGTCCATTTCCACAATAAGTATACCGTTGTTGATAGCGTTACGATAATAGCTCCTTGCAAAGGACTTAGCTAATATGACAGGTATATTATTGCCCTTGACTACTTGAGCAGCCACTTCCATAGCAGAACCGCAACCAAAATTTTCCCCCGCTACCAAAATTGTAGTGCCGTTTAATTCATGGAAAAAACCAGGACGGATATCCTCCATGATATACTGCTTTAAAATATTTACATCCAAAGTGTCGCGTTTTCGACGGGAGGAAATAATATAATCGGTGTTGATGTCGTCCCCAAAGCAAAAAGCTGGGCCCTCAAACTGTACCATGATGCATCAACTCCTTTGGATCAGTGAATTTTCCTGTGAGGGCTGAAGCGGCTGCCACTAAGGGAGAACCCAAATAGATGTTGGCTTCGGTGTTGCCCATGCGGCCCAAGAAGTTCCGGTTAGCAGTAGATAAAACAGTAAAACCATTTCTGGGAACACCGGGGCTGCTGCCGCAACAGGGGCCACAGCTAGGCGTCAAAATCATAGCACCCCGCGACAGTAGTTCAGTGGCAATTCCTTCTTCCAGCATAGCCATATATATATTACGGGAGGCGGGTATAACCAAAGTTTCTGTCTGGAACTTTCGACCTGGGGTCTGTTTAAGCAGTTCATAAATAGTACGGAAGTCCTCCAGCCGACCGTTTGTACATGTGCCCAACAATACCATGTCCACTTTCAGGCCCTCTAGCTCGGACAGCTCTTTGCAGTTGGACACCCCGTGTGGACAGGCGATGATATGTTGAATCTTGGAAAGATTCACAGTGTAGTGCTCACAGTAGACTGCATCTGAATCAGAGGCAACTGCGCCATTAGAAGGCAGTCCCCTCTCACAGCAGTAAGCCATTGCTACTGCGTCAAAAGGCATCACACTACACTTTGCACAACACTCTGCCATCATGTTGCAGATAGTGCGCCTATCATTCATGGACAAGTGGACAAGACCTTCACCCCCATATTCCACAGCTTTATAGTTGCCACCATTAACACCTAACATCCGGATAAGCCACAGGGCTACTTCCTTCCCGCCAATTCCCGGATTTGGTTTGCCAATGAAATCAATCTTGATCGTTTCAGGTACCTTAAACCATAATTCGCCGCTTTGAAATACCATAGCCATATCAGACGAACCGATTCCGATGCCAAGGCAGTTCAGGTAACCATAGGTGGTGCTATGGGAGTCGCCGCCCACGATGAGACGACCAGGCTGAACATAGCCTTGTTCATCAAAGACCTGGTGAGCAATGCCCTCACCAGCTTGGAATATAGAAATACCATATTGTGTAGAAAAGTCGAAGACAGTCTGCTGTAACTCTGCTACTTTGCTATCTGGGCAGGGGACATAGTGATCTAAAATAAAAGCAATGCGTTCTGGATAGGGAACCTGAGTGGCGTCCATGTCGTGAAAAATTTCAATCGTCAGAGGGCCAGAGGCATCGTTGGACATGGCTGCATCGACCTGAGCTATGATTACATCGCCGGCCTTTGCATCCGATTTTGACTTTATAGAAAAAATCTTTTCAGCAATGGTCTTTCCCATAAATTTAGACTCCTTTGCTCAGCGGTGGATAACACGATCTAGCAGAGACAGGTCATTGTTGCCGCCAGTGAGGATAAAACAAACTTTATCAGTAGAATTAACGGATAATTGTCCGTCCATAGCAGCTGCCAATCCCATTACAGAAGAGGGTTCCGCCACCAGTTTTGCTTCCGTTATACATAAGGCCATGGCCGCAAGAATGCGGTCTTCACTAGCATTGAACAGTCCGTCCACCCGTTTGCGGATGATCTCGAGGTTCCCGGCGTCAGCGTGGTTACAACGGGTGCCATCAGCAATGGTGTACTGAGTCTCAATGGTGAGAGCTTTGCCATCTGCTAGGCTTTTTGCATAACGGGGGGCACTTGCTGGCTCAACGCCAAATACTCGGATAGAAGGTTTTAGTTCCTTGGCAGCGGTAGAGACGCCAGAAATCAGTCCACCACCACCTACAGGAGAGACAATGACATCCATATCCGGCTCATCCTCCAGTACCTCCAGCGCAATAGTGCCCTGACCAGCCAGGACGTAGAAATCGGCATGAGAGTGGATGAGTGTATAGCCCTTTTCCTCAACTAGTTGCCGAGCGAGGGCTACACGCTCACCGGTCTGAGTTCCTTTGAATCGTATCTCCGCCCCCAGTTTCTGGATACCGGCCAACTTGGCTGGATTGGGACCCTCGGGCATAACTACGGTGGCTTTTATGCCCATCTTCCTGGCAGCGTAAGCTACGGCCTTAGCATGGTTGCCCGAGGAGGCGGTGACCACACCATTCCGTCTCTCGTCATCTGTAAGGAGAGTCATGCGGCTGGTAGCACCCCGGACCTTGAAAGAGCCGGTAAGCTGGAACATCTCAGGCTTTAAGTAGACTTTACAACCAATAAACTCATCTAACGTGGGGACGCGAAGCAGAGGAGTGTGGATTATATAAGGGCGAATACGTTTATAGGCATCCTGGACATCTTTTAATTCCAGCATGATGTACCTCCTACTACTTGTCACTGTAAGCTAGGAAGGCTTGTAGACCTTTGCCGACAGTCTGATTCCAGCCTAGAGTTGCCATTGCACTCTCTAAAGCAGCAATGCACTGAATCATATCCTCAATATAACAATAGCCCATGTGTGCGATGCGGATAGTTTGGTTGGCATAATCCCCCAGACCTTTACCAATCTGTAGATGGTACTCGCTCTGCATGTAAGATGTAAGCTTGGCGATATCAACACCTTCGGGGGGCGTGGCGACAGTTAAGGAATCACTACGGAAGTTGCAGGTTTCAGGGAACAGCTTGAAACCCATGGCCTGAAGAGCCGCTCGAGTGCGGCAGGCTAAGTCATGGTGGCGGGCAAAAACATTCTCTACCCCTTCCTCATGGATCATCTTAACGGCTTCATGGACCGCTAATACTAAGCTAACAGGAGTCGAACCAGGAGTCTGACCGTTTTTCTCAATGCTCTTTTTGATGCTTTTGAAGTCAATATAGAAGTCACGGGATTCTATGGTAGCACAGGCATTCTCAGCTTTTTCGCTTAAGACGCAGAAACTCATACCCGCAGGGGACATCAGACCTTTCTGGGAGGCTGTAACCACAGCGTCTACCCCCCATTCATCAAATTTAAAAGGGGTGCAGCCGGCAGCACTGACAAAGTCCACGATAAGCATAAGGTCATATTTTCGGGCCAGTTTTCCGATTTCCCAAATCGGGTTGACCAAGCCATTGGAGGTATCGTTATGTACCACTGTGATGGCAGTAGCCTTCTCATCTTGAATCAGTTTTTCGAGGTATTCTAGATTCACAGTATCAGTCCAGCTTTCATAGCAGCGGACATTGGGGATACCATTGCGATCCATCATTGTAGCAGCCATTGTACCGAAGCTGCCGTTACATATAGCGATAGCTTTGTCATTAGGGGTAAGGATATTGTTGACCACGCCTTCCATGGCCCCCCGACCAGTAGTATGTATTGGATAGACTGGCCGCACGGTTCCAAAAAGAGGCTTCATAAGTTCCAAGGTTTCCGTTAAAATGTCAGAAAATACTTTGGTGCGGTGATGGTAGCAAGCACTGATAGATGCGAGTGCAACACGGTTTGGAATATTGACAGGCCCTGGAGTAAAAAGTTTATTGGGCCGCACTAAAAAAGCTTGATTCATAAGATTTCCTCCTCTAACAAGTTTGTCCATAGATTGCATGCTATTATTTAGATAATAGAATGCAATTTTTAATTATAAAATATCATTATATGTATTGTGTGTCAAGGGTTTTATTTAATATAGACTTAATATACATTTTTTGTGGGATAATTTTGTGCAGTATATATGATTTCGCTTGTAAGCTCTAATGATTGTTATTCGAACGAGTCTGTGGTATAATATGGGATAATAATTGCAATTTTAACTTTTCCTCTATAATAAAAACATCAGATGATAGGAGTATCTCTTCATGTCCGTTGGGCAAAAAGCTAGTGAAGTAGAAAAAATTTTTGTTGAGCTACAGCAACAGATAATACGGGGAGATTTACCACCGGGATATCGACTGGTGGAATCGCAAATTGCTGCGCAATTTGGTGTAAGCCGTACACCGGCCAGATTAGCGATTGAACGTCTAGCTACGGCCGGTTTGGTAGCGCATGAAACGAACCGCGGCGCTACCGTTCATCAGTTGAGTTTTGATGAACTGCGGGAATTGCTCCATATCAGGAAGATCAATGAGGGACTCACGGCCAGCATGGCTGCACAAAAGCGGAGTTCTGAGGATATCATGTTGCTGAAAAATACTGTAGCTCAAATGCAAAGAGCTCTTGAAGGGGAGGATGTCACTCTTTATTCATCTCTAAGTAGTAAGTTGCATACGCAGATTATGGAGATTGCTGGCAATCGTTTTTTGACTGATTTTGTGATGCGCATCTATATGATAACCTCCCCGTATCATATGGCTATTACTTCCCTTCCTGGACGATCAGAACAGTCGTTCCAGGAGCACTGTACTGTAGTAGATGCTATTATTGTTGGAGATAGTGATACTGCTTACCAAGCCATGGTTCAACACATTGGTATTATTGCTAATTTTTTTGATACAGAATACAGTCAAATTTACTATCGCTATTTAGATATTAAAGCTCAGAAAAAGGCCCAACTACGTGGAAAAAATGAGAGCTAAGTACTATAAAAAATGATTTCGCATACCATAGTTTATATTTGGTCCAATTCCTGCTGTTGTGGGTGACCTTGACAATCCGTTACTACCAGCGCCAGTACTTTAGAACAAGATAGTATACAGAATCCATTTCCGTCTGGGTATAGTTGTTTTATTTCTATATCAGACAGGTCATGTGGTAGAGTGACTGGAAGAGTGTACAATGTACATGTACCTCCTGTAAGAAAAGGTGCAAGACCTCACTTCCCCAGTCACAATGTAGGTATTCGATATACAGACCTTTGGCAAAAAAGCATCATATTAAAGTAGTATTTTTGCTGTGATGTTGGGCGCACCTAAGGCATACATTTTTAGTATGAACTAGTATCAAGCTATCGATTTGGAAAGTATATGACTGCCTGCGGGATAGTAAAACAGCCAGTCCATTTGGACTGGTTGTTTTTTCTGTATCTGCTGGAGGCAACAAACAGTAGTACCTTCCCCGGTATCAGGATCGGCGCCACTCCAGACAGGATCGGTCATGGGTTTGAGCCAACAGTGCCAGAGAAATCAAGGAGTCCGCCCCCACCGCTGTCACGGCGGACAGACTGACCGGCCCTGGGATGGCCTGAACCAATGGTGCTAGAGCCGGATGAACCCAGTAGATCAGAGGCAGAGCTAGAACACCCCAAGCCAGAGAAAAGGGCATACATATCCTGCCGTGGATGCTGCCTGGCAATCCTCGGTAGTCCCAGAAGGAAACCTTAAGGGCTTTTTCATAAAAGAGACTGACCCCATATTCTACCGCTGTGGCCGCTAGTCCGCCCAACAGAAAGACGGCCGGAGGAAAGCCTTTGACTGGAGCCAATAGCAAAATGGCGCAGGCACCCAACCCATAGACGGGGCATAGAGGCAGCACCAACAGACATTTGCGTTCCGGATATCCCCCGGTGATCCGGGCATAGGACACCTCTAACAAAAAGCCAAAAAAGCTGTATATCAAAAAATACCAAAACCAGACCAAATGAGACCCTCCATTCACATTTGTTAGGGTGTGGAAATGGATGATTTTCATGCGGGGAAATTTTTGTGATTTATTGGTGTGCTCCTGAGTTAAAAAATAGGAAAAGTTGTTCTGCCACCTTGCGGAGCGGGGTGGTTTGTGGTAGGATAGCTGGAAGAAAAAAGATGAGGAGTGAGGGACGATGCGGCACCTGATCGATTTTGGCGACCTGTCCCGCCAGGAGTGGGATCAGCTATATGCCAGGGCCAGTCAGATCATAGACGCCCCGGAGAAGTTCATTGATGTATGTCGGGGCAAGGTGGCGGCCAATTTGTTTTACGAACCCTCTACCCGAACTAACTTTTCCTTCCAGACCGCCATGCTTCGGCTGGGTGGGACGGTATTTGGGTTCGCGGACCCCAATTCCTCCTCTGTGGCCAAGGGAGAGACACTAAAGGATACTATTAAAATGGTGTCCAGCTACGCCGACGTTATTGTCATGCGTACACCTTGGGAGGGGGCGGCCAAGGCGGCCTCCCTCTACTCCCATGTTCCGGTGGTCAACGCCGGGGACGGCGGCCATATGCATCCCACTCAGACCATGGCTGACCTGACGACCATGACCAAGCTGCTGGGCGGCGTGGATGGACTGGCTATCGGACTGTGCGGCGACTTGAAGAATGGGCGCACGGTCCACTCCCTCATCAAGGCCATGGCCAAATTTGAACATATCCGCTTTTTCCTGATCTCGCCCCGCGAGCTGGCCGTCCCCGACTATGTGCGGGCTTTCATGCTGGAAAATGAGATGAAATTTACGGAAGTCACGGGGCTGGAGGCGGTCATTCCACAACTGGATGTGCTGTATATGACCCGGATCCAGCGTGAGCGGTTTGTAGATCCCCTGGAATATGAGCGGAACAAAGGGATCTATATTCTCACGCGGCGGAAGCTGGACAGGGCCAAGGAGAAGATGCTGGTCATGCACCCCCTGCCCAGGGTGGATGAGATTACTGTGGATGTGGATGACGATTCCAGGGCGGCCTATTTTCAGCAGGCTCGGTACGGGATGTTCGCACGGATGGCCCTGTTGTCCGACCTGGCGAACCAGCCCCGGCTGGAACGGACGGAGGCGGTGGAGATCGGGACCAAGCCGGTGTGCTCCAACCCCAGGTGCATCACCCAGACACAACCGTATCTGCCGCCTCTGGTGAAAAAGAACGGTGGGGTGGATTGCTGCGCCTTCTGTGACACGGCTCTGCGCTGAACGAACGGAGCGCCTGTCAATAAAGCGTTAAGGTTGCGGGGAATGCCTTGACGTGAGAGCCGCCTTTGGATATGATAATGTTGGCCGGTGCCACAGCGGCGCCGGAAGCCTGTGTAAAAAGGAGCCCCTCGATTCTTATGGATCCTGACCGAGACGGTCCCTGTCACTTACAAATCGATAACAGATGAAAAAAGGCATAGCCTGTTTCGCTTTGCGCGGAGCGGGCCATGCCTTTTGCATATGTCAGCACAGGCGGAAGAAATCAAAGGAGGAACTGATTTGATGACCATAGCGCTCCAACTGCTGCTCCAGGTGGTACTGATCGTGATAAATGCCTTTTTTGCGGCGACAGAGATTGCCGTGATCTCTCTAAACGCCAATAAGCTGCGCAAGTTGGAGGAGGAGGGGGACAAGCTGGCCCCCAGGCTGCTAAAGATGGTGGAGGAGCCAGCCGGATTTTTGTCCACCATCCAAATCGGAATCACATTGGCTGGCTTTCTGGCCTCGGCTTTTGCCGCCGACAGCTTCTCGGAGTACTTGGTGCGTTGGTTCTGCGAGGATCTGGGTATCACGATGTTGCCCATATCGGTGGTGGATACCCTGTCTGTGATTTTCATTACCTTGATCCTATCCTACTTTACACTGGTATTCGGAGAGCTGGTACCTAAGCGGATCGCCATGCAGAAGCCTATGGAGATGGCTCGCTTTTCCTGTCGAGTGGTATCCGCCATAGCAGTGCTGGCCCGGCCTGTGATCTTTCTGCTCTCCTGTTCCACCAATGGGGTGCTGCGGCTGATTGGGGTGCCCGTGGAGGTGGAGGAGGAGCAGGTCACCGAGGATGAGATCCGCATGATGATCGACCTGGGGAATGAAAATGGCGCTATTGACGCGGAGGAAAAGGAACTGCTACATAATGTATTTGACTTTTCTGAGCAGGCTGTGGGCGATGTGATGACCCGGGCAGCAGATGTAATTACCCTGTGGGAAGACGCGGATCGGGAGGAGGTGCTGGATGTAATTCAAAGCAGTGGGCTGTCCCGCTTTCCTGTATGTGGAGAGGACGACGACGATGTGGTGGGTGTGCTCTATGCCCGGGACTTCCTGCTGGACTGGACGGGCCGGGGCGGCCATACGGTGCGGGAGCTGATGCGCCCGGCCTACCTGGTACCAGACAGCCTGTCCGCCGGCGACCTGCTGCGGGATATGCAGCGAAAGAAGATACATCTGGCTGTGGTGATGGATGAATATGGAAGTTTGGCAGGTGTTATCACGGTGGAAGACCTGCTGGAGGAGATCGTGGGCAATATTTATGATGAGTACGACCCTGCGGAGCCGCCGGAACTGGAACAGATAGGCGAAGGCCTGTGGAGAGCCAGCGGCGCGTTGAGCGTGGGGGAACTGGCCGAAACTCTGGGGATCGAGTTGTCCGGCGACCTGGACTATGACACGGTGGGTGGAATGGTACTCAGCTGCCTGCGTACCATTCCAGAGGACGGCAGCCGGCCGGCGGTTCAAGTCAACGGACTGGATATCCAGGTGGAAAAAGTGGCGGACCACCGGATCCAATCGGCTCTGGTCCGGAAAGCGGCTACATAAGGAACACGCGGGAGAGGGGCAGCCCCCCTCCCCGCGGTTTTGACCGGAATCCCTGCCGGAGAGAGAAATATTTTATGAATTGCTGTAAACAGAAGAAAAGGGATTGACAAACCGGGTCTTGGTGTGCTACAATTTCAAGGCTGACGTGGAAGGACCGCGCCTTCTATGCGGGTGTAGTTCAATGGTAGAATCCCAGCCTTCCAAGCTGGTCGCGTGGGTTCGATTCCCATCACCCGCTCCATACGCGCCTGTAGCTCAGGTGGATAGAGCAACTGCCTTCTAAGCAGTGGGTCAGGGGTTCGAGTCCCTTCAGGCGTGCCATGTCGGAGCAATTTTGTTCTGGACATTGTGGCGTAGTCCGCCCCTGTATTCTCCCCTTATCCTCTCAAGTTGGATGGTCCTCTGACAGGGCGAAGGCCCCCGGTTTTGGGAGCCAATCTGTGAACAGTCAGCGATATGGTGGGTGTAGCTCAGTTGGTTAGAGCACCGGATTGTGGTTCCGGGTGTCGAGGGTTCGAGTCCCTTTACCCACCCCAGACCAATAAGGCGTAAGGGCCGGGAGCTTCGGCTCCGGCCCTTGCCTTTTCTTCGCGGCAGATACAGGGGTGTAGCCAAGTGGTAAGGCAAGGGACTTTGACTCCCTCATTCGCTGGTTCGAGTCCAGCCATCCCTGCCAAATCTGATGGAGACATCAGCCTCTGGCGACTTCTTATGGACTTGTGCCGGAGCCAATATTTCAAAAAAGAATATATATGACCCAGTAGCTCAGTCGGTAGAGCAACTGCCTTTTAAGCCGTGGGTCCGGGGTTCGAGTCCCCGCTGGGTCACCACGTCGGAGCAAAGTTTCTCTTTGCTCCGACGCTTTTTTATGTGTGTGCAAAAAGCGTTATCCCCCCGCCCACTTGCTCATCCTCTCCAAATCGCAACCGCTTGCTCCGACTTTTTTATAATTGGAACTCACCGGCTGGACCGGTGGTGATGATTCAAAAGGTAAAATACATATGTATTGCTGCACTGGGCTGCAATTTGATTTGGAATCAAAATGGGCTTTGCTGCGTATGGCTCGGAAATGTCCGACAAAACGGCAGGACATCCCTTCAGATGTCCTGCCGTAGTTTTGCCGTCTATTCATTCTGATACTGGCGCAGCCTCTCGTTGAGCCGTTGGGTATCCCGCCGGAGAGCCACATGGTCAGCGAACCACATGGAAGCCAGACCGAACTCCAGAAAAAGAGCCAACAGCGCGGCACCCCACAGAGGAACGCCATCAAACCAGCCGCACAGGGCTGCCCCTCCTACGAATCCCAGATTGGATGCCAGTGCCCACAGGGCGGTGCGGCGTATCAGGGCCTCGCCCTCCCATACCTCTCTCCGGGGAAAGATCCAGGACTCAAGGACAGCCACCCCCATAGATACCAGCAGCATCTCCCCCAGGACCAGGATGGGGATGGATTGCCGCCCCATAAGCCATTGGGCAATACAGTCAGTGAAAACAAGGGCCGCGGTATAGACGCCCATGTGGTACTTCATGGTGACGCCCCAGCTGTAATAGTGGATAAATTCTTCTCTGAACATAGATAACACTCCTTTCTCTCACAGTCCCAGCCGCTCCCGCAGCAGGGGCGCATAGTGGCGGGAGACCACCAGCCTCTCCTCTGTTTCCAAAGTGACCTCGATCCTCCCGCCAGGCTGACTTTTCAGGGCGCGGACACGGTGAAGATTGACGATGGACGACTTGCCTGTGCGGAAAAGGCCAAGGCTTCCATACCGCCCCTCTAGCTCCGCCAAGCTAAGAGCAGTCTGATAGACTGCCGCGGAGGTATAGAGGAAGGTGTGGTCATCCACACTCTCACAGTACACTACCTCACTGGGAGAGAGGAGGGTGACCTCGCGTCGCTCATCCCACGCACACAATTTTTGCAGGCCGGAGCGGAGAATGGACAGCACCCAGAGCATCTCCTGGTCCAAGTTGGAACAGCGCAGGATGACCTCGTTTTCCTCTAAAGGGGCGTGTTCTACTGAGATCTTCAAGAGGGACCCCTCCTTTCAACGACAGCATATCAGGCTTTGCGCCAAAGGGCAAGGGGAATACCGCTGACCTGCCTTTTTTGGGGGGCAGGAGGAAGAAGGGAGGAGTCCCCCCCATACCGACGTGAATGAAGGAGAGACAGGGGGGCCATCCACTTGCATTTTTGAGGGGATGGGAGTATGATAAAAGACACGCTTGATGAAGAAGAGAGGGGTAGCCTATGGCGGTATTCGACACCCACGCCCACTATGACTCCGGGGCCTTCAACGCCGACCGGCTGGAGGTGCTGGCCTCCATGCCGGGATGCGGGGTGGAGCTGATTTTAAATCCCGGCTGTGATTTGGAGAGCTCAAAGACGGCCCTGGAGCTGGCAGACCGCTTTCCCTATGTCTACGCGGCAGTAGGGGTCCACCCCTCCGACTGTGGAGACTGGGAAGACGGGGCTCTACTGGAGCTGCGGGCGTTGGCCGCCCACCCGAAGGTCCGGGCCATTGGAGAGATCGGACTGGACTACTACTGGAAGGATAACCCGCCTCGGGCCTTACAGCAGAATGTCTTTCGCCGCCAGCTGGAGCTGGCCCAGTCCCTCCATCTGCCCGTTATCGTCCATGACCGGGAAGCCCATCAGGACTGCCTGACCATTGTCCGGGAGTATCCCCAGGTTACCGGGGTGTACCACTGTTATTCCGGCAGTCTGGAGGACGCCAAGGTGCTGGTCAAGCTGGGATGGATGCTGTCCTTCACCGGCGTCATTACCTACAAAAACGCCAGGAAGGCCCTGGAGGTCATCGACTGGCTGCCCATGGACCGGATTATGATTGAGACTGACTCCCCCTACCTGACGCCGGAACCCTTCCGGGGAAAGCGGAACGACTCCAGCCATGTTCATCTGGTGGCGGAAGCCATCGCCCGGGTGAAGGGGCTGACTCCGGATGAGGTGGCCCGTATCACCCTGGAGAACGGGAAACGGTTTTTTGGCATCGAAGGGGGAGAGCCTAATGAGGCGCCGTAGTATCTGGTACTGGCGCTGGGACTTACTGCTGACTGTGCTGCTGTCGGCTGGGATCGCCTTTGGAGCGCAATACCTGTACGAACAGACACTGGAGGAGGGGTACCAGGCGTATTTGGAGAAGAACGCCGCGGAAGAAGGCTCAGTCGGTGCGGTGGCCAGTGAAGATATCCCTCTGGCTGAGACCTTGGCTGATATGGAGAACAACGAGTATTTTACGATGGAGATGGACTCCATTACTCTGAATAGCAACAGCCCCGGCGGCTATATCGACGGACTATTCTGGCATATTTTCCAGTTGGAAGACGGCACACGGATCGCCGCCAAAGTCAACTCGGACAGCGTGGTATACCGGGAGGAGGGGGAGACCCCTATGACAGCCAGCTATGCCCGCCTGCCCATCGGCACTCTGGCGCGGGAGTCCCTGACGGACGACCAGCTGGAGGAGCTGAACAAGTACCATGGAGTTACCGTGGATACCTGCTATATTGACATGGAGGGGGGCCACGCCACGGCTAGCCAGGAGGATTATGTGGAATACCACGGCCTGTTGGCCTGGGCCGCGGCCTTCGCGGCTGCCTGGATCATCATTCGGTTTGTGGGGGTGCGCACAGGTGTCTTTCCACCTATGCTGCCCAAGAAGAAAAAGGAGAGGACGGATCTACCATGACCATTACCTATGAATATGAGGACGCGCTGTATGTGAACCTGACCAACAAATGCAACTGCAACTGCGAATTCTGCCTGCGCCACGGCAGGGCGCAGGGGTCCATCTATACCGAGGACTCCCTGTGGCTGGAGCGGGAGCCTACCCGCCAGGAGGCTCTGGACAGCTTTTTGAGCCGGGATGTGTGCTCCTACCGGGAGATCGTATTCTGTGGCTATGGCGAGCCCACCTACCGCCTGGATGATATCTTGTGGCTGGTGGACGAACTGAAGGGGCGTTTCGGGGATAAGCTGCCCCCAGTGCGTATCAACACCAATGGACACGCCAATCTGATTCTGGGCCGGGATGTGTGCCCAGAGCTAAAGGGACGCATCGATACCCTGTCTATCTCTCTCAACTCGGACAACGCGGCGGACTACACCGCCCTGTGCCACCCCGTTCAGGGGGAGGCGGCCTATCAGGCCATGCTGGATTTTGCCGGAGAGGCCAAGCACTATGTGCCCCATGTAGTGCTGACTATCGTGGACAAGGACAAGACGCAAGAGGAGATCCAGAACTGCCGGGACATCGCTGACCGGTTGGGAGTGAAGCTGCGTATCCGCAGCTTTATCGACTCCTGAACGGAGAACACCGGCGCAGCCAATAAGAAAAGGGGGCGCCCCCGTAGGCACCCCCAAGTTGAATTTACGCGGTGAGAGCCAGCTCCTCTCTGGCCTCCCGCTCGTTATCGGCAGAGAAGCAGAACCGCCCTGCCCAGTCGTAGACCTCCACATGTCCCCGTACCCAAACGATGCTGTAATCCATAATGTTCTGCTCCTTTCTTGTCTGATCGACAACCTAAGTATAGGAAAAGAGCAGTCCCATAAAACGGACTTTTTACAGGGCGTTGAGGAGTGAGTAGACATGATCATCATAAGCGCTCTTTATTTAGTCAGCCTCTATGGGACCCAGGCCGTTTTACTGGGACCCATTCTGCTGTCGGACGGGAGTGGAGACCTGGATATCCCATGGGGACTGCTGCCGCCGGCGGTGATCGCCAACCTGATTCTTGCCGTGGTAGCCATCATCTTTCTGATCAAGCGGGTGAGGCGAGTCCAGGCAGACCTTTCCGCCCGGAGAAGGCTGAATCACTTGGCCTTGGCCATGAAGCTGCTGACCATCCCCTTTTTTATCACGCACCTGCAGATTTGGTCAATGGTGTTAGCCGCCTTTCTCGTGATTCCAGGTCTGCAGATCTTGCTGCCCTCCGGATTTCTTGGCGTAGCCTTTGCCTATTCCGTGGTGCTGGTCACCTCGGCCTACTCCATCAGCGGGCTGTATGTGCAGTACCGGCTGGGCAACCTGACGGGGAAAAAGTTTGCCCGAAATGTGATTTTTCAGCTGATCTTTGTGCTGGATGTAATCAGTTATCTCGTATTTTATTTCCAGATCCGCCGGTCCTGTAAGGAGCAGACGGGAAGTGAGAAAGGAGAGAGCTGAAATTGGACCCGATTTTTTACACAGTTCAGAGAGTCAACGGAGATTACGCCGACCTGCTGTCTGATGGGGGGCGGGAGCACTCTATTACCATGTTCCTGCTGCCGGAGGGGACCACGGTGGGCAGCCGGTTGAAGTGGGAGGACTTTCAGTGGGAGCTGATTTGAAAAATCCCTGTGCCTTTTGGACACAGGGATTTTTTTATTAGCAAGCTTTTTACTTGTTGCTGCGCCGCCAGATGCCCATTTTCTCCGCGTCCTTGATGAGCTGTTCACGGAAATCAGGGTGGGCGATGGAGATGGCTGCCTCAGCGCGCTGCCAAGTGGACAGGCCCTTCATACATACCATTCCGTACTCAGTCACGATGTAGTGGGTGCAGGACCGGGGGTCGGTGCAGATGGAGCCGGGAGTCAGAGTGGGGACGATGCGGCTCTTGACCGTGCCATCCTTGCCGGTGACGGTGGAGGACATACAGATGAAGCTCTTGCCTCCCTTGGACAGGTAAGCGCCCATGGCGAAGTCCAACTGTCCGCCAGTGCCGGAGATGTGCTTGATGCCGGCAGACTCAGCGTTGACCTGGCCGAACAGGTCCATGTCAATGGCGTTGTTGATGGAGATGAAATTGTCGATCTGGGCCATGACATGGACGTCGTTGGTATAGTCCACAGGGGCAGCCATCACGTCGGGATTGCGGTCCACGTAGTCATACAGCTTCTGGGTGCCAGCCGCAAAGGCAAAGACCTGGCGGCCTTTATCCAGCGCCTTGTGCCGTCCGGTGATCTTGCCGGCGGCGGCCATGTCCACGAAGGCGTCCACATACATCTCGGTATGGACAGACAGATCCTTTAGATCGGACTGAGCGATCATGGCGCCGATAGCGTTGGGCATACCACCGATGCCAAGCTGCAGGCAGGCACCGTTGGGAATCTGGGGCACCACCAGGTTGGCCACCGCTTTGTCCACCTCAGTAGCAGGGCCGCCGGCGCTAAGCTGGGCGATGGGGGGATTATCTCCTTCCACCACATATGTCACGTCCTGAATGTTGATTTCTGTACCAGTCAGGCCATAGACCCAGGGAAGATTTTGATTGACCTCTACGATGACGCGCTTCGCCCGGGCCAGCATATCCGCCAGGTGGGAGCAGGCCAGACCAAAATTAAAGTTGCCATGCTTATCCATGGGGGTGACCTGGAGCATTACCACATCTACGGGATCCAGGTGTTCCCGGTAGAACCGGGGCAACTCGGAGTAGCGCATGGGGCTGAAATAACCCATTCCCTTGGCGATGATCTTCCGGTCGATTCCGCTACAGTGCCAGGAGTGCCAGGCGAAGTGCTCCCCGGCGTCCTCGGCCTTGGCGATCTCGGGCATCCACATGGTGACGCCGCCCCGGACCTTGACATCGGTTAGCTCATTCTGCCGGGCGGCCAGGGCCTTGTCCAAGGCAATGGGGTGGTTGGTACACCAGGTGTAATCTACCCAGTCACCGGACTTGACCACCTTGACCGCCTCGTCGGCGGTGGTCAGCTTCTGCTGATAGAGGGCCTGATAATCCATACTGTTTTCCTCCATATTCTGTATATTAAATAGTATTTTGTAAGACAAATTGACTGGGAGCGGACATAGAAGCGGGAGAGAGCCCCTCTGCTCCGTCCACCGGGATCATCTGCCAATATCCAAGTAATAGGGCTTCATCAGGCTATGCTGCTCGGTGGAGTCCTTAGGCTGACCATTCCGGCGGGGTTCCGGTGGCTGGGAATGGCGCCTGTCGGGGCGGGAGGTCCGCTTCTTGCCGCCGGACTTCTTTTCCAACGTGGCCTTGGGCGCAGCCCCCCTGGACTCGGACTGCTGCCCGGCGCGGGACTTGGCCTTCTGCCGGTGCGCCTGACCGGGCTGGGGGGCCGGCTGGCCCTCTCTGCTGCTATGTCCCTTGCCGGCACGGCTCTCCTTTCGGTCACTCCCGCCGCGAGAGGGAACCAGGGGGGAGCGCCGGGGCGCCAGAAGCCGGGCGGTGGCGTCCATGATGACATCGCTGTCCAGAGGGTTGGGCCGGTGGAAATCGGTGCGTGGCATGGCGTCGCCGGTGTCCATCAGCGTGCCGGGACGTACTCCTCGCTTGGGTGGTTCGGAGCGGCGGATGGGACTCTCGTAATCCTGGAGGGCGGCGGGTGCGGTGTCGGGGGGCACCCCTTCAGACTGACTGGCCTTTTTCTTCCGGCGGCGGGAGCGGGAACGCTTTTCCTCCTGCTCTCCTGCCTCCTGGCCCTTCTGCTGGGCCTGGGCCGCCTTGCGCTGGAGGGTCTCCTTCTGGCTCTGGTCCCGCATCCGGCGCAGCTCTTTGGCAGCGGCCCGGGCCTCGGCGTCCTCAGCGTTGATGGGCTTGCCGTTTTTGTCCCGCTTGGGGGCCTCAAACACCTCCATAGGCCAGGGATGGTCCTCCACCACAGGTACCTTTCGTCCCATAAGCTTCTCAATATCATTCAACAGGGGTTTTTCCGAGAAATCGCACAGGGCCACGGCCACGCCCTCCCGGCCCGCTCGGCCGGTGCGGCCGATGCGGTGGACATAGGTTTCCGGGACTTCGGGCAGATTGTAGTTAAAGACGTGGGACAACTCCTCGATGTCCAGCCCACGGGCGGCGATATCAGTGGCCACCAGGCATTGGATCCGGCCAGCCTTAAAGTCAGACAGGGCCTGCTGCCGGGCGGTCTGGCTCTTATTGCCGTGGATGGCGGCGGCGGGGATCCCCGCTTTGACCAAGTCCCGGGCCACCTTGTTGGCCCCATGCTTGGTCCGGGTAAAGACCAGCGCGTTCTTCACCTTCAACTGTTCCACCAGAAGCGCCAGAAGCTGGGTCTTATTGCCCCGGTCTACGAAGTATACGGTCTGGTGGATGGCATCCACCGGGGAGGATACCGGATCTACCGCGACCTTGACTGGATCCTTCAGAAGAGAGTTTACCAGCTCGGTAATCTCCGGGGGCATGGTAGCAGAGAAAAAGAGCGTCTGCTTCTTTTGGGGCAGCCACTTGAGTATTTTTTTCACGTCGTGGATAAAGCCCATATCCAGCATCCGGTCGGCTTCGTCCAGGACAAAAATTTCCAGATGATTGGCGGAGATCAGCCCCTGGTCGTGGAGATCAATGAGCCGACCCGGAGTGGCTACCAGGATATCCACCCCCCGCTTCAGCGCCTCGGCCTGGGGGGCTTGACCCACGCCGCCGAAAATGACGGTGTGGCGCAGCTTCAGATACTTGCCGTAGGCCGCAAAGCTCTCTCCGATCTGGATGGCCAGCTCGCGGGTAGGGGTGAGGATCAGGGCACGGATCGGACGGCCGGCGGCGGGAGAGGCGGCCAGCCGCTGGAGAATGGGGGCGGCAAAGGCGCAGGTTTTGCCCGTGCCAGTCTGGGCACAGCCCAGTACGTCCCGGCCCTTCAAGGCAGGGGGAATGGCCTTCTCCTGGATGGGAGAGGGCTTGGCATAGCCCTGCTCCTCCAGGGCACGCAGGATGGGGGCGTTGAGCCCCAAATCACGAAATGTCATTGGATCCTTCCTTTTCTGATTCAGAACGGAGCCGGATCGCTGCCGTCTGGCCCACATTGACCCCGTGGGCTGGGGCAGAGAGGTCCTGGGACAGACAGTCCAGAACCGCACCCGTAGTCTGGGCAAGAGTCTGACCAGGCAGGCAATCGACGATGAGATCGGCATATTTTTCATAAAGGGGGCCTCGATAGGCCATTAAATCCGCCAGGCCCTGTCCCGGAGCCATGGCAATGCCCCGAGTGGCCAGATCCTGGATGCGGCGGTCCAGCTCCTCCAGAGGGACGCGGAGATAGATGACCCGGCCCAGTTCCTTCAAATACAGCGCGCCTTTTTCCCGGCATACCGCGCTTCCCCCTGGGGCAATGACCGCGTTCTGACACTGGAGGGAGAGAACAGCTTCCTCCTCCGCGTCCAGAAAAGCCTCGGCCCCCTGAGTATCCAGGATCTCTTGAAGAAGGGCGCCCTCCCGCCGCTGGATGACCAGATTTACATCGACAAAGCTCAACCCCAGGGCCTTGGCCAGCAGAACCCCCACAGTGCTTTTGCCAGAACCAGGCATACCGATGAGTACGAGGTTGTCCAAAAAGATTCCGCCTTTCCCTATTATAATATGCTCCAGTATGCCAAGGGCATAGGAACGATTCCAGGGAGAGGGAGGCGCACAACAAAATGGTCGGACAGCGGCCCGGCCCCGAAAAATAGTATTGTCCCATATGCTCTGAGAATTTATTATACCATACCTTTTTTGGAAAAGAAAGGGGGGACAGGACGAAAAGGAAATGGTGGGCCATGCTGAAAAACCGGATGACACTGGAGCGAAAAAATGCTATAATGGCGGCAAACAGGAGGGACACAACGGGACTGACAGCCCTGAGGAGGGGACCGAGCGGACCGACGGCATGGCACGATTGTAGTATTGCGGGATGAAAAAGTGTCCCATCTCGGGCGGAGAGGGATAAAAGGGGAGAAAAAAGTGGATCTTTTTGCGGCGTTTGGGGTGTTCCTGGCTTGTGTGGCCTGCTGTATGGTCATGGGGCTGCCCCAGTTTTTGGCCCTGCTGGTGGGGCTGGTGTGCTTTTTCCTGGTCGGGCTGCACCGGGGACACCGGGCGGCTGACCTGGTCCAAATGACCCTGACGGGAATGAAGACCTCAGTAAAGGTGCTGCGTATCCTGGTCCTGATCGGGCTGCTCACCGCCCTGTGGCGGGCGGGGGGGACGGTGGCCTTCTTCGTCTGGGGAGGCGCACAACTCATCACACCCAGGACCTTCATCCTGGTGGCCTTTTTGCTGCCAGCCCTGTTCAGCTTGGCCTTTGGCAGTTCCTTCGGTGTAGTGGGCACCGCGGGAGTGATCCTGATGGCCATCGCCCGCAGCGGCGGGGCCGATCTAACCGTCACCGCCGGGGCTATCATATCCGGGATCTATGTGGGAGAGCGGCTGTCCCCCGCTTCCTCCTCCGCGGCGCTGACAGCGGCGGTGTCAGGGGCGGAGCAGAGGGCCTTTCAGCACGAGATGTGGCGCGCTACCCCTCTGCCCATGGCTTTGTCGCTGGCTGTCTATGGTGTCCTATCCATCCTGTGTCCCATCCGGCAGGTAGACAGCCACATCATCGAGGCGTTAGAGAGCGGCTTTCAGTTGAGCTGGGTGACACTTCTTCCAGCCGCCGCCGTGCTCCTTCTGCCCTGGCTCAAAATAAGTGCGTTCCTGTCCATCGCTGTCAGCTGTGTCCTGGCCGCCATCTGCGCCCTGTTCGTCCAAGGGATGGATCTGGGTGAACTGCTGCTGGCCTGTCTGGTGGGCTACCAGACAGCTCAACCGGGTCTGGCGGACATTATGGCCGGCGGAGGCCTGAGTTCCATGATCAACGTCGTGCTGACTGTGGTCCTGTCCTGCGCCTATTCTGGTATCTTCAACGGGACCGGGCTGCTGGATCCGGTGACTGACCGGGTGGGGCATCTGGTAGACCGGGTAGGTCTGTTCCCCGTCCACATCCTGCTGTCCTTTGGCTGCTGCGGCCTGTTCTGTAACCAGGCTGTGGGCATTGTGATGGGGGCCCAACTGATGGAGGGGGAGTACCGTCGGCGGGGCCTGGATTCCATGGAACTGGCGGTCAATCTCGGAAATTCTGTGCTTAATCTAGCCGGTCTGGTGCCCTGGGCCATCTCCGCCAGCGTCCCGCTGACCACCCTTGGGGTGGGAGCGTCAGCGCTGCCCCTGGCGGTCTACCTCTATCTGGTGTCCCTGTGCTGGTGGGCTTGCCTGGTCTGGAAGGAAAAGAAGAGAAAGAAGGCGGCGGCATTATGAGAGATATCATAAGCGTTGGAGAGGTCCTCATCGACCTGACCCAGACGGGAACAACAGATCAGGGAATCCCAGCCTTTGCCGCCAATCCAGGAGGAGCCCCCGCCAATGTGGCGGTAGCGGCGGCGCGGCTGGGGGCGGAGACCGCCTTTTTTGGAAAAGTGGGCCGGGACAGCTTTGGCGCCTACCTGCGCCGGGTGCTGGAGGAAAATGGCGTGGACTGCTCCGGCCTGCGGACGGGCAGCCAGCCCACCACCCTGGCTGTGGTGTCGGTAGACTCGCGGGGAGAGCGGGACTTTCAGTTCATCCGGGGGGCCGACTGCACTTTAAGCCCGGAGGAGGTGGATGAGGAGGCTCTGGGCCGCACCAAATTTCTCCATTTTGGCTCGGTGAGCCTGACGGCGGGACTGGAGCGAAACGCTACCATTTTCGCTGCCCGCCACGCCCACCGAGCGGGCGTCCTGGTCAGCTATGACCCCAACTATCGGGCGCCCCTGTGGAAGAATCCAGAGGAGGCCGCCCAGTGGATGGCCATACCTCTGCCCCTGGTGGATGTGATCAAGCTGTCAGAGGAGGAGCTCCCCCTCCTCACCGGCACGCGGGACCCAGAGGAGGGCAGCCGCCTGTTGGAAGAGCGGGGCATTTCCCTGATCTTGGTCACGCTGGGGGAGCGGGGGGCCTTCTGCCGCTGGCGGGGAGAGAGCTTTTCTGTCCCCGGTGCCTCGGTCCAGGTCGCTGACACCAACGGAGCCGGAGATACCTTCCTGGGGGCTGTGCTGGCCCGGCTGTGCAGCCGGGGAAGGGAGCCGATGGCGGGGCTGACGGCAGAGGAGCTGCGGGACATTCTGACCTATGCCAACCGAGCGGCTGCCATCACCTGCTCCAGAAGCGGAGCGATCCCGGCTATGCCCAGGGCGGAGGAACTGTGAGTCTTGAGGGAAAAGGAGATGGTGACCAGGTGAAGCAGTTTCCGTACACGGTAAAGGACCCGCTGGGCCTCCATGCCCGGCCTGCCGGCCTATTGGTCCAGACAGCCAGAGGCCTGGACAGCACGGTTGCCATAATCAAAGGAGGGACAGCGGTGGAGGCTACCCGGATCATCGCCTTGATGACATTGGGCGTGCGCCAGGGGGATCAGATCACCGTGACCGTCCAAGGGGGAGATGAGGAGAGGTCCATAGCGGTCCTGGAGCGTTTTTTCCGGGAGAACCTGTAAAGGAGGCTGGTTTCATGGAGGCGATCAGGGGGACATGGAGCATCGGCGGAATTGCATTAGGTCCCATCCGCATCTGTCCCCGAATGGGCCGAACTGATACAGCCGGGCCGACATTGTCCCCGGAGGAGGAGCTGAACCGCTTTGAGGCCGCCCGGCGCGGCGCCATGGACCAGATGGAGGACCTCTATGGACGGGCCTTGGACCAGGCGGGGATGGAGGCGGCTGCCATTTTCCGCATCCACCAGATGCTGCTGGAGGACCCGGATTACCAGGAGGCGGTGCACACCTCCATTCGCCGGGGAGAGGGAGCTTGCCAAGCGGTTCAGAGGGCGGGAGCGCGGTTCACCGCCCTCTTTTCCGCTATGGAGGACGAGTATATGCAGGCCAGGGCCGACGACATGAGGGACATTACGCGCCGGGTGGCGGACCTGCTTACCGGAGTCCGGGAGGAGGACTTGCTGGGCGGGGAGCCGTCCATTCTGGCGGCAGAGGAATTGTCCCCCAGCCAGTTGATCGGACTGGAGCGGGACAAGCTGTTGGGGCTGGTTACCCGAGATGTGGGGGCCAGCAGCCATACCGCGATCCTGGCCCGGGCCATGGGCGTCCCGGCTGTGATGGGGGTAGAAATCCAGGAGGACTGGCAGGGAAGAACAGCCATGCTGGATGGAGACCGGGGCTGGCTGTACCTTGACCCCACAGAGCAGATAGTGGAGGAGGGGGAGCAGATGGCCCGTAAGGGCAGGGAGGAGCGGCTGCGGTTAAACCAGTGGAGAGACCGGGATACAGTTACTTTGGATGGCCGGGAGATGCCGTTGCTGGCCAATATTGGCAGCGGCGCTGAGGGGGAGCTGGCCCGGCAGAAGGGCGCCCAGGGCGTGGGGCTGTTCCGAAGTGAGTTCCTCTTCCTGGACCGGGATACCTGTCCGGATGAGGAGGAACAGTTTGCCGCCTATTCCCAGGTGGTGCGGGCGATGGCTGGCCGGCCGGTGGTCATCCGGACCTTGGATGTGGGGGGAGACAAACAGGCCCCCTGTCTGGGGCGTGAGGGGGACAGCTCCCCCTTGGGATGCCGGGGTATCCGGCTGTCCCTAGCCCGTCCCGACCTGTTTCGCCCACAGCTCCGGGCTATTCTCCGGTCTGGTGCTCTGGGACCAGTTTCCCTGATGCTGCCCATGGTGACAGCCCCGTGGGAGGTCCGGAAGGCAAGGGAGATCCTGGAGGAGTGCCGAAGTGAGTTGCAGAGCCAGGGCCGGGAGCCGGGAGAAGTGAGAGTGGGGATCATGGTGGAAACGCCTGCCGCCGTTGTGCTGGCGGATGAGCTGGCCTTAGAGGCGGACTTTTTTTCCCTGGGGACAAACGATCTGACCCAGTATACTCTGGCGGCAGATCGATGCCGCGCCGGCGGCGCTTACGATCCCCGGCACCCAGCCGTTTTGCGGATGATCCGCCACACCGTGGAGGCGGGACACCGGCACGGGCTCCGGGTGTCGATCTGTGGAGATCTGGGGGCAGATCCTGATTTGACGGAGACCTTCCTCCGGATGGGGGTGGACAGCTTGTCCATATCCCCAGAGTTCATTCTGCCCTTAAGAGAATTGATTAGCGGTCTGGATTTATCCGAAGACCGTCCAGCGGAGTGACAGACTAAGGAGCCGCGCGGTGTACAGCCGTGCGGCTCTTTTGATAAGATCCGGAAAAACGCCCATACTATCCTCTTGACAAAGCTGAGATGTCAGGGTATGATATATACACCCCACCCAGGGGGGGTATAAATAAGCGAGCGATACCTTCGAAAGCGATATCTTTGAGCGGGAAAGCTGGAGGATATGGTGGAGCGAGGACAGGAAGCAGGAATTCAATCAAACAGGCAGCGCCTGCTCCGTTTCCCATTCAGACCGTTCTATTTGAATGGTGGCACGCGCATTGTAATCTCTAAAGCAGCAGAGCCGCCCCCGAAAATCCTCCGCTCCGAATTTGTGCCGCCTCCGCAGTGTGGAGCGCGGCGAGCCCCATATGGGCGGAGCGGGGACAGCGCAACGAGGTGATACGATGAAGCAAAAATTCAACATCACAGGCATGACCTGTTCCGCCTGCTCCGCCCATGTGGAGAAGGCGGTCAGCAAGGTGAAGGGCGTCAGAAGTGCCGCGGTCAGTCTGATGACCAACTCCATGGTAGCGGAGTACGACGAAGGTGTCGTCACAGCACAGGATATCATTCAGGCGGTCACCGCCTCTGGCTATGGCGCCTCCCTGCCCCAGGAAAAAGGAAAGGCGGCTGCCCCGCAAAAAGATGACACCATGGAGCGGGAGCTGGCCTCTATGAAGCACCGGCTGATCTGGTCCTTCGTCTTTCTCATTCCCCTATTCTATATCTCAATGGGCCACATGATGGGCGCTCCCCTGCCTGCCTTCCTGCTGGGACATGAGAACGCCGTAGCCTTCGGGCTGACCCAGCTGCTCCTTACTCTGCCTATCATGTATCTCAACGATAAGTATTACAAGGTGGGCTTTAAAACGCTCTGGCATCGGGCGCCCAACATGGACTCCCTGATCGCCGTGGGCTCCATCGCCGCGGTTATCTATGGCGTGTTCGCCATTTACCAGATGGGCTATGGACTGGGCCACGGGGATATGGAGCGGGTGGCCCGCTACCACATGGACCTGTATTTCGAGTCTGCTGGAATGATTCTGACCCTGATTACCCTGGGGAAATTTTTGGAGACCCGCTCTAAGGGCAAGACCAGCCAGGCTATCACCCGCCTGATGGACTTGGCGCCCAAGACGGCCTCTGTCCTTCGGGGCGGGGTGGAGGTGGAGATTCCCGTGGAAGAGGTCCAGGTGGGGGACCGAGTGGTGGTCCGGCCGGGCCAGTCCATCCCAGTGGACGGCGTGATCGTAGAGGGCCAATCCGCTGTGGATGAGTCTGCCCTCACCGGGGAGTCTCTCCCTGTGGACAAATCTGTGGGGGATAAGGTGGCCGCCGCTTCCATCAACAAATCCGGTTTCTTTACCTTTGAGGCCAGCCGGGTGGGGGAGGATACCACTCTGGCTCAGATGATCCGACTGGTGGAGGAGGCTTCTGCCTCCAAGGCTCCCATCGCCAAGCTGGCGGATAAGGTAGCCGGTGTCTTTGTCCCGGTGGTAATGCTGATTGCCGCGGTCACCGCCGTCGTTTGGCTGGTTGTCACCGGCGGGGACGTGACAAAAGCTCTCACTGCCGGCGTGGCGGTGCTGGTCATTTCCTGCCCCTGTGCCCTGGGGCTGGCCACCCCCGTGGCCATTATGGTGGGGACCGGAAAGGGAGCGGAAAACGGCATCCTCATCAAATCCGCTGAGGCGCTGGAGACCCTCCACACCATTGATACGGTGGTACTGGACAAGACCGGCACCCTGACCCAGGGAAAGCCAGTGGTGACCGATATCCTGCCGGCGGCTGATCTGGAGGAGGACGGCCTGCTGACCTTGGCAGCCTGTTTGGAGGGGCCGTCGGAACATCCCCTGGCTGCCGCCATCGTAGAGGAGAGCAGGAGCAGGAAATTGCCCATCACTTCGGTGGGCAACTTTGAGGCCGTCCATGGCCGAGGGGTGCGGGCAACCATCAGAGACCGATACTTCCTGGGGGGAAACCGGGCGATGATGGAGGAGGCTGGAGTGGACCTGGCCGAATTTGGGGTCCAGGCGGACACTCTGGCCGCCCAGGGAAAGACGCCTCTGTACTTTGCGGACGGGGAGCGGGTGCTGGGCCTTATCGCGGTAGCGGACACCCCCAAACCCTCCAGCGCGGCCGCCGTGGCAGCTTTTCGGACGCTGGGACTGGACGTGGTTATGCTTACCGGCGACAACCGGCGTACTGCCGACGCCATTGGCAAGGAACTGGGGGTGACCCAGGTGATGGCCGAGGTTCTGCCCCAGGACAAGGAGCGGAAGGTGAAGGAGCTCCAGGATCAGGGCAGGAAAGTGGCCATGGTGGGCGACGGCATCAACGACGCCCCCGCCCTGGCCAGGGCGGACGTGGGACTGGCCATCGGAGCCGGGACTGACGTGGCCATCGAAAGCGCGGACATCGTGCTGATGAAGTCTGACCTGCTGGACGCGGCCTCCGCGGTGGAGCTGTCCCGGGCCACCATCCGAAACATCAAAGAAAACCTGTTCTGGGCATTTTTCTATAACTCGCTGGGTATTCCTCTGGCTGCCGGTGTATTTTACACCACCCTCCATTGGCAGCTCAATCCCATGTTTGCCGCTGCCGCCATGAGCCTAAGTTCGGTCTGCGTAGTGACAAATGCCCTGCGCCTGCGCTTTTTCAAAAGCAAATTCAAATCCCCGCCCACAGAGGAGCGGAGCGCCCGGGAGGGAGCCTGCCCCCTGGAGATAAAGGAAACAGAGCAAGGAGGAACAGAAACGATGAACAAGACCATGATAATCGAGGGCATGATGTGCGGCCACTGCACCGGACGGGTGGAGAAGGCCCTGTCCGCCATTGACGGAGTGGACAAGGTAGAGATGAGTCTGGAGGATAAGTCCGCCGTTTTGTCCCTATCTAAGGAAGTGGATGACAAGGTGCTCACCGACGCCGTCACCGAGGCAGGCTATGAGGTGGTGTCTGTCAAGTGAAGGCAGACCACGCCCAGGTGAACCGGCTGCTAAAGACCGCCCGCGGGCAGATCGACGGCATTTTGAAGATGGTGGAGGAGGACCGCTACTGCCTGGATGTATCCAGCCAGATCATGGCCGCCCAGTCCATCCTGAAAAAGGCCAACCGGATGGTGCTCAGGGCCCATATGGACTGCTGCGTCCGGGAGGCGGCCGCCTCCGGCGACCCGGACGCCAAGCTGGAAGAGCTGGCTGCCCTGCTGGATAAGCTGGCGGACTGAAGCGAATATTTGAGTAGACTGCGGCGGCGGGTCCTACAAATAGGGGCCCGCCGTCCATCCCGTTTCTTACCTTAACTTATAAAAAATAAAAAATTGCTTGACGAATAGCGGGAAAGATGATATAGTATCCCATACCTGTGAAAAGGGGCTTTTTTGTCGTGCGCATTTTTACGGTGTTTGACGTCCGACCCCCTTAGCCATACTTGGAACACAGGGAGGCAACAGAGCCGGATCCCACCGTAGACCATGGCGTACTACGCCCTTGTGTCGCTGGATCTGGCAATATGGCCGGGTCCGGCGTTTTCTGTTTTAGGAACGCTTTTTCTCCCGTCCGACTCAACGCGGGCCGCTGCGGCGGTCCCTGTAAATTCAAAAGGAGGTGCCGAACAAATGGCAAGCAAAGCCGGCGCGCGCATTAAGATCACCCTGCGGTGCTCTGAGTGCAAGCAGAGAAACTACAACACCATGAAGAACAAGAAGAATACCCCTGACCGCCTGGAGCTGAACAAATACTGCCCCTTCTGCAGAAAGCACACCGTCCACAATGAGACCAAGTAATTGGAGCCTCACAGGCTGAAAGGAAAGAAGGGTAGCAACATGGCTGAGAACGAGAAGCTGGAGCAGACTGCCCAGACTGCTTCTGACAAGGCCGACAAGGCCAAGAAGGACAAGAAGTCCGAGAAAAAGTCCAAGCCCGGCGTCTTTGCCCGCATTGGCAAGTGGCTCAAGGATATGAAGAGCGAGCTGAAGAAAGTCCAGTGGCCCACCCGCAAGCAGACGGTCAACAACACCCTGATCGTCATCGCCTGTGTGGTCGTGGTTGGCATCTTTATCTGGCTGTTTGACCTGGTGGCCAACAAGGGGATCGGCCTGATCCTTTCCCTGCTGGGCTGAGGGCGCGGACTATGGCTGACAACGCGAACTGGTATGTGGTACACACCTATTCCGGGTATGAGAATACGGTGAAGGCCACCATCGAGAAGTATGTGGAGAACCGCAACATGAGAGATCTGATCCACGAGATCAGCATCCCCATGGAAACGGTTACCGAGATCACCGACAACGGCCCCAAGGACGTGGAGCGGAAGGTCTTTCCCGGCTATGTCCTGGTCAAGATGGTGATGAACGACGAGACCTGGCACGTGGTGCGCAATATCCGCGGCGTCACCGGATTTTTGGGCGAGGGCAACAAGGCCATCCCCCTGTCTGAAGACGACGTGGCTGCCCTTGGGGTGGAGAAGCGCGAGATCGTAGTCAGCTACCAGCTGGGCGACACGGTCAAGATCACCGAGGGCGCCCTGGAGTCCTTCCTGGGCACCGTGGAAGAAATTGACCTGGAGCGCGGCAAGGTTAGGGTGGTAGTGTCCATGTTTGGACGCGAGACCCCCGTGGAGCTGGAGCTGGACCAGGTGGAGCCCGCAAATTCCTGACAATGACCGACTGGACGCAGGATGCGGCGGCTATGGCGCGCCGCATGCTTCAGGTTGGGTCATAAATGGCGCACCAGGGTCGCCGCGCCCTACAAAAGCGGCCCGCACAAGTGGGAGGAGCGATTACCGCTCCGCCAAACGACCACATTTTTCAAATGGAGGTGCTCTTTCGTGGCACAGAAAGTAACTGGATATGTAAAACTTCAGATCCCCGCCGGCAAGGCGACTCCCGCCCCCCCTGTTGGCCCCGCTCTGGGCCAGCACGGCGTGAATATCGCCGCCTTTACCAAGGAGTTCAACGAGCGCACCAAGAACGACGTGGGTATGATCATCCCCGTTATCATCACCGTATACGCCGATCGCTCCTTTACCTTTATCACCAAGACTCCTCCCGCCCCCGTGCTGATCAAGAAGGCCTGTAATCTGGAGAAGGCCTCCGGCGTGCCCAATAAGAACAAAGTGGCCACCATCAGCAAGGAAGACGTCCGCAAGATCGCCGAGATCAAGATGCCCGACCTGAACGCCGCCTCCATCGAGGCCGCTATGAGCATGATCGCCGGCACCGCCCGTTCCATGGGCATCCTGGTGGGCGAGTAAGGAGGGTTAGAGATGTTTAGAGGTAAGAAATATCAGGAGAGCGCCAAGAAGATCGACCGCAACGCTCTGTACGATACCGCCGACGCCATGAAGCTGGTCGTCGATACCGCCACCGCTAAGTTCGATGAGACCGTGGAGCTCCACGTGAAACTGGGTGTCGACTCCCGCCACGCTGACCAGCAGGTCCGCGGCGCCATCGTTCTGCCCCACGGCACCGGCAAGACCCAGCGCGTGCTGGTCTTTGCCAAGGCCGCCAAGGCGGACGAGGCCAAGGCTGCTGGCGCTGACTACGTAGGTGAGATGGACCTGGTGGAGAAGATCCAGAAGGAAAACTGGTTCGACTTCGACGTGGTAGTGGCTACCCCCGACATGATGGGCGTGGTAGGCCGTCTGGGTAAGGTGCTGGGCCCCAAGGGCCTGATGCCCTCTCCCAAGGCCGGCACCGTCACCATGGACGTGACCAAGGCCGTCAACGAGATCAAGGCCGGTAAGGTGGAGTACCGTCTGGACAAGACCAATATCATCCACTGCCCCATCGGCAAGGTTTCCTTTGGCCCTGAGAAGCTGGCTGAGAACTTCAACGCCATCATGGGCGCCATTGTTAAGGCCAAGCCCGCCGCCGCCAAGGGCCAGTATATCAAGAGCTGCACCGTGGTATCCACCATGGGCCCCGGTGTGAAAGTCAACGGCGCCAAGCTGATGTAAGACGCGCGCGTACCGCTGGGAGGACCTGGTCCTCGATCTGGCGGCTGCGCTGTGCCCCAATTTTGTTTGTCATGCCCGGACAGGTTTTGCTTGACAAGGCCTGTCCGGGATGATAAAATATCATTCGCGTTCAAAGACAGCAGGTTCCGGCCCGCCGGAGTAAGTCCTGCCGAGAGTGCTTTCAAAAGAATACCTTTTGATGGTACTGTCCTCCTGTCTTTTGACCGGAGGTTTTTTGTTGCGCGGAAACAATTTCTGGAGGTGAATCCAAAATGCCTAACGCAAAGGTCCTTTCTGAGAAGCAGGCTGTTGTGGCCGCTCTGACGGAGCAGCTGAAGGGCGCCGCCAGCGGCGTGCTGGTGGATTACAAGGGTATCACCGTTGCCGAGGACACCGCTCTGCGCGTCGAGCTGCGCCAGAACGAGGTGCAGTATGGCGTGGTGAAGAATACTCTGGCCCGGTTCGCCCTGAACAATGTGGGCCTGGAAAGCCTGGATGAGGTGCTCAACGGCACCACTTCCCTGGCGACCAGCGCCGGCGACCCAATCGCTCCCATGCGTGTGGTCAACAAGTACGCCAAGCAGCTGGGCGATCGCTTCAACATCAAGGGCGGCTTCATGGATGGCAAGGTGCTGTCCCTGGAGGAGATCCTGGCTCTGGCCGAATTGCCCGCTAAGGATGTTCTGCAGGCTCAGGCTCTGGGCATGATGCTGGCTCCCATCACCAGTCTGGCTATCGTGCTGAAGGCCATCGCCGAGAAGGGCGGCGAAGCCGCCCCTGCTGCCGAGGAGGCCGCCGCCCCCGCTGAGGAAGCCCCTGCCGCCGAGTAAGTCGGCGTACCTTTCCCCGCTCCCCGGTGGGGAGAAAAAATTTAGATTTTGATTACACAATTAGGAGGTAAATTATCATGGCAAGTGAGAAGATTACTGCTCTGATCGAGGAAGTCAAGGCTCTGACCGTGCTGGAGCTGTCCGAGCTGGTCAAGGCTCTGGAGGAGGAGTTCGGCGTGTCCGCCGCCGCTATGGCCGCTCCCGCTGCTGGCGGCGCTGCTGCTCCCGCCGCTGAGGAGAAGACCGAGTTTGACGTGGTTCTGGCCAGCTTTGACGCTGCTGCCAAGATCAAGGTCATCAAGGCCGTCCGCGAGATCACCGGCCAGGGTCTGGCCGAGGCTAAGGCTACCGTCGAGGGCGCTCCCAAGGCTCTGAAGGAGGGCGTGTCCAAGGACGAGGCCGAGGAGCTGAAGAAGAAGCTGGAAGAGGCCGGTGCCAAGGTCGAGCTGAAGTAAGCTGTCCCCATGCATTTAAAAGGACTGCCGCTTTTTGCGGCAGTCCTTTTTTCGTTTACCACTTGACCCGCAGTGTATCCCGCAGGCTGACTCCCTGGGCATGAAGAGCGGACAGGTAGAGGACCAGAGCGAAGGCTAGACTGCCCAGCCCAGCCCAAAGGGGAGGAAGCCCGCTGGCCTTTAGATACCGGAGCAGAAGATTGGTGTTCAATGCGGCCAGGAGAGAGGCCAGCCCAGGGGCAGTCATCCAGCGGAAGAGCTGGGGCCGCAGACCTGTGTGCCGTAGAACAAGAGACAGGCACAGGACAAGCTCCAGCGCGGTGGATACCAGAGCTCCGGCCACATAGCCTTTCATTCCAAGGCCAGGCAGGGGGATCAGAACCAGAGTGCAGGCCAGCTGCACCCCGCCGCCTAGCAGGGAAACAGCGGCCACCTCCTTCTGGAGGCCAACCCCGTTGAGGACGGCGGCCAATACGGAGCAGTAGCAACTCATGGCGGTGGTAACAGCCAGAGGGATCAGGTGCTCTCCTACGCCATCCTGCTTGAACATGAGCCGGCCCAGGTCAGGGCCCAGCACCACCATCAGAGCCATGGCAGGCAGAGTGAGGACAGAGACGGCAGCCATGGCTCGGGAGGACAGCCGCCGCACCTCACCCGGCCAGTTTAAGGCGCAGGCCCGAGCCAGACGGGGGACCAGGACCAGATTGAGGGCGCCCAGAAAGACAATGGGAAGGGAGAGCATGGGCATGGTCATGCCACAGACCACACCGAATTCGGAGATGGCCGCCGACCGCTCCATCCCTCCCTCTACCAGCTTCTGAGGAATTAAAGTGGCGTTGGCCGCTCCCATCAGGTTGCCCAGCAGGGCGTTGGCCCCTACAGGCAGGGCAATGGAGAGCACTCGCTTCCGGCGGATTCGGGCGGTTTCCCCCGGCCCGTTCAGCCCTAAACGGCCTAACCGGCGGCGGTACAGGATGGACAGGGTGCAGGCGGAGAATACCTCGCAGATCACCATCCCCAGGACGATAAGCCCGACCACCCGCTCCGGATACTGAGGCAGAAAGAAGAACAGCAGTCCAAGCACCGCTGCCGTCCGGATGAACTGCTCCACCAGTTCGACGATGGCCGGCGGCCGAACCAGCCCCGCCCCATAAAAGAAGTGCTTGTGTAGATTTTCCACACCGGTAAGGGCAACACAGGGGACCAGCAGAATAAGACCTAGCTGGGTCCTGGCGTCCCCCAACAGCTCCACAGAGATGGGGTCGGACAGCCAGATGACCAGCGCGCCTAGAGGGAGCAGAAGGAGAAAAAAGGCCCGCAGGCAGGTGCCCATTGTCTGGGACAGCCCCCTACGGTTGCCCAGGGCCAGATACTGGGAGGTAAGGTTAGACATGGCGGAGGTCAGGCCAATGGCGGTCAGAGAGAGAAGGACCGAATACACTGGCATGATAAGCTGGTATAGCCCCATGACTTCCGCCCCTACGGCCCGAGACAGGGCCACACGGTAGCCGAAGCCCAGTATCTGGGATACCGCGCCTACAGCGGTGAGGAAGAGCGCCCCCTTGCCCGCCGACAACATTTTTTCGCCCAACGATGATCACCCCTCCCTGTCACTCTATTCGCGGGGAGGGCGCTTCATGACCAAAGGAAAAAAGGAGGCGCGCCGTCTGGCGCGCCTCCTCGGCCGCTTTTTGAACGGGAGAGAGGGGAAGGGGGTTACTCCTCCTCGTCAGCCTCCACCACATCGTCGCTCAGGTCCAAAGAGAACTTGGACTGACAGTTGGGGCACTGTATAAAGCCCTCCGCCAGAGCCTCGTCGTCGATGATGAGAGGCTCCTCACAGGTGGGGCACTCCACCTCAAACCAGTCGTCGTCGTAGTCCTCCTCGTCGTTCTCATCCTCGTCAAAGACCACGGACTCCACATCAGCCAGGTCATCGGACAGCACATCGATTTCCTCTCCCAGAGCCAGAGCGTTCTCCTCCAGGTCCTCGATGGACAGGCCGACCTCCTCCAGAATGCCGATCATCACAGAGATGAGCTTTCCCTCCTTGGACTTCTCGGTATCCAAATTCAGGCCCTCGGCCAAACCTTTGAGATAGGCGACTTTTTCGGAAATAGTCATAATCGTTCTCCTTTTCAGGCGGCGGGGACAAACCCCGGCCTACGGTTGTTAGGTGGGACTCACGACGGCTGGGACACTTAACCCTTGCAACGCTCCAGATACTCGCCGGTGCGGGTGTCAATCTTGATTTTGTCGCCAGGATTGATGAACAAGGGGACCTTGATCTCGGCGCCGGTCTCCAAAGTGGCGGGCTTGGTCACATTGGTAGCGGTGTCACCCTTGAAGCCGGGATCGGTTTCGGTGACCACCAGCTCAACAAAGTTGGGGGGTTCCACACCAAAGACGCTGCCCTTATAGGACATGACCTTGCAGGGGGTATTCTCCATAACAAACCGGAAGGAGTCGCCCAGCAGATCCTTGCTGATGGGCAGCATATCAAAGGTCTCCATGTCCATGAAATAGTACAGGTCGCCGTCGTTGTAGCTATACTCCATGTCCTTGCGTTCCACGAAGGCCTGCTCAAATTTAGCGGTGGGATTGAAAGAAGTTTCGGTGACACCGCCGGTGATGATATTCTTCATCTTGGTGCGGACGAAGGCGGCGCCTTTGCCGGGCTTCACGTGTTGAAACTCGACTACCTGCATGACCTTTCCGTCCATTTCAAAAGTCACGCCATTGCGGAAGTCGCTGGCAGAAATCATTGCCATAGGAATCATCCTCCATTATCGTTGAAATAAGCTGATTTATTTTACCCTATTTTCCCTGCTTTGACAAGGGGTTTCCTGGGATTTGATGAAGCGGGCCGGTAAATTTCTCCCATTACAGCAGGATGACGCCGGACTCCTCGGCGGCCTTGAGGTTGGGCTCATCCCAGAGAGAGCTCTGGACCTCTCCGATATGGGCCTTGCCTAACAGGGCCATAGACACCCGGGATTGCCCGATGCCGCCGCCCATAGTCAGAGGCAGCTCGCCGTTCAGCAGCATTTTGTGGAAGGGCAGGCCGCGCCGGTCGTCACAGCCGGCCAGAGCGAGCTGCCGGTCCAGCGCCTCAGGGTCTACCCGGATGCCCATGGAGGACAGCTCCAGAGACTGACCGTTGACGCTGTCCCACACCAGCAGGTCGCCGTTAAGGGACCAGTCGTCATAGTCGGGCGCCCGACCGTCGTGAGGCTGGCCGGAGCGGAGCTTGCCCCCGATGCCAATGAGAAAGGTGACGGGATGCTCCTGGGTGAAGGCGTGCTCCCTCTCCTTGGGGGTCAACTGGGGGTACAGGTCCTCCAGCTCCTGGGAGGTGATAAAGGTCACTTCACGGGTCAGCTTGGGCAGGACGGACAGCTGGGGAAACACGGTGTGGAGGAAGGACTGGGTCTCGGCCAGGGCGCCCACGATGGAGCGGACGGTCTGCTTCAAGAAATCCAGGTTCCGGTCCTCTCTGGAGATGATTTTCTCCCAGTCCCACTGGTCTACATAGGCGGAGTGGAGGGCGTCCAGTGCCTCGTCTCGGCGAATGGCGTTCATGTCGGTGTACAGCCCCTCACCCACCTGGAACTGGTAGCGTTTCAGGGCCAGGCGCTTCCACTTGGCCAGGGAGTGGACCACCACCGCGGTTTCCTGACAGCCATTGATGTCAAAGGACACGGGCCGCTCTACGCCATTCAGGTCGTCATTCAGCCCGGAGGTGGAGGAGACGAACAGGGGGGCGGACACCCGGTGGAGGCGGAGAGCACCGGACAGCTTATCCTCAAAGAGCCGGTTGAGTAGACCGATGGCCTTCTGTGTTTCATAGATGGACAGCAGGGAAGTATAACCCTGGGGGATGTGGATCTGAGGCATGGTGGCAGGGTCCTCCTTTTTCAATCGAATCTCCCTTATTATAACGAATTATTTGCGGGAGCGCAACGGCGTTTTTTACAGTTTTATTACGATTTTGTTTCTGAACTTGCCTTTTCCACTCACTTTACAGTATAATGGCGGTGTTGCGGCCGCGGCGACGACAAAAATAGAAAATGAGGAAACCAAGATGAATTATCATTATGATTCGGAGCTTGTGGGTTAAACCGGGAGGTTTGCGCCCAAACGCTTCGCGCGCCTCCCAAAAGAACACATGATATCTTTTAGGAGGAAATATCCCCATGAATCGGGAAAATAAACGGAAAATATTTGAAAAAGGCTACTATAAGACACATCCCTGCCGAGATAGCTTTACCTGTAAGGTGTGCGGCTGGCTGGTGACGCCGGAGGCGGCGGGCAGCGATTACCGCAACCACTGCCCCAACTGTCTGTCCAGCCTGCATATGGATGAGGAGCCTGGGGACCGGGCCGCCGAGTGTGGTGGCGTGATGGACCCCATCGGGGTCTGGGTCCGGAAAAACGGAGAGTGGGCGGTCATCCACCGGTGCCGCCGGTGCGGTAAGCTAAGTTCCAACCGGTCAGCAGCGGACGACAACCCTGTGAAGCTTATGTCCATCGCGCTGAAGCCCCTTGCTATGCCTCCGTTCCCACTGGAGCGTATAGAAGCGATTACCACCCTCATGGGCGGAGAGGGCAGGCTTTTGTAACGGCCCATTTCAGAGCGTCCGCTTCGGCGGGCGCTTTATTTCATCTCTTGCCAAACCAGACCGCCATGGCTATAATGATAACCATAAAAAATGACAAGGAGGATCCCGCCATGAAACTGGCAGAGGCCCTGCAGGAACGGGCGGACCTGAACCGTCGCATCGAGCAGCTCCGAAATCGGCTGGAGAACAGCGCCCTCGTCCAGGAAGGAGAGCGCCCTGCGGAAGCTCCCGAGGTGCTTCTGGAGGAACTGGAGCACTGCGCCGCTAGGCTGGAGGAACTGATGGTCCGCATCAATCTTACCAATAGCAGAACGATGGTGGATGGTCTCACCCTTACGGAACTGATTGCGAAAAAGGACTGCCTGTCCCTGAAAATCAGCGTGTACCGGGATCTTCTTCAGCAGGCGGGGCAGACCACCCGCCGGGCAACCCGCTCTGAGATTAAGATTCTCAGCACAGTAGACGTGGCCCAGTTGCAAAAGGACACTGATCGGATGGCCCAGCGGCTGCGCCTTTTGGATAACAAGCTGCAGCAGACCAACTGGTCCACAGAACTGTCATAAGCTGACAAAGGATAGTTTCCGGAGCGAGTGCGATCTCTTTGGCTGAGAATGAGCCAACCATTGGTATGCGTCCTTGGGCGGACGCGGGGGTTCGATTCCCCGGCTTATCGTAATGCCCCGACCATGCATGACCGCATTGTGATCTGGCATCACGCACAACCCAGCACTGACCGGAGACGAGGGTGGGTACGGGGATTTTTGAACAACAGAGGAGCAAACAATGAAATTTATATCCTGGAATGTGAACGGGCTGCGGGCCTGTATGAAAAAAGGCTTTTTGGACTTTTATCAGGAGCGGCGGCCGGATTTTCTATGTCTGCAGGAGACCAAGATGGAACAGGGACAGGCGGATGTCCCCCTTGGGGAGGGTCTCCTGGAATACTGGAACTCCGCGGAGAAGAAAGGGTATTCCGGAACCGCCGTGTTTACCCCCCATACCCCCATCTCTGTGGCCTACGGTATGGACAAGGACCTCCACGACCACGAGGGGCGGCTCATTACACTAGAGTATGAGGGGTTCTATCTGGTGTGCTGCTACACCCCAAACTCCCAGGATGGCCTGAAGCGGCTAGACTACCGGATGGAGTGGGAGGACGACCTGCGGGATTACCTTAGCTCTTTGGACAGGCAAAAGCCGGTCATCTACTGCGGGGACTTGAACGTGGCCCACCAGGAGATCGACCTGAAAAATCCAAAGACCAACCGGATGAACGCGGGGTTCTCCGACCAGGAGCGGGAGAAGATGACGATTCTGCTCTCCTCCGGCTTTACTGACACGTTCCGATTCCTCTATCCCGACGCCACCGGGGCCTACTCCTGGTGGTCCTATCGGTTCAATGCCCGGAAGAACAACGCAGGATGGCGTATCGACTACTTTATCGTATCCGACCGCCTGCGGGATAAGATCCGCCGGGCGGAGATTCTCGCTGACGTAGAAGGCAGCGACCACTGTCCGGTGCTGCTGGAGCTGGACGTATGATATTAAGACGGAGAGGGAAACGCCATGCGATTTGAATACTGCCCACACTGTGGGACGAGAGCCGTCCAAAAGGAGATCGGGGACGAGGGGCTGATGCCATGGTGCGACCGCTGTAAGCGGCCTCTATTTGACATATTCTCCACCTGTATCATCGCTCTGGCGGTGGACGAAGAGGGGAATGTGGCCCTTCTGCGCCAGGGGTATATCTCCACCCGGCACTATGTGCTGGTGTCCGGATATATAAAGCCGGGAGAGAGCGCCGAGGAGTGCGCGGCCCGGGAGATTGGGGAAGAACTGGGCCTTGCGGTCCGGGGGCTCCACTTCACCGGGACCTACTGGCTGGGAAAAAAGGATATGCTGATGATCGGCTTTGTGGCCAACGTCCACCGGGAGGAGTTCCACCTCTCCCAGGAGGTGGACCAGGCGGTCTGGGTCACTCCAGAGGAGGCCCTGACTATGGTAAACGCCCATCCGGCCATTTCCCACCAGGTGGTGGAATATTACGTGGACCATCGGGAGAGCCTGACGCCCTCTGTTTTGGCCTAGTGCACATCAACAGAAAGGAAGAGAATTTCCATGAAGTTAGCAGAATTATTTGGGAAGGGGCGCACGGTTTTCTCCTGTGAGGTGTTTCCCCCTAAAAAGACTAGCCCAGTAGACAGCATCTACAAGACGTTGGACGGCCTGCGGGACATCCACCCAGACTTTATTAGCGTCACCTTCGGGGCGGGAGGGTCTCAGGTGAACCAGTCTACACGGGAGATCGCCGGACTGATCCAAAACCAGTACCACATCCCGGCCATGGCCCACTTGACTTGTGTGGCGGCCGGCAGGGAGGACGTGGACCGGCTGCTGGAGGAGCTGAAGGCCGAAGGGGTGGAGAACATCCTGGCGCTCCGGGGGGACGTGAATCCAGATATCCCGCCCAAGACAGACTTTGCCCACGCCAGCGATCTGGTGTCCTATATCCGCGCCCACAGCGACTTCGGAGTGTCTGCCGCCTGCTACCCCGAGGGACACCTGGAGAGCCCTGACCTGGTCAGCGATATTCGCCACCTGAAGGAAAAGGTGGATGCCGGGGCCCAGCATCTGGTCAGCCAGCTGTTCTTTGACAATGAGGATTTCTTTCGTTTCCTGGAGCGGGCCAGGATTGCCGGCATTGATGTGCCTATTGAGGCCGGCATCATGCCCGTGCTGTCCAGGTCCTCCATCCAGCGGATGGTGTCCATGTGCGGCGCCAGCCTGCCCAGCAAGCTGACCCGTATCCTAGCCCGGTATGGCGACCATCCGGCTGCCCTGCGGGAGGCTGGCATCGCCTATGCCATTGATCAGATCTCCGATCTCATTGCTGGAGGAGTGGAGGGTATCCACCTGTATACCATGAATGACCCCGCAGTAGCCCAGCAAATTGCCGGCAGCCTGACCTCCATCCGGTCGGTGTAGGATTTTAACAATTTTTAAGGAAAACTACCAGATATCCTAATTTTCCTGTGGTAGGATGAGGAAAACCACAGGAGAAGGCGGTCGTCATGAAGAAGAAAAAGCAGAGTTTGATCCTGGTCCTCGCCCTGCTGCTCCTTTTGGGAGGAGGGCTGTTCCTGTACCGAAGCGGCTTTTTCCAGGCAGCAACCTCAGCAGAAGGGCTGCAGGAGTATATCCGCCGGTTCGCTCCTTATTCACACCTGATTTTTTTCCTGCTCCAGTTCCTGTCAGTGGTACTGGCTCCGATTCCCAGCAATATCAGCGCCGCGGCCGGGGGTGTGCTCTTTGGTACCTGGCCTTCCTTCTGGCTCACTTTTGGGGCAGTGATGGCCGGCTCCCTCCTGGTCTTTTGGCTGGCCCGAGTGCTGGGCAGAGATTTTGCTGACCGGCTGGTCAGCCGAAGGCTGTCAGACCGCTACCAGGACGTGATTCGAGCGAAAACGGATATCTTTCTGCTGCTGGCTTTCCTGTTTCCCTTCTTTCCGGACGATGTGCTGTGCATCCTGGCAGGCCTGACAGAGATCCCGTTTCGCAGGTTCGCGCTCATTGCGCTGTGCGCCCGCCCTTGGGGCCTGCTGTTCGCCAGCGCATTAGGTGGCGCCTCCCTCCGGCTACCGCTGTGGGCTATGGCCCCTATCGGACTGGGCGGCCTGGCTCTCTTTCTGCTGGGAATGAAGTACGGGGACCGGGTGGAAGCAGAGATTTTGCGCCGGCTAAAGCGGGGAGGATAAGAGATAAAAAATTTTTGGGACTGGGTCTTTACAAACTCAGTCCCATATGTTATGCTTAAATAGCAAACGATAATTACTATTGTTAGGGGGGCGGATATGGAACGGTCCATTCGATACAGTAAAAAGAGAGAGGCCATCCTGGCCGCCATTCAGGGCACCAGCTGCCATCCCTCCGCCGAGTGGATCTACCAGCAGTTGAAACCCAGCCATCCCGACCTGAGCCTGGGCACCGTGTACCGCAATCTCATCTTCTTTCAGGAGAGAGGCGATATTCGGAGCGTAGGAGTCATTCAGGGACAGGAGCGTTTTGACGCCGTTGTCACCCCCCATAGCCACTTTGTTTGCGAATACTGCGGCGCGGTCATCGATTTGCCCCATCTTACTTTGGACAGTGAGATGGACCATGCCGTCAGTCAGCAATATGGGCTGATGGTCTACCGCCATGAGCTCACCCTGCATGGACTTTGTCCCGACTGTATAAAACAGAAAAAAAGTAAGGAGGAAACACGATCATGAAAAAGTTTGTTTGTACCATTTGCGGTTATGTCCACGAGGGCGACGCTGCCCCTGAATTCTGCCCCATCTGTAAGGCTCCTGCCGAGAAGTTCAAGGAGCAGGCTGGTGAGAAGACTTGGGCCGCCGAGCACGTTGTGGGCGTGGCTCAGGGCGTGGACGAGGAGATCATCAAGGGCCTGCGTATGAATTTTGAGGGCGAGTGCTCTGAGGTCGGTATGTATCTGGCCATGGCCCGTGTGGCTCATCGGGAGGGGTATCCTGAAATCGGCCTGTACTGGGAGAAGGCCGCCTATGAGGAGGCTGAACACGCCGCCAAGTTTGCCGAGCTGCTGGGCGAGGTGCTGACCGACTCCACCAAGAAGAACCTGGAGATGCGTGTGGACGCTGAGAACGGCGCCACCGCCGGCAAGTTCGAGCTGGCCAAGAAGGCCAAGGAGCTGGGGCTGGACGCCATCCACGACACCGTGCATGAGATGGCCCGCGACGAGGCTCGTCACGGCAAGGCTCTGAAGGGTCTGCTGGAGCGTTACTTCGGCTAATCCAAACCGAATAAAGAAGCACTTTTCGAGAGGGAATCGGGAAACCGGTTCCCTCTCTTTTCATTTTCATCTTGTACAAAAATGGTACATGGAGCTTTTCAGGCCCCATGTTTTCTCTTCAAGTGGTACAAACATGTACCATTTTGCATCTCTATGATACCCCGAAACCCCTTGAATTGCAAGCATTTCCGAGCATCTTTGAGACAAGAAAAATACATCTCTGAAACAGGAAAATAACATCTTTCAGGCATCTTTTTAGCCGCCATTTTTTGCGGGAAAGCACGGTTGATTTTTGACCGTGCTTTTTCTTTTACTTCAAAGCATCAGTACCATTATAACGACACGTGGCTATTCTGGAAATGCTATACTAAAGTCACAAAAGAGATGAGAAACACAAAACCTCACGAACAGAAAGGAAGAGTAAAAATGAAATCTGAGCGCATTATGATTTTGGTTTGGGCCGATTTGAACAAGCGAAAGATTTATGTTCCCCGCAAACTCATGGAGCGAGTACACATTCTGAATAGCGCCGAGGCGCAGTTGTACTTTACTTATCGAAACCGCTACCCCGACTTTGAGGTTATGGCAGGTTGAGTGAGTACCAATAAAACGACTTACGACTGTCCCGCCCCTGCTATAATAAGACCATAAAGAACAGGGAAACAAAGCCCTGAAAAAAACAAAAATATTTATAAAAAGGAGATTATTACCATGACTAACCTGACCATCAACAACAAGGCCCGCGCCATCGAGATGACCAAGAAGTTTGAGAAAGCCGCCAGCCGCTTCGGTTCCGACGAGTACAAGGCGCTCCAGGAGGCCCGCAGAGACAACCCCACTTACAAGGTCATTGTCAAGACCAGCACCGCCAAGAGCAAAGAGAGCTTCAAGGGCCTGACCTACGATTACATGAAGAAGTACATTGCCGCCCACGACGACAAGGACAAGACCATCATGGCCGAGTTTGAAATGCTCCGGGGCACCTCTGCTGAGGCGAAGGAAATGAACGCCGCCGCCCGTCCCTACGGCGAGATGAAGAAGTGGTTCTTCGACAAGTACCCGGCCTTCAAGGAGTTTACCGAAAACTGCAACAAGGCGCTGAAAAAGGAGAAGGCCGCCTAACCCCGATTACCAAAAGAAAGGAGCTGCCCGCACATGAAGAACTATGTGAGAATCGACGAAGCAAATCGGCAAATTATTATGGATAGGACATTTTCACGGCTTTCCAAGATTGTCGGTTCCGAGGAATACAACCTCTTGCAGAGGGCCCGCCAGGACTACGAGGGCTTCCATGTAGTGACCCGCACCATCCGCCGCAACGACAAGAAGGAGTGCTACCGTGGCCTCACATACGACTACATGGAGCGGTACATTCTGCTCCACGACAAGGCCGACGAGCGGAAGAAGGAGTTTGACGAGCTGCGCTTGATTGCCGAGTGCCACAGCAAGCGCTACCCCGTTATCAAACAGTGGTTCTTGCAGCAGTACCCCGAGATTGCCAAGTTCGGTATGCCCGACCTCCCCGAAAGTCCCGCCGCCGAGCAAGCCCCCGCCAATGCAGCGCCCGCCGCGCCGCTGGAAGATATGCAGCAAGTAGACCCCGCCGCCTGAATTGAAGTGTATTTTTCAAAAATGAAAAGAAAGAGGTAAAGATTATGAACATGAACAGCTACAAAATCAATTTCATCAACAACACCATGACCATCACCAAAACTTTTGAGAGAGCCGCAAACAATCCCTACTCCGAGGAATACAAGCTGGTGCAGAAAATTCGCGCCGACTTCCCCACCATGCAGTTTGTCCGTAAGGCTTCCCCCGCTGCCGAACGGCCTAACCCCTTCAAGGGCCTGACCTACGCCGCTATGGAGCGGTACATTCTCTGCGAAGGAAGCTCTGAGTTGATGAGCGAGTTTGAGAAGGTGCGGGAGCGCTCCGCGATTGCCCCCAATCCCTATCTCCTGGTTCGGAATTGGTTTGTGCAGCGGTTCCCGGAATACATGGAGCAAAGAAATGAGGGCCAGGAGCTTCATATCAAAACATACGAAGCCGCTTAATGATGAAATGCACAAATCAGTTTGAAGCGTATTTTTCAAAAATCAGAAAAGGAGTAAAGTTAGTATGAATACGAATTATGTAGTGGATGAAGCGATTGGCATGATTGAAGGTGCGTGTTTAGCGATTGAAGAGCATGGCTGGCTATGCAGCGACGGGCACTGGCTCACCGAAGAAGAACTTGAAAAATGGACAGATGAAATGTTTATTGAAGCCTACCACTTAATCTATGGCCGCTGAATATGGGCAAGAAACGGGATTGACAATGAAATACAAAATGAGAGAGGACGGTACTGCTGGTGTACCATCCTCTCTTTACTTTTGCAATAACCGCTCAACAAAAGATTGAATAAGATGTAAATCCTTCTCATTGAGCTGTTCCAAACCGGAGTTTACATCTTTTATCAGTTTAGGATTGCTGGCCCCACCAAAAAATTCGGGGAGGGTAATCTCAAAATAATCGCAGATGGCAAAAAGCTCTGTTAAGGAAGGTAAAGATTTTCCAGAAGTAATATTGTTGATATAGCCTCTGCTATGTCCGAGGTCATAACTCATTTGATATTCAGATATGCCCTTTGCCATGCGCAGTTGAGTAATACGTTCACGGACAAATGATGTATCCATCAAACCGCCTCCTTATGTACAAGGATAGCGGTATTGTCTGAAAGAATGTGCGGATTAAAAACTCGAAAATCATTGATTGGCCCGCCGAGAAATGTTATTATAGTTTTTGAAAAGTAGAGAGGTTAAAAATGTCGTTTTTTAGACTGCTATTTTTCTAAAGGAAGGTGGGCAATATGGAACAGTATAGTGAGAAGCAACTGAAAATTTTTCAAAATTTTTACGAAAGCTGCCGTAAGAAGGAAATTGACCCCACGGGCAGCGAGGCCGACAAGCAGCGGGCACTCCTGCTGGCGCAAGAGAACGCTGACTTAGTGCGGATATTTGGCGAAAAACTGGACGGAGGCCATGTGGAAGCCTACCGAATGGGAAAGCAGCGTATCGAGGAGCAGGCCGCCGCAGAGAAAAAAGCCGCCAAGGAGGCGAAAATCGCGGAACAGCGCAGGATTGACGAGCAAGCCGCCGCATTGGAGAAAGCAATATCCAAACTTTATGGACGCGACAAGCGGCTGTTCTTTTTACAGCAAGAGTTAGATGCTGCACTTAAAAACCGAAAAGAAGTGAAAGGGGTAGTAGACCGCTATGTTCAAAGGTACGAACAGGCGGACAAAGGAAGTCAGGGCAGTAGTTGGGGTACAATGGGTGGTATTGCTGCTGGTATTACTGGCAGTACTGCGGTGGGAGCTGTGGTTGCCGCTGATGCCATGAATAAAGACACAAACACCCGTGCTCAAAATGCTGCTCTAAAATCTGACCTCTTAAATCAATGGCCGATATACCAGTCTATGCAAGAAAATGCGGAAGCGAGGGTAAAGGCTGCTCAAGCAGAAATAGAAAAGGCAAAACTATCTCTTATGGAGGAACACCCATTAGCAGAACTCATGGATGAAATTTCCCTTGGTAAACCTCAGATTGCCTTTACGGCGGGCAATACAATGCTAATTCAAATAGAAGTGAGCGCTAAGAGTTATCAAATTGCAGAAGTGCCTGCCGTACTTGATGGTTGTTTTATCGCCGAAATTTATGAGAAAGAACAGAAGGTAGGAGAGGCATTTCTAAATTTCCCGCGGGACGGGATTACTACAAAGCAGCAGATATTGAAGGGACACTGTCTTGAGGCGCATCCTGGCGTTTCCTATACGGTACTCATCCTCCCGGCCGCTCTGTGGGTGATTGAAAAATACAAGTTTTCGGCTGAAGTTCCGACATTGGAGAAACTGATTCCTACCTACTCTAAGAAGTTTACATGGAAGGCAATCCCTACTCGAAATGTTTCCTGGCAACAGCGATTGGAAGAACTGCGTCTGGAGTCCGAACGCAGAGCGGAAGAGGCGCGTAAAACAGAAGAGGCGCGAAAAGCGGCGGCTGCGGAACGGGCCAAGAAAAATAAAAAGATTGCCATGATTGCCACGCCGATTGTTGCAATCGTTGTCATCGCGGGAGCACTGATTTGGAATAACCTACAAAAGAACCAACAAAATGATTCCGATTACCAGAGGGCTATTGCACTGATGGAAGCCGGAGAATACGATGCTGCCATCACCGCTTTTGAAGAATTGGGAGACTATAAGGACAGCGCAGAGCAAATTAGCAACGTGAGATATACAGAGGCACTTGAACTCGTTCAGGAAGGACGCTACGAGGATGCTATTTCCATATTTACAGAACTTGGAGATTATAGGGACAGCGCAGAGCAGGTCGAGATTACACAGGAGTTACAAACAGAAGCGGAACTGCTTATGCAATATCAGACCGCTATTGATTTACTGAACACCGAACCGGGTACAGAGCAATATTATGATGCCGTGTCGGAAAGCCGCGAGATATTGGAAGATTTAGGAGACTATCGTGACTGCGAAGAATTGCTGAAAGATTTTTATTTAGTAACAATCCGGAGAACTGGTAATACAAATTATGGCCCCTTTGAATATTATTATGGCTACGACAGCGAGGGGAAACTCATTGGTGATGGGGCCCGTGTCTATATTTATGGGGACGATGGAAGAGTTACTGGCTTTCGGACATCAGATGGTACTGCCACAGTTACCAGCTATGATGAGAATGGAAGAATGTTAAGTGCAGAAGATGCTTACGCAGTTTATACATTCAATTACGACTCCGACGGACGGTTAATTGAAATCAGTAGGACATCTTCGTATTCAGGGAACACGAATCGCGACACTTATGGCTACACTGATGAAAATGGTACCGTTCTTTCAGAAGGGGAGCAAATGTGTTATCTTGGCTGGATTTACGCGCCGGAAAAGAATAAATAAACTTGACCGCTATGCAAGGCGGGACGGATAAAATACTCCTTATTAGAGATGCTCTCAGCGAAGCTATGTCTTATCAAAAGGCCAAAGAGAGGGTGGGGAACTCCCGCCCTCTCTTTGGGCGTTAAATATCCCTTGTTTGCCGTTCCCGGTCGTGTTCTCCGTGATTTATCAGCGGTCGGGAAAACTCCCAAGAAAAGCCGCCGCCGCAAATTACAACTGTATTTTCCCAGAACCATCCCCCGCCGCCGCGAGGCGCTTCCCTGTTCCGCTCCACCTGGGGGTACTCCCAGCCTACCAGTTGACCTTCTTACAAGGGAAATTCCTTCACCCGCTCGCAATCAGGGTTCCGCTCCAAATTGAAAATGCACTTTCAAAAGTGAATTTGACAGCTCAAAGCAAAAGGAAAAACATGAACACTATGTAAATTTACGCGCAAAGTATTGATATTGCGCGTAAAAAGGAATAGAATAGTAGTGCCATAGAAAGGAGTGGTCACAATGGCAGAAACAACAAACCTCAATATCCGCATTGACAAAGACCTGAAAGAGCGTGCCGAAGCTGTCTTTGCCGACATGGGTATGAGCATGACAACGGCCTTCAATATCTTTGTGCGCCAAACCTTGCGGCAGGGCAAAATCCCCTTTGAGATTTACGCAGACCCCTTTTACAGTGACAGTAACATGCGGGCATTGGACAACAGCATCAAGCAGGCCGGGCAGGGCAAGGTGGTAGTCAAGTCTATGGACGAGTTGGAGCAGCTTGCCGATGGGGACTAACATCACATTCACGGAACAGGCGTTTGAAGAATACCTATCTTGGCAGGGACAGGACAGAAAAACACTGAAACGGATAAATGCCTTGTTGAAGGACATTTGCAGAAGTCCATTTGAAGGGATTGGCAAGCCAGAGCCATTGAAGGAAAACCTATCAGGCTATTGGAGCCGACGCATTGACGATACGAACAGACTTGTTTACCGCATGGTCGATGGACAGGTCGAAGTCTATCAATGCAAAGGCCATTATGACGATTGAGTGAGTGAAGCGGTGCTGCCAGCCGCTTCACTTTTTTGTTGTCCGGTTCCGCTCCAAATTGAAAATGCACTTTCAAACGGAAATTTTGTGTGTTGGAACAGGCGGGTTTGGAAGTGGAGCATGGCAAAGAAATTAGAGTTTTTGCGCCTCCACAAACTTCGATATTTGTTGCAGAATAAGCAACTTTTAACGAAAATAGCGGCTATTTGACGCAAAAATATTTTTATGGTATAATATATGTAGAAAGTGAGAGAGGGGGATTGAGAAAGAAAATCCTCAAATTCTCTCACTGATAAGGACAAGCAACAAGATAACGTCACGGTGCTGGGAAATCGTTATATCTTGTTCCTTTGTGGTAATCGTGTCCTTTACCAATAGGTGACCACCCAGCAGACTGTCTTGCCGCTTGCAAATTAAATTTTTTATACAAAAGGAGGATGCCCAAATGAGCATGAATAATTGTTTTGTGCTGGGCGCAAAAGCCAAAAATTAGAATGGAAAAATCATCAAGGTTCCTGTTTTCATCGACACAAAGGGCCGCATGTGTAAGCTATTCGGTGGCAAGAATGGAAATCTCTATAAAAAGTATGAGCTATCCTATGAAGATGCTAACCGAGCCATGCAAACCTATCTGCACAGCAAAAACCGAGGGCGCGGCGCTGAAAGTTTGCGTGTGAGCCTCTACCTGGACAATGCCAAGTGCGGCGATTTGCACCTCTTTGTCATCGACTTTGACAAAGTAGATGGTAAGGTCGATACGCAGAGCGCCTTTTTCCAGGGGGCAAAGAGCCTTGCCGACAGGGTAACGCGCTCCCAGGGAGGCGGCTATCACATGTTTTACGGCGTGGATAAGAGAGCCGCCGCACCGCTCTTCGACAGTATTAACCTTCTGACCGCCGAGGGCACAGAGAGCTTTGTGTGTAAGACGGGGTGTGTGACCACCGATGGCCGTAACAAGGTAGACATGTTCTGCGATGCGCTGCACTTCATTTACGAGTGGGAAGCGTGGGACAATAGCCTTGAATTGACAGACAAAACACAGCCCCTCTACGAGCTTATCAAGGCGCACTTCCAGTTGAAGCGCCCAATGGACGGCAGCAACGGAAAGCGGCAGAGTACGGGCAGAAATACGCCTTTGCTTGACAAGGTGAGCGAAGAGAGCCTGCGCCAAGAGATGACCGAAAAGCAGCAAAAGGTTTTCGATGACCTGAAAACGCAATCTTCTGATTGCTCCCGTGAACAGTGGTTCAGTATCGGAATTGATATTTTCCATGTTTTCGGGGCAGAGCTGGGCGGTAAGGTGTTCCGCTGGTGGAGCGCTCCGGGCCACAGCTTCCAGCCACAAGGTTGTGCCCGAACATGGGAGAACATTTGCAGCCGAGGCCCAAAAACAGAGTTGAAAAATTCCATTTGGATGGAACTGGTTGCTGAGAGTGCCTTTTGAGTGGAAATACCGAACTGTGTTCCGCTCCGCCGTGTGAACGGGGACATGAGGCCGAGGGCGCGGGCACCTCCGCGCCCCTGACCTTCCGTGGCAAACCGATAGCCTGGGTGGTGGTTCCGGCCATTAGGAAAACAATTCTCCCCAATGCCTTTGGGGAAGATGAGGTTTTGGAGGAACAAAGCGGTGCGAGACATCTGATTGTCTATGACGGTAAACAATAGGATAGGGGGGATTTCTTGAAAATGGTATTTCCCCAAGAGTACAAAAAGTACCCCTACAAGGTGCGCTTCAAGACGGATGATATTTTCCGCCTGGGCGGGAATTAGAGGGCGAAGCTCCAATACCATATTCTTTCACAGCATTTCCCTCTTGTCCATGTGAGAGAGCAGGACAAAAGAGATTTGGAACTGTTCTGCCAGTCTCACCATGCCGAAACCGCGCAGCGCTGGTTGAACCGTATGGGGTGGGAGAGCGGCCACGAAAAGATGATTTCCTTTGGCGTGGCGTTAGATGTGCGCGGCGCGGCCAAGGGTGTGTGGTGCTATTACGTTGCCAATCTTGACGAAAAGAGCGTTACCTACCACGGCGTACCTATGACCTGGGAAGGATGGATAAAGCCCATTCTCTTCTTCATGGACAGCCGCCGCGCCGAGCTGACCGCTCTGCGGAAGCAGCCAGACGGCGGAGCCGACGAACTGTTTCAATCGAGCTACGACACAGCCGTTATGATGCTGTACTATCAAAATGGAATGTACATGACGCTCCCCGGCAAAGAGGGAAAACTTCTGAAAACATGGGTGTTCCGCTATCTGTCCAATGGCTACGAGCCGTTCCCGTTTCCGCTCGATGATGATATTCCCGATGGTGATTATTCCTTCACCATTGATTTTGAGAGAGACACCGAGATTGTCCAGGCCTATGACCTGAAAAAAGAGATGGGCCAATACAATGCGGAACACAACGCTGTCCACAATCAAGAATTAGGCCGCAGACAGACCGAAGAGCGGTTTACACAGTTGAAGGGCGACACATGGACAGCACAAGAAATTCTTGACCAGGGCTTTAGCCGAAAAACTTTGGACAAGTTTGTAAAGTACGGCCTTATTCTGCGCGTCAAGAAAGGCCGTTATGTGAGAAATTCCGTGTGACCGCTGGCGCAATTCACCTGACCCCGTGCGTCATTTTATATAAATAATAAGACCCACGGGGCCGGGTAAAAATCCGCTTCCTGCACTTGAAAGTGTAGGTGCAAAAAAAGGAGGCAACAAAATGCTCACAATCACAGTTTAGGGACTTCCCTATGAAAACAGCTTTGACAAGCTCCCCGGCAAGTACAAGTACGCCCACATCGTTGAACCGATGGGCGGCGAAGCTCCCAGCGCCTTTGAGAACTACAAGCGCGCCAAGGAAGAATTTGTCGCGATGCTGGAAGCTGACCGGAAATGGCGCGAGGCCATCCAGCGAGAGCTTGACCGGGCTTTGAGCGATTATTTTGAAAAACGGTAAGGCTTAACCAATAGGGGGGCGGGAGTTACACTCCCGCCCCCTCTGTCATTTTTGTTTATCAGTCGTTTTCTGCTCGTCCTTTTCGTTATCCTGGGGCTTCTTCTCCCAGCCTAAAATCTCTTCCATGATAAGGGCAAGGGGCAAATCCGTATCTCCGAACATGGCGGCACACCTCCCAAGTATCGCTTGAAGCTGGCGCGTCGTGGCGAACGTCACGACGCGCTTCCTGTTTTTTGCGCTGCGCTGGATTTTCGTACTATTGTTATCCGCATTAGTGGCCTTTTGTAATTCCCATAAATTACCTATTGTCCGGGGCCTCCCTGACGTATTCCAGTAAATCGCCGGGCTGACAGTTGAGCAGCCCACAAATGGTTTCAAGGGTGGCCCACGACACCATTTGACCGCTGCGGATTTTTTGCAGCATGGCCTCTCCCATGATTTTCTCTTTCCGTATTCTTGTGGTGTTGTACCCGGCTTCTTTCAGCGCGGCGATTACATCAATCTTGTATTTGATTGGCATGTTTGGCCCTCCCTCCGGGGCGCTCCAAAAATTGCGCCTCTCTTCCATTGTCCTTATTCTAACACAAAATTACACCTTTTTCAAGTGTTGAAATTACACATAATTTGAGTGTAAATCTTGTGTATTTTGCGAATTGAATTACACTTAAAAAAGGTGTAAACTATAATCAGTTAAGGGGAACACCCCAAATAAAAAGCAAAGGAGAATGAACATGAGCAAGAACGAACTGGTAGCCAAAATCGAGGCGCTGAATGAGTGGGAAGCTGTTATTGAGGAAGCCAAGGCGGAGGCAGAGGCCATTCGGGACAGTATCAAGGCTGAAATGATGGAGCGCGACACCGAGGAAATGACCGCTGGAAAGTATATCGTCCGCTGGACTTCGGTTCTCTCCAATCGGTTCGACACCACGGCCTTCAAGAAGGCCCACGGCGAACTGTATAAGGAGTACACCAAACAGAGCGCCAGCCGCCGCTTCTCCATCAGCGCCTAAAGAAAAGCCCCTTGTCCGACACGCCGACCAAAGCAGAGGACAAAGAGCTTTACCCAAACCTCACGGAGAGGGCAAGAACATTATAGCTTGCCCTCTCCCCAAAATCAAGAATAGGAGAGAAAAAGACATGAAAGAACTGACAAGCTATAACCGCGTGGCCGGGTATCTGAACAAGGTTTTTGACCTGCTGAACGCTGAATTTTTTGAAAATGCACTTTCAAGGCCGACGATCACCATTCAATCCACGCCCCGCGCCTACGGCCATTTCTCCCTGCGGGAAGATACCTGGGTTTCCAAGCTGGGCGGCACCCACGAAATCAACATAGGAGCCGGGACACTGGCCCGGCCCATCGAGGACGTGGCCGCGACCCTGCTTCACGAAATGGTACATTATTACAACTACGAGAACGGCATACAGGATTGCAGCCGGGGCAACACCTACCACAATCGCCGCTTCAAAGCCGCCGCCGAGGCCCACGGTTTAATCGTGGAGCATAGCGACAAATACGGGTGGAGCCACACAAGCCCCTCTGACGAGCTGCTGGACTTCATATTGGAGAACGGCTTGACTGACATTCTCATAAGCCGCAACGAGTTCGCCGGGTTCCATATCACCGGGACAGGGACGCACAGCGGAGCAGAGGGCACCACACCAACGAGGACGAGCAGCACGAGAAAATATATCTGCCCCTGCTGCGGGAATTCCGTTCGAGCCACAAAGGAAGTCCACATAGCCTGTTTAGATTGCAGCGCACCGATGGTGCTTGCGGGGTGACAGGGAAGGGTGGGGAGCAATCCCCACCCAATTCCCCAAAGTTCGTATAATGCAGGTTATACGAACACCAAAACCGAGCAATCACGGGACTTTTCCGCCGCCGCCCATTATACACGAACTTTCCCGCTTGAAATAACGAACTTTTGACAATGGAGGCCACCATGAACAAGAAAACAAAGGCGCTCACCACCGAGCAATATAAAGAGATAATCCATACCATGCGCGAGGGGTTCAGTGGTTGCCGCCCCAATGAACGCATAGCCACCGCCCTTGTGCTGGAAGGGAATTTGGGCTTGCGGATCAGCGATATATTGAAGCTGCGCCCCTGCGATATTGTTCGGGACGGGGACAGATACCGCCTTGAAATCACCGAGCAGAAAACAGGGAAGCGCCGCGTGTTCACGGTTCCGCTTGTTATCCAGCAATACATAGAGAATTATTGCTTGCGCCACAATATCCGCCGTGAAGATCTGATTTTCCCCATCACCGAGCGAGCCATACAGAAACAGCTCCATATCGTGTGCGACTACCTGGGCTTTGAGGGTATCAGCACACACAGCTTCCGCAAGTGGTACGCCACCGAGATATACAAGGCGAACGGCTACGATATTGCTCTGGTGCAGAGGCTATTACAACACAGCTCCGCCGCCGTGACACAGCGCTATATCGGCATTGAGCCGCAACGGATAGAGGCCGCTATTGAGAAGCATACGCAACTAATTTGACGGCCGGGCCGCTCAACGAGCGGCCCGGCCTTATTGTTTTTTTACTGCATTTTTTGTGCTTTTGTGGTACACTTGACATAGAAATATGTAAAGGGGGCCGCGAATGTGAAAGAGAAGAGCGAAGAGAGAAATGAATTACAGATAAATCGCGGCAAGAAGCCCAATCAGAAGCTAAAGCCCTATCTTGTCTTGCAGTTTCTCTTGCGGGAAACGGATGAAAACAATGTTGTGACAGCCGATGACATTGTGGCGTATTTGAATGAGATAGGGATTGACGCAGAACGCCGCTCCGTTTACAAGGATATTGAGGAAATCAACAAGGCCACATGGATGATAGAAAACGGGAAAACGCTCCAGGAGGCAGAAGAGGCAATAGCCGATGAAGAAGAGCGACTTGTCATATTTGACCCGCACCGCAAGAAAAAGGGGTTCTATGTACGGCAACGCCGCTATGATTTGAACGACATACGCTTACTTGCGGAGTGCGTCTATTCTGCAAAGTTTATTCCCCAGGCACAGGCAGACCGCCTTGCCGCCATCGTCAGCGATTTTGTCAGCAGACACCAGGCGGAGAAGATACGCAACAACGCTCTTGTGATTGACCGGGTAAAAACAGTAAATAAGAGCGTTCTCAATAATATCAGTCTAATCAATGACGCTATGGCAACTATGCTGGATGGTAGCCCCCACAAGCCGCAGAAAATCAGCTTCCAGTATCTCGCCTATGAAATCGGAAATTTGGATAAGCCCACAGAGCGCCGCACCAAGTATATTGTCAGCCCATTTTATCTTGTCATTGATGCGGGCAACTACTATCTTTTGGCATTTGACAATATCAATCAGAAGAGGCGCACCTTCCGCGTTGACCGAATGAAAAATGTGTGCTTTGTGGACGAACCGCGAGAAGGGGCAGAAGCCTTTGCAAACCTTGATGTAGAGACTTTTATGCAGCGCACCTTTTCCATGTACAGCGGGGAAAGAACGCGTGTTAAAATGCGGTTTATTACAAAAAAACTGCTTAATACAGTCATTGACCGCTTTGGGCGGCGCGGCGTTATTTATGAAAAGGTGGACGATGACCATTTTTATGTGACCGCTGATGTGGAAGTGAGCAATCAATTCTTCGGGTGGATTTGTGGCTTTGGTCGAATGGCAAAAATCATCTCCCCGGAGCCAGTTGTAAAGAAATTTGAGGAATTTCTTGATAAAATCCGGGAAATGTATTAAGAAACGGCGGGATTTTGCTGAAATCCCGCCGTTTTCTATTAAAATCAACGATTTAGAGCAGATTTATATTACTTTTCAGCAAATCTACCCCCGATTTGGTGACCGCGAGGTAATATTTCTGCGTTACATGGATATAAGCATGGCCCATTTGCGCACAAAGAAGGTGCTGCGGCGTATTCAGTTCCGCCATCATCGTCCCGTATGTGTGACGGAGGTAGTGATATTTGAAGTTTATCCCCATGCGCTTTATCTCCCGCGTGGGATATTTCATGGAGTTCACCGTCTGGATTTGCCCGTTTGGGAGGCAGTTCACAAGCTCCGTGGAAGAAATTTTGCTTCCGTCCAGGTCATCAATGAAGCGCTGTTTCTGTTCCCGGACGGCGGCAAACTTGACGGCATCTTCCGCCCGCCGCCGCGCTAAGTCTTGAAAATACACTTTCAATTTGTCGTTCATGTAGATTGTCCGTCTGCCGCTCCGCGTCTTAACGGGGACAAGTTTGATAAGCCCGTCCTGATATTGCATCTGCCTGTCAATGGCAATTGTCCCTGCTTCCAAGTCCACATTTGACCATTTCAAGCCGTAGCACTCATTGATACGCAAGCCGCAGTACCGCCCCAGCATGTAGGCCGTTTCCGCGTTCGTGCCCTTAAAGTATTTATCCAGGACGGCAAGCTCTTCCTTGCTAAAGGAAATAATATCGTCATCATCATTTATCTTCCGTTTTGGCATGTGGATTTTGGTGTCTTTATTGACGCAGAGTTTATTGTAGGTGTCTACGTCCAGGTAATTCCGGGAGTAGGCTTGTCCAAAAATCAGGTAGAACATTTTCAAAAAGCTCTCCACATAGGTATAAGCAAGACCCTCTGTGTGGTACAGTTCCGAAAGGTAGTCGTAAATTTCCGCAACGCTAATATCGTCCACATAACGGTTTCCGAACCGGGCGTACAGGTGATTATCCCAAAGGCTGTCTTGCTTGCGGATGGTCTGATAGGCCCGGTCTGAACGTCCGTTTTTACAGTATTCGGAATAGACTTCTTTGACCGTCCTTCTACGGAGTTTCTTTTGACGGTTCCGCTCCAAGTGAGCCTGTTCGATTGCCGCCTCCCGCGCTTTTATGGCCTCTTTTTTCGTGTGCAGCTTGTTTCCGTGTTCGTCGGTTGACTTCCGCCGCGCTACCTGTTTCCCGTCAATCATCACGGCGAAACGGTAGGCCCACAGGCCATTTTCCATCTTGAACACCCCAGCATCTTTTGCTTTTGCCATTTTAGTACCTCCAAGGCTTGTACTAAAATGGTACATGGCTGCTCTTTTCACTTAAAAAGATGTACCAGACTTGTACAAAAGATGTTAAAAAGGTGTTCCGAAGTGCTTTGAAATATGTTCCCATTTCGCTTGATTTTCCAGGGAAACAGCCAATTTTTAAGCCGGCAAGTTCGAGCTGGCCAAGCTGGCGAAGCAGTACAACCTGGACGCCATCCACGACACCGTCCACGAGATGGCTCGCGACGAGGCCCGTCACGGCAAGGCTTTTGAGGGCCTGCTGAAGCGCTACTTCGGCTAATTAAGAAAAGAGTGACAGAGGGTGGAGTGTTGTGCTCCACTCTCTGTTTTATTTCGTACCGGTAAAGTGAGCTAATAACCCCTTACAGCCGGCTAAAACGTCCCGGAAGGTGCTCTCAAAGTCGCCTGTATACCAGGGGTCCGCGATGCCCTCTCCAGAACGACCCGCAAACTCCAGCAGCAGGTGGAGTTTTTCCTCTGGGTCGCCGCCTAAGATATAGGACACATTGCGGAGATTGGTGCGGTCCATGCCAATGAGAAGATCATATTGGCTATAATCTTCCTGTGTCAGCTGCCGGGCCGTCTTGCCGGCACAGCTGATGCCATGTTCCGCCAGCTTGCGCCGGGCAGGAGGATAGACTGGATTTCCCAGCTCTTCCCTGCTGGTGGCGGCAGAGGCAATATGAAACTTCCCACCAAGACCAGCATGTGTGACCAGATCCCTCATAATAAATTCCGCCATGGGGCTGCGGCAGATGTTGCCGTGGCATACGAACAGGATACGATACATCGTTTGTCCTTTCCTGGAGAGAGAACAAGAAAGTGCTTGATTTCTCCCCAATAGTTTGATATCCTATCACATAGACTTAAATGTGAATCCAAATGGAGACGTATCGAAGTGGTCATAACGGGGCTGACTCGAAATCAGTTTGCGGGCAACCGCACGTGGGTTCGAATCCCACCGTCTCCGCCACGTCGGAGCAAACGTTATATCGTTTGCTCCGACGTCTTTTTATGCCTGTGGCAAAAGAGACGTCATTTGTCCGCTCTCCTATGCCAACGGTTTCAAAAGTCAGGGGGGCTCATAGTTCACCTTACCACCCAGCTATTATTCTGGCGGGAAATACCGTTTGACACTGGTATGAGCAGTTCCTATTTTACCAGGAAGGACTATGGTGTCAATAGGAACAGAAGATAGGGGCAGCGACGACAACAAGAGAGGGCCGTCCACATGAGTACGTGGACGGCCTTCGCATACCTCTTTCCAATGAGGAAAAGAGGAGGTATAATAGGCTCTGGAAGACAACAAAACCAGGAGGGAAATGACCATGATCACATTGGCACAGCGAATCGAGGAGTTGAGGACCCAGCGGGGAATGAGCCGGCCTGGCCTTTCCGCAGCTCTGGGCCTTCCTAAGAACGCCATTGAGAAGTTTGAAACGGGCCGCCAAACACCCAACCAGAAGCAGCAGGAGAAGCTGGCCGCCTACTTTGGCGTGTCCATATTTTACCTCCGGGGAGAGAGCGACGACCGTACCCGTCAAGAAAGCTGGCTAGAAGGCGCGTACCAGGAGGACCCGGTCCAATCTCCCCCTCCCAGGCGGGAGCCTCGGAGTTCCGCTCAGTCTGTGGGAGGAGAGGGAACTGTGTTCGATTCCTTCCTGCGAAGTGCTCCCTTTCAGGAGCTGGTGCGGACGATGGTACTAGAAGTGCTCCGCTCTCCCGAAGGGCAGGAGCTCTTGTCTCGGACTGTCCGTCGGGAGCTGGACAGACAGAACTGAAGGCGCTCTGATTTCGGCGGAGCAAGGGCGTTTCCTCCTGATACTGGAGGAAATGCCCTTTTCTCTTCCTCCGGCGAAGCTCACGCTGCCCCTCCCTTCTGCGCCCGCTGGAGGGACTGGAGCAGTTGGTTATCGTCTGGGGCAGACAGAAGCTCCACTGCCAGGGCTAGGTCCTGCTCCGCTTGAGCGGACTCCAGCAGGGTGTTTTGGAGCTGCTGGTAGAACTGGGTAAGCGCCTGCCCCGTCAGCTGGTTCGCTGCTGCCTGTTGGAGCAGAGAATCCTTCCGACCACGGAGCTGGTCCCGGCGTGCCTCCAGCTGCCCCTTTTGCTGGGTCAAAAAGGCGCGTAGGGAGGAGGCCAGCCGCCCCAGTGCGGGGGAAAGGGGGACGGCGGAACGGGACGGAAGTTCAGAGGGAGAGGGGGCTACATCCGAGGGCGGAGCAGGAACAGGAGCTGGGGCGGAGCCCGCCTGTACCTCTGGCCTGGGTGTAGGGAAACAGTCAAAGGGCCGCAGAGGGGCGGGGGTGGACTTGGTCTTGGCGGCGGGTTCCATCTGCCAGCAGCTGCCGGCCATGGCAGGGCGCTTCATCACTTCCCTGACTTTATCCAGAGTGAGCGTGTCGGCCCGGTCTGGGCAGTCGGTCCGGCCGCCAGGGACCTGGGCCGCATAGTAGCGCTGATTCCGGTCCTTCAGCGTGTAAAGTGTATCCATCTAAAAAACCTCCATTCAAATCAAATCATCACCGGGTGTGAGATTCAGGCTACGGGGCACAGGGGTCTGCCCCAGGCCTTAAGATTGGCCTGATCCCGGGATACGCCGCTGATCTGGAATAGGATCTGGTCACCCGCTGCCGCCTGCCAGCCATCCGGGCGGGGGGAGATGGCATTGAAGCCGGGAAAGATCTGGAAGAAAATAGAGGCGTTCCGAGTGCCCACGACACGTGCCGGGAAGATCAGGCCGGGCTCCAGCTCCTCCAGGAAGGGATAGTTGAGGTAGTTCTCATCCTGGGGGGAGCGGAACCAGAGCCGCTGATGGGGAGAGGAGTTGGCGAAACAGACAGGGAGCAGGTCGCCCACGGAGACCTCCTGCCCCTCTGTGGGGCGGTAAAACTCCCGGAGGAGGATGGCGGGCTGATCCTCCACCATCAGAAAGAAGCCCTGCGGGGAGATGCCCATTACCCGGCCCTGGTAGACTTGGCGGCGGTCGGGATGAAGGAAGAGGCGGTCATAGATCAGCTCCTGGGCCCGCCGGCGGGAGGCCGTCAGGCTGCCGTCTTCCTCAAGCCCGCGGAGGACCACCCGGAAGCCCGGCTGCAGGTCCCGGATGGACACGGACTTATTCAACCGGTCCACCTGATTGGCGGGGACGGAGCACATCAGGGGCTCCGAAAAGCCGGGCACATCCACCAGGGCCAACAGAGAAGGGAGATGCTCCTCGGAGCGTAGGTACTTGAACAGCTTGGCGGGCAGCATTGCCTCCTGACTGATCAGAGTTTGGAGCTGGAGCTTCTGCTCCTGGGTGTAGTTTCTCATCATAAAACTCCTTTCTGTATACAAAAAATGAGGATAGAGGGATAGAATCAAGCGGTGTGGAGCTGTTCAGGGACCAACTGAGGTAAAAGCTCATACTCCACAGAGCAGGAGAGGAGTGTCTGCCAGCGATGGAAGCCGTCCTGGGGGGAGAAATCGGAGCGGAGGAGGGGGGTGTCCCCAAGCAGCAGCTTCAGCTGGGACAGCATCTGAGGGGGCAGAACAGCCCCCACAAGGTCGGCCATAGGCAGCAGAGGGAGCAGGTCAGCTACATCCCGGATGGGGAGGGGGTACTGGAGGACCGTCACTGGCCCGCAGTCGGCCTGGAGAGCGTCCAGGGCCGGCTGGGAGAGCTGGTGGCGGGACAGCCAGAGAAAGACACGGCCAGACGCGGGGGGAAGGGAGAGCTGGGCGGCGGGAAGCTCCTCCACGTCGCAGCGGAACAGCCTGCGCCAGCCCACAAACCGCTTTTCGTACTCGTCTTCCGGCAGCCCGCTGCAGTAGCCGGGGACTTTGCGCCCGGTGGCGATCCTCTGGGAGGCCCGGAACAGGACCGGAAAGCGGCCGGCGGCGGTGCGGAAGACCTGGGCGGCCTTGGGCAGAGGCAGGTTGACTACCAGAGATTCCACCCGGCTGCCCCGCAGCTGGAGCTGCTCCTCCAGCGATTCCGGCTCCATAGGCCGGATGAGAAGAGGCGCTCCGGACCGCTGGCAGAGGTCCTGGTACTCCTCCTGGTGGATGGGAGAATGAGAGATCCAAAAAATTTCTTTCATATCTATAACCTCCTTAAATGTATCATATTGGGACGGAATGGGAGAAGTCAGGCGGCGGCTCCTCCAGGGGCCGGCATTGACTAGGGGAGGGGGTCCAGAAAGGAGAGGGAAAGAACGTCCCACTGGGCCAGGTCCATAGCCTGGAGGGCGGTCCGCAGGCAGCGGTAAAAGCCCTCCGTCAGCCTGGGGTCCAGGTCGTGGGTCTGGTTATAGTCCAGTAACTGCTGGAGCTGCTCCTGCCGGCGGTCCAGCTCCCGATGGGCCTGAACACTCTCGCGCCGAACCATGGCGGCGATGGAATGGGACAGAGGAGAATGGTCCATAGCGACCTCCTTTCTTTCGACGGATGCCGGGCCGCTGTGACTTACAAGGTACTGTCCGGCTCCGGGAGCGGGAGAGAAGGGAAACAGAAAAATTATTTTTCCCACCGCTTCCGGTGCCCAGGGTACTGTCCGGACGGAAATGAGGGAGAGAAGCGAGCTGGGAAAAAAGTTACCGCACTACCACGGCGTGCTGCCGGACCAGGTACAGAGGCTCCAGCACAGAGGCGTCCTGCCAGTAAAAGTAGTCCTGCCCCTGACACTTCACGTTATAGGGGTCGGCTACATTGTACTGGTCGGTCTGGCTGTCATAGCCGCACAGAAGGACTGCGTGGTTGTTTCGCAGCAAGGTCTCCTCATGGTCCCCCATGCGGTAAGTGCGGTAGTATGGCTCCGCCCACCAGAGAGTGACATAAACCACGACAGGGTTGCCTGACAGCAGCTCTCTCTGGAGCTCCTCCACAGACCGTCCAGAGAAATCCGCCACGTCTCCGTACTTGCGCCCGTACTCCGCCAGCTTGGCGGGGTAGATAGTGGTGCGTTTGCTCTGGTCGGGCTGATAAGGGGAGCCGGCAAAGCCTTGGGCGGGGTCGTACTCATGCTTGGGCATGGCATCCAGGAAGGAGCGCAGGTCTACCTCCTGGGCATAGCCCTTGGCCTTTAGCCCCATGAGCAGGGAGGTGGGCTCGCAGCCTACCGGGGCGTACACCGGGGTCACCTGGCTGATGTAAGGGGTGTCGATCACCCGACGGTCGGGCAGGGCGGGGGCCGCGGGTTCCACCGGCTGGACTTCCTCCGACTCGGAGGGCTGCTGCATCAGGGCCAGCAGAGGGTTGGGCCCCAAAAGGGTGCCCAGCAGGTAGAGGAAGGAGGACGCGCCGTCCACCCCCGCATGGGAGAGGAGTGGGACGACCGAAGAAGCGGTACTCTGGCCCGCCGCCTCACCGGCGGCGAAGGCGGCGGGGAGTGAGGTCGTGATCAGACTGATGGCCAGGAGGAGGGCCGGGACACGGGAGTTTTTCATCATAAATCCTTCCTTTCTAACAGCGGCCTGGGGCCGCTGGGGATATCCGGCAGGCGCTGGACCGTACAGTTACCCTATCCGGAGAAGGATCAGTCAGAGAAGTGAAGCAGGAAACTTTTTTTCATAGAGAAATGCCCCGGCTGTTCAAAAAGAACAGCCGGGGCATTTTCCTTTGAAATATAGTTCATAGCATCTTGGCATTGGCCTTTTCCTGGAGCTGGCGCAGAAGGTCCTCTGTGACCTGGGGGGATGGGGACTCCGGCGGCTGGGGGAGTGGAGCGCCGCTGGCGGCCTTGACCTCGCGGCCCAAGTGCTCCAGCCGGCCTACAGACTCCAGGAAGAAGGAGGCCAGCTCCTGGGTGGTGAGACGGCCCAGGTTGGCATGGTAGCCCAGCCGGTTCAGGGCGTGCATCTTGCCCCGGTTGCTGGAGTCGCCCAAGGCGTGGTTGATCTGGTTGCGCATCAGGTTGACATACTGGTTGTCCAGGGCCAGGCGGACAAAGACCGCCACCGACGCACCGGGACGGAGCCGGAGCTTCCGGCGGTCCAGCAGGTCCAGCACCACCTGGCGGTAGGGGGCGGCGGACAGCGGGGTGAGGAGAATCCGGCGCAGACGGTCGCCATTGTGTCCGGGATCGGCCAGCCGCTCCAGTACATCGGCCATCTGGCTATCCTTTTTCCAGTCCTTTTGAAGCACTGGCAGAGCCAGCTCCAACTGGTCCTGCTGGGCCAGATAAGACAAGCTGCCCTCTCGGGTCCGCCGCTGTCCAGGGGACTGGAACAGGGCCCGGAGAAGGTGGACCAGAGCCTGACTCTCCACGGGCAGGCTGGGCAGGGCAGGGGGAATGGCCGTCCCCTCTAACGGGTCGGCGGCGGCCTCTACCATCAGAGCTGCTCGGACCCCCGGTTGGGACAGGGCCTGCTGGAGGATCTGCCGCCGCTCTGCTCCGGCGAGCTTGGGGAAGGGAACGTTTCCAGTGGAAGCGGCCCAACGCTCCAGCTCGGCCACCAGATGGTAGGAGAAGCTCTGGAAGCAGTCGGAGTCGGTGACCTCTCTCTGGGATTTGGCGTAGAAGGGTTCACGGGACAGCAGCTCCCTGGCATCAGGGGATACCAGAAGATAGGGGGTCTCCCCCTGGATCATGGCGTGGGCCAGATGCTCATTATAGATGGTCATAGCCTGCTGAATCATCCGGTTTTGGGCGCACCAGCGGACCAGGCCGGTGATGGTAAGCTTCCGGTCGCCAAAGCCCAGCTCCTGCCGAAAGACAGGGAGGAGAGCGGATAACAGGGGGTGGCTGTCCTGGAGTGCTCCACACCGGTCCAGGTCGCGGTTCAGGTCGGCAAGCATCTGCTCCAGAAGGTCCAGGTCCGCCCGACACAGGCGGATGGCCTCGGTAAAGGCCTGGAGGTCACGGATCAGGTCCTGTACCTGAGGTGCGGGGTCCTGGGCCAGCACCCGTACCAGAGTGTCGGCGCTGCCAAAGGAGGTGAACTCATGGAGGCCGTTGATGATGTCAAAGAGCTGGGGCACATTGGCCAGCTCCACCACCGCGTTCTGGCCGTTGACGATGCTGCTGTATACCACCTGCTCCACCGAGCAGTTTTTATAGGACAGAGCACGGGTGAGGAGCAGCATAAGAAAGCTGACGTTCCGGGGGCCGCCTGTCACATCCAGATAGATTCGGTCCCTGGGCTGGATGCCGGTCAGCAGGGCCCGGAGGGCCTGCTCCATGTCCGGATTGGCCGGATCGTAGTCCAGAGGGGTCATTTGGGGCTGGGGCAGCCCCCGGTCTTGGCAGAAGCGGGCCACCCGCTTCTGGAGGTACTCCTCAGCGGTGAGGGATCCCTCGCGGCCACAGTCCACCTGGTCCTCCCTTACCTGGCGGGTGCGTAGGTACAGGATCTCATCCACCGGGGCAAAGGTGGTCAGCAAATAGTAGAGCGGAGCCTCGTTCGTGTGAGCTCCAGACAGGGGCGGCCGGCCCTGCTGGCCGGGATAGCGGTATAAACGTTCGGTCAGGCCAGGACGCAGATCGCTGAAAAAGCTGATGATCCGTGTGGACATGGGGACACTCCCTTTTAGCTTCCGCCGGAAAATAATCATAATTATTATAGCATCCCAACATCTTTGGAACAAGGGAATCCCGCTTCTCTGGTAAAAAAATGTCCGGATAGGGGAGAAGAAGGGCCGGATAGGTCTGTCAAACGGAGAGGATGTGTGCTACAATATGTAAAAATGGCCCGTTATGGCTCCGTAATTGGAGCCAGGAGGAAAGATCAAACAGAAAGGACCGCGTTCCCATGAAGAAGTTTATTTGTGTCATCCCCAGGCAGAAGGCCGGGGACCTGAGCAACGTACGCTACCAGGCCCAGGGGAACCGGGCGCTGGACTATCCTGGGGCCACCCGGTTCCCGGTGATCCCGCTGATCTGGGGCTATGGCCAGGAGGGAGAGGAGATCCGTGTTATTGCCCTGTCGGCCGACTATGACAACTGCCGCTGCAATCTGGAGCTGCTCAAAGAGGAATTGGAGGCCCTCTGCAAAGACAGGGGACTCTCCTGTCCCAAGGGGGTGGAGGTGGTGGAGGTCCCCTTTGACGAGAGCCTGGACAGCCATATCACCACCTTTCAAAAGCTGATCGACCGGACGGAGGAGGGGGACGATCTATATGCCTGTCTTACCTTCGGAAGCAAGCCCACCCCGCTGGTGGAGGTGATGGCCATGCAGTATGCCTACCGGATCCACAGGGATGTGACCATCACCTGCGCGGTGTACGGCCAGATGGACCACAGCGTCCAGCCCCCGGCGGCAAAGCTCTATGACATCACCGCCCTTATCACGCTGGACGACATCGTGCGCCGCCTGGCGGAGCAGCGGGTATCCGACCCCAAGGCGGTACTGGACCGCATCCTGAACCTGTGAGGGGAGGGAAGCGGGATGGAAGAGAGGACAACAGGACCGGCGTTCACCCGACAGGAGCAGCGGGTCAACCAGCTGGCCGCCCAGTATGTAGAGCTGGTGAACAGAGGCCAGGACCGGAACAGCGAGCGGCTGACCGCTCTGTCCACCCAGATCTGGCTGGGCACGGTGGAGGCTATGGAACGGACCTTGGGGGGCCGAGCTCTGGACCAGGAGCGCCGAATCGCCAACAGCGGGCGGGATTATGAGGAACAGGACCTAAAGATGGAGCTGCTCACCGAGCTGATCATGAACGGCCTGACTGGTCGGCCAGGACAGGAGGGGGAGGGTGTTCCTCGCTTTGACCCGGAGCGGGCCCCCTGGCTGGTATATATCGCCAAGGGGATGAAATGGAAGCAGTCTGACTTCATCCGCAGGGAGCGGGACGGTGTGCCTGAATTGACCCATGGGGAGCGCCAACGCATCCGGGAGGCGGACCCGGACCGCAGGGACGAGGTGCGCCGGGCGGTCTACCGCGGCATCAGCGCCCTCTCGCTGGATGTACCGATGGGGGAGGAGGAGGCCACGCTGGGCGACATGGTCCAGGACCCGGAAGGGCTGAAGACCCTGGAGCGGGTGGAGGAGGACAGTGTGTTCGCCTCCATGGCCTGTGAGCTGGCGGCCAAGGTGTTCCTGCTCCAGCAGGAGCGGGGCCGGTCGGTCAGGAAAGACGTGGTCATTGCCTATTACCAGCTGTTTTTTACTGATAATGTGACCCAGATGGCCAGAGAGGGCTGGCTCCGCCAGGTGCGCCACCCCAGGGAGCTGTTTCGCAGTATGGACTTGGATTTTCTGGACCACTGCATGACTTGTGTGTGCCGCACACTGACGGAGCTGGGCCGGACGGCCCTGAAGGCATACCGGCTTCTGGTCCCAAAGCGGGACAGCGGAGCGGAGCCCCCTCTGCCCCTGCCCACAGACGTATATCAGGCATATGTGGCTCTGGCCTGGGGGAAGGAGGTCACCACCCGCAGCATCGACCTCCACCGGCAGAATTACAGGAAAACAATGGCTATGGCCATCCGATAAAAGGCTTCTAGCGGAGAGGAGGTCACCCATGGGGGAGCGGTACGGCTTGTTTTTTGAGGAATTTCCGGCAGATTACCCGGAAAAAAGCCGGGCGCTGCTTACCGGGTTTGCCCTGTCCGGCATCCAGGGCTATCTTTTTGGCAGGATAAACGGGGAGTGGACCCCGGCTATGGTGCGGCGGGCCTCCCGCTATGTGTCCCTGGCGACGGAGGCGGTGGGGGCCCACCTGGTCCGGGCCATGGAGGGCTACCGCCCCCATCCATTGATGATGAGCAGCGGAAAGGGTTGGCTCCTCACGGCGCCTGGGACGCCGCTGGAAAAGCTGGAGAGGGAGCTGGTCCGGCTGAAGCGGGGGCTGTTTCTGGCCTCCGGCGGCCAGCTGGAGCTGGAGGCGGGCACGGTCCCTGTTGTACTGGTCCGGCCTGGGGGCAGACGCCTGATGGGCGGGCCCTGGCCGGACGGGATGGCCCAGGTCCACCGGGCCATGGAGCGGGATAAGTTCCAGAGCCGGGCCCTGTTCGGGCTGGATTGGGCGAGGGACCGGATGCCCTGGCTGGAGCCTGCCGCCCTGCTAAAAGGGGAAGGAGAGCTCCTACCGCCTCCCTGGGCACAGCCTGGCCTGCTGAAGCTGGACTTGGACAACCTGGGCCTGTTCTTCTCCACCTTCGGCACCGTGGACCAGAGGGAGGCGGCGGGACAGGCTCTGGACCGGGCCATCCTGGGGGCTGTCACCCACCTGGAGGAGCTATATCCCCTCTTTGCCGGTGGGGATGATCTGCTGCTTCTGTGCCCACCGGAGCGGGCGCTGTCCGTGGCCGCCGCCCTGCGGCGGGAGCTGGAGCGGCAGATCGAGGGGGAGGCGGCGCTGGAGGCCTACCGCCCTCGCTTCGGCCTGTCCTGCGGCTGTCTGCCCTCCTTCGACCCCAGACTGCCCGCCCTGTACTATTTGGATCGGGCGGAGGGACAACTGGAGCTGGCCAAGGCCCAGGGAAAAGACCGGCTGGCGATGGGGGGCAGGACCTTGAGCTGGGTACAGGCGGAGGAGCTGGGCCGGCTGCTGGAGGAGAATGAATACCTGTTCCGGCAGCTTGGCCGGAGCGCCCATCACTATGGAGTTCCCCAACTGCTCCTCCAGGATATTTTGGACCACAGCGGCCGGGACAGCGACCGGGCACAGGCCCGTGAGCTGTTGGCTCTGTTTGGCAGAGAGGAGGTCCCATATGGCTGACAAGGCGCTCCGCCTGAAGATGGAGCGGGGTCAGTGCATGGATCTGTTTCCGGTACCGGCCTCCGCCGTGGCCCAAGCTCTGGCCCCCTTTGGGCTGGAGGAGAGAGACGCCCTCAGCGATCTGCTGCCTGAAGGGACATTTTATAGTCCTCTGGGGCCATCCGATGTCCAGAGCGGGGATCAGGGGGATGCTGCTAGCTATACGCTGGGTAAGAAGCTGAAGAAAAGCCAGTATGTAGCCCGGGCCCCGGGCCTGCTTCGGATGCTGTTTCAACCCTGGTTCTCTCAGGAGGCATTGGACCGGCTGGCCGCTGGCCGCTGGCGCTGTGAGAACGGGATATTGGCTCCGGCGGAGCTGGGGGAGGTGCGTCTTCCCATCCCACGGCCCCAGGCCCGACTGGACCGGGGCGGGCTGGTCCACCGGATGGTGTGGGAGGCGGACCAGGATCTGACGCTGGAGGTGTTCCTGCCCCGGGAGCTGGCGTTGGCGCCGGGGCGTGAGCTGGAGATGGCCGGCGCTGTGCTGACTGTGGAGGGGCAGATGGATGTCCCCCCGGTGGCCGGGGAACGCTGGCTGCTGCTGTCCGCCGGTATACCCGCCAGACCGGAGGAACTGCCCTCAGAGGATGGGGCTGGCAGCTGGCGGCTCTGTCTGGCGGAGGGGGGCCCCGCCTTAAAGCCAGGGAGCTGGCTGCGGTGGCCGGGCGTGCTGCCCACAGACTTTTGGGTGGGGCGGCCGCCCTACCTGTTCCGACTTTAGCCAGAGGAGAGGTGAACGGGGTTGATCCATAAAAAGAAAAACGGACAATACAGATACCGGGATGGAAGCCGATACGGAGATTGGATCTCGGCAGGCGGCGGTATGGTTTCTTTGATATGGGTCTTTCTTGCCATTGGGATATGGTTGTTTTTGTGTGATGTTCTTTACGACATCATAATAGAGTCAGGGCCAATCGGGACCGGACTGCTTTTTCTGGCCGCGGAGAGAGTCAGTGCCTGTATCAGCAGCCGGAGCCTGGTGTTTCTACAGGAACACAGGCATGGAATATTGCTGCGGACGCTGACTGTCCGGCTGCTGCTGTGTCTGACGGCAGGCTTCCTGCTGTGGAGGCTGATCGAGTATGTAAAATTCTTTCTGCCTCTGATCCCTGCTGGACTATGGATCTTTCGGGAAAAAATAGGGGCCTTGCTCCGCTGGGCCGATGGAGGCGCTGCCTGGCTGGAGGAGAGGGGCAGAGCCTCTGTGGGGACCGGAAAGGCGGCCAATGGAATCCGGATTGGCGGAGAAGCTACGGAAAGGACCGTACAGGCCGAACGTGATCTGGGATACCCTCTGGGCAATCCTCCGGCCCGCCAGACGGGGGTGCAGGTGGCTGGCTGTCCAACTGGGCTGACACCTCCTGTGGACGGGCGGCAGGCGGCCACCCTACGGGCGGAGCTGGCCGAGGGCCTGGACCTGACCGGCCCCACTCCGCTGTTCTTTCCGTCGGAGCAGATGGAGCGGAGGACCATCCCCAACGGGGAGCTGGAGCGGCTGGTCAAAGAGGAGCTGGCTCTGAACGACTACTTGTGGATTCAGCCAGGAAAGATTACGGAGCAATATGCCCAATACCTCCTCTATTCCGCTAACTGTGTCTTTGAGCTGCAGTGGAAAAAATTTGTTTCCAGCGGCAACTACTACGCTACCATCCATTTCCGGCACAGAAAGACCACCCTGGATACGGTGAATATGTTAGGGCGGACTGCCCGCTTCCGGCACAATAAAAAAATATCTCTGGCCAGGAAGGGGCAGTCCGGCGTGGAGTTGGCCTATGTGGAGCAGTTCATTAGCCGGGTGGACAGCTACTTCTGCCTGTTGGGCCAGGTGGAGTTGGAACGGGAGGAGGAACAGCGGCCCGAAGAGGAGCAGCAGAAACGGGTGGATTACTGTACCCTTCACTGTGACCTGATCGACGCCGAGGCGGCTTTGGAGCAGGAGAAGGCCATCCGGCTGTCCTACCGGGGTATCGAGAGCACGGACCAGTTCAACGCCGAGGGCGGCACCTACTGTTTCCTGCTGGCCGAGCCTTCTTCCCAGAGCGGTCAGGAGCTGGAGGGACAGGGCGTGGTGCTGTGCGGCCTGGGTGAGGAGCCGGGAGAGAACAGCCGGCGCACTGGGACCATCGTCCGGTATGAAAGCCAGCGCCCAGCGGTATGGGTCAAGCTGCCCCAGCGGCGGGAGTGTACCCTGGACGCCCTGCCGAAGGAGGGCACTTTGTTCAGCCGGCCCAATATCGGCTACGCGATCCAGAAGAGCGCCTTCCAGACTCTGGCGGAGGACAAGGCGGTGAACCGCTCTATTCTGGACATCCTGCTGGAAGGGCGGTATGCCCCCATGGGGCCGGTGGAGCAAGTGGCCAGAAAAGGAAACCCCGCCCAAAAACGGGCGGTAGACCTGGCAGTGGCCACTAAGGATTTCCTGCTGGTCCAGGGACCGCCCGGCACAGGAAAGACCACCATTATTATCGAGATGGTCCGCCTGTTTGTAGACCGGGGGATGCGGGTGCTGATCAGTTCCAAGAACAATCTAGCGGTGGACAATGTGTTGGAAAAGCTGGTGGAGAAGCAGGTAGACTGTGTCCGCCTGACCACTGACGAGGAGAAAATCCAAGTCCCCGTAGTCCGAGAGGTATGGACCAACCGGAAGCTGCTGACCATGCAGCGAAACGTGCTCCGAAACAGCGGTCGCCAGCGGGCCAGGCTGGAGGAGGAGATGACAGAGCTTGCCCCCCAGATCTCCGCCCTCCAGGACTGTGCCCAGAGCGCCGGACGCTATCAGGAGCTGCTGGAGGAGCGCCGAAGGCTGATGGGACAGCGCCTGTGGATGAAGCTGCTGGCCCTGTTCCGCTCCAAACGGACGAAGGAGTGGGAGCAGGAACTGGAGCATACCGAGGAGCGGCTGGCCTTTGCCCGAGAGCTGCTGGCCCGGTACTGTGTGGAGCACGGCATGGGGAGCCGGGATGTGGATGTGGGCCAGTTGGCGACCGATATCCTCCGGGAGTTGGCTGATCTCCAGGCCAAGGAGCGGACCTGGAGAGCCCGTCTCCAACTGTTGAGCCAGTGGGAGCGGGAGCTGCAAAACCGCTGCGAGGAACTGGAGGACGCCCTGTTTGCCCAGGTGAAGGTCATCGGGGCCACCTGTATTTCCAGCGAAACGGACCGGAACTTTAAAAAGCTGGAGTACGACGTTGCCATCGTGGATGAGTCGGGCCAGATTACCCTCCACGACGTAATCGTCCCCATGGCCAAGGCCAGGAAGGTCATCCTCATCGGAGACCACCTTCAGTTGCCCCCTGTGTCAGACAGCGACCTGATCCGGCGCATGGAGGAGGACGAACGCTTCCAGCAGGAGGAGGGCCTGGACCGATACTATTCCGTCAGCCTCTTTGAGGAACTGTTCGAGCGGGCGCCGGAGGCAAATAAAGTCATGCTGGATACCCAGTTCCGGATGCACAGCTCCATCGCGCGGTACATCTCGGACCAGTTCTATCACGGGACCTACCAAACCGGGTGCCTGGATGAATACCGTGTCCTGCCCCTTCGGGGGGGCGAAGCCCCCATCCGCTTTCTGGATACCATCGGCCTGCCCGACAAGGAGGAGACCATGGCGGAGGGAGGCGAGGGAGTATATAACGACTGTGAAGCTAGGATCCTGGTGGATGAAACCGTCAAGATACTCAAACAGCTGCCCTATGTGGTCAAGGATTTTGACGGCAGCCGGGAGTTTGACGTGGAGCTGAACTACCGCTCGGTGGGTATCATCACCCCCTATAAGAAGCAGATTGGCCGCATCCGCAAATTCTTACTCCCTGCCCTCGCCCGGGAGCTGTGCGAAGGTGACAAGCTCCACGCCCAGGAGATACTGGACCGGATCGACATAGCCACGGTGGACTCCTTTCAGGGGAGAGACAAGGAGATCATCTTCTACTGCTTTGTCCGCTCCTCTCCCCAGCACGGCATTGGCTTTGAGAGCGAGGTCCGCCGCTTGAACGTGACCATGACCCGTGCCAAGCGGCTGTTGGTCATGGTGGGGGACAGCGAGACCCTGACCCAGACCCGGGCCAAAAAGCCCCCCTTCCAGGGGAGCCGCTACCCCCGGGAGTATTTCTCCGCTCTGCTGGACTACTGCCGGCAGAACGGCGTCTATCAGCGGCTGGAGGTGTCCCATGGCAAGGAAGAATAACCGGCCCCGCCGGGTCAATGAGATATTGAGCGGCTTGGCCGCCGTACGGCCGGTGGCCTGCTTCGCCAAGGTGTACCACCCGGTCTATGGACTGCCTTTGGAGCTGGTAGAGGAGTTGGAGAGCGATTGGTCTGTGCTGGAGGAATTTATGGACCGGGCGGTGATGGAGTGCGCCCCCAGCCAGCGGTTGAAGGACCGGGACGATTTGCTCCGCCTGCTTGGGCTGGAGGGAGTGGAGATGGCCAAGAGTTTCTACTCCGCGCTGATAACCCAGGGGCACATCGTGGAAGGACCCCAGGGGTTGGAATACACCCAGCTGTGTGCCAAGTCCATCCAAAGAGGTAGGAAGATATACCCGGCCCGGTCGCTGCGGCGGCTCTATGTGGACGCCCTGGGGCTGATTCCCCTGACGCGGGAGTATCAGCCCGGTACCCGGCTGATCCCCTATAACAGCCAGGACCTCTACATTTCCCTCCACCATGAGGAGGGAGCCAAGGTACCCTTCCGGGACGGACTGCCACTGGACATGTTCGACGAGCGGGTGGTATTGGAGGAGGAGGCTCTGAAGCGGCGCATCCTGGACCCCTGGTCCGGCCAGGAGCGGATCGAGCGCAATCTGCCCCAGCGGGTGAGCCGGGTGGTCCTCAATAGCGGAGAGCCTTTGGAGCAGTATTTTACTCCCTACTACTTCGTATGCTGGCAGGGGGGCGAGACGGAGGCGCTGGACTACTACACCGGGGAGCCCTCTGAGATTTTTTCTCCCCTGCTCTACCGGAGACCTGACCTGCGCAAACAGATCCTTGGCCTGCTGGAGAACAGCCGGGATTGGACGGCACAGCAGCTGGCGGAGGGCAGGGGAGACCGGCTCTATATCCCGCTGAGAGGTTTTCCCCGCTCTCTGGGCCAATGTGCCAAAACCGGCTATCTGGACGACCAGGGCAATCTCCATTTCCGGGTGACCGACCAGGATATAGAGGTCCTGCTGGCCCAGGCCGGCGAGGGCCGGGGAATAGACGCCCTCCATGAGCTGTACCGCAACCCCTGGCTGGCCAACACACAGCCGCAGACTATGGGGAGCGTCTGCCACCCCGTGTTGGACGAAGGGCAGCTGGACCGGCTCCAGCAGACACTTTTAGAACACCGTCCCGGACCGGAGGGGGAGGAAGAGGACCAGCGGTACCTGGATAGGCTGACGGTCCGCCGTCGGCCCGCCGACAGCCCCCAGGAGCTGGCCCGTACGGAGAGAGAGGAGGTATAAGCCATGGAGATACACGGACTGCAAAAAATGACGCTGCTGGACTATCCCGGCAAAGTGGCCTGCACCGTCTTTTTGAGCGGCTGCGATTTCCGCTGCCCCTTCTGTCATAACGGCGAGCTGGTTACCGGCACCTGTCCCCCAGAAACAGACGACCAGGGGCTTCTGGCCTTCCTGAACAGACGAAAGGGCCTGTTGGACGGGGTGTGCGTCACAGGGGGGGAGCCCTTGCTGCGCCCCGACCTGCCCCTACTGCTGGGCGAGATCAAGGAGCTGGGCTTTCGGGTCAAGGTGGATACCAACGGCACCCATCCGGACCGGCTGCGCCGGCTGGTGGAGGAGGGGCTGGTGGACTATGTGGCCATGGACGTGAAGAACAGCCCGGAGCGGTACGGGGAAACAGCGGGGGTGTACGGCCTGGAGCTGGCGTCTGTCCGGGACAGCGTGTCCTATCTGCTGTCTGGGGCGGTGGACTATGAATTTCGGACCACCGTGGTACGGGAGTTTCACAACCGGGACTCCTTCCGGGCCATCGGCCCCTGGCTGTCCGGCGCCAGGAGGTACTTCCTCCAGTCCTTCGCGGACCGGGACACCGTACTCCAGCCGGGCCTCCACCCCTGCTCCCGAGAGGAGCTGGAGGGCTTCGCCGCCCTGGTTCGCCCTTATGTGGACGAGGTGAGCCTGCGGGGGCTGGAGTGAGAGGGCTTTGGCGAGGGTGACCAAAAGTTGCCCTCGCCTTTTTGTATATAGCAACAAGATATTGTGTTTGTTGAAAATATTTGAAACTATATATTGACGGCCGCTCCAGCCGGTGGTATAGTAAAAAGGCGCTGAAACGCCGGGAGAGGCCGGCTTTGTCATAGAAAGAAATGTGGAGGGACTTCTGATGTACCAGGTGACAAAACGGGACGGCACCGCCGCCAGCTTTGAGCTCAACAAGATATCCGCCGCCATTACCAAAGCCTTTGAGGCCATGGAGAAGCAGTATCACCCCAGTGTGATCGATATGCTGGCCCTGCGGGTCACCGCCGATTTTGAGCCCAAGATCAAGGACGGCCGGATCGCCGTAGAGGATATCCAGGACAGTGTGGAGCGGGTGCTGTCTGAGGCGGGCTACGCCGATGTGGCCAAGGCCTATATTCTGTACCGCAAGCAGCGGGAGAAGGTGCGCAATGTCAACTCCGCCCTGCTGAACTACAAGGACCTGGTGGACGACTATCTGCAGATCAACGACTGGCGGGTGAAGGAGAATTCCACCGTCACCTACTCCGTGGGCGGTCTGATTCTGTCCAACTCCGGGGCTATTACGGCAAACTACTGGCTCAGTGAGATCTATGACCAGGAGATCGCTGACGCCCACCGGAACGCCGAGATCCACATCCACGACCTGTCCATGCTCACCGGCTACTGCGCCGGTTGGTCTCTGAAGCAGCTCATCCAGGAGGGGCTGGGCGGTATTCCGGGTAAGATCACCTCCTCCCCCGCTAGCCACCTGTCTACCCTGTGCAACCAGATGGTCAACTTCCTGGGCATCATGCAGAATGAGTGGGCTGGGGCCCAGGCATTTTCCTCCTTCGACACCTATCTGGCCCCCTTTGTCAAGGTGGACAACCTGACCCAGAAGGAGGTCAAGCAGTGCATCCAGTCCTTTGTCTACGGCGTGAACACCCCCTCCCGCTGGGGGACTCAGGCCCCCTTCTCCAACATCACCCTGGACTGGACGGTGCCCAAGGACCTGGAGAACCTGCCCGCCATCGTGGGTGGGAAGGAGATGGACTTTACTTACGGCGACTGTAAAAAAGAGATGAATATGGTCAACAAGGCCTTCATCGAGATTATGATCGAAGGGGACGCCAACGGCCGGGGCTTCCAGTATCCCATCCCCACCTACTCCATCACCCGTGACTTTGACTGGAGCGAAACGGAGAACAACAAGCTTCTCTTTGAGATGACCGCCAAGTACGGCACCCCCTATTTCTCCAATTACATCAACTCCGATATGGAGCCCTCCGACGTGCGCTCCATGTGCTGCCGCCTGCGGCTGGACCTGCGGGAGCTGCGGAAAAAGTCCGGCGGCTTCTTCGGCTCCGGCGAGTCCACCGGCTCTGTGGGCGTGGTCACCATCAATCTGCCCCGCATCGCCTATCTGGCGGAGAGTGAAGAGGATTTCTACAAGCGACTGGACCACCTGATGGACGTGGCGGCCAGATCGCTGAAGACCAAGCGCACCGTTATCACTAAGCTGCTGGATGCGGGGCTGTATCCCTATACAAAGCGTTATCTTGGGAGCTTTGATAACCATTTCTCCACCATTGGCCTGATTGGCATGAACGAGGTGGGGCTCAACGCCAAGTGGCTCCAGGCTGACCTGACCCACCAGGAGACCCAGGCCTTTGCCAAGGACGTGCTCAACCATATGAGGGAGCGTTTAAGCGACTATCAGGAGAAGTACGGCGACCTCTATAACCTGGAGGCCACCCCCGCCGAGTCCACCACCTACCGCTTCGCCAAGCACGACAAGGCCCAGTTCCCCGACATCATCACCGCCAATGAGAACGGGACCCCCTACTACACCAACTCCTCCCATCTGCCCGTGGGCTACACCGAGGATATCTTCTCCGCCCTGGATGTCCAGGACGAGCTCCAGACCCTCTATACCTCAGGTACTGTGTTCCACGCCTTCCTGGGGGAGAAGCTGCCCGACTGGAAGGCGGCTGCCGCCCTGGTGCGGAAAATTGCGGAGAATTATAAGCTGCCCTATTACACCATGTCCCCCACCTACTCGGTCTGCGCCGACCACGGCTATCTGGCAGGGGAGCAGCACGTCTGTCCCCACTGTGGCAAGGAAGCCGAGGTGTACAGCCGTATTACTGGCTACTACCGCCCGGTGAAGAACTGGAACGACGGCAAGAGTCAGGAGTTCAAGGACCGAAAGGTGTACGACATTAGCCGCTCCTCTCTGCGTCGGGCGGGCATCGCCGGCAGCCAAGTGACGGTGGAGGACCATGCGGCCCGGCCTGTTCCCGCGGAGGAACTGATGCTCTTCGCCACACGGACCTGCCCCAACTGCCGTCAGGCGGAGGAACAGTTACAGAAGGCGGGCATCCCCTACCGGAAGGTGCTGGCAGAGGAAAATCCCGACCTGACCACTCGATACAGCGTCCGGCAGGCCCCAACCTTAGTCTTTGAGGGACAGGGCGGCCCGGCCAAGGTGGTTGGCCTAGGGCCCATCCGCCAGTTTATCCAGGAGAATCGGCCTGCCAGTGTAGGATGACCCTTGCGCTGGAGGACAAACTCGTGTATCATAAAAACAGCCCCGGATTCCGGGGCTGTTTTTCCTTCCACGACCTGACAGGAAGAGGTGCTTTGATATGTATGATATTATCGTTGTGGGCGGCGGGCCCGCCGGTCTGACTGCCGCCCTGTATGCTGCCCGGGCGGGCAAGTCGGTCCTGGTCCTGGAGCAGGAGACTTTGGGCGGTCAGATCGCCTATGCCCCCCTGGTGGAGAACTATCCGGGGCTGCCCGGCATGAGGGGCGGCGACTTTGCCGACCAATTGGCCCGGCAGGTCCGGGAGCAGGGGGCGCAGCTGCGGATGGAGGGCGTGTCCGCCATGCGCACCAGAGGAGAGGTTATTGAGCTGACAACGGACGGAGGAACGGAGGAGTGTCTGGCCCTGGTGCTGGCCACTGGGGTGAGCCACCGGAAGCTGGGACTGGCCGGGGAGGCCGACCTGGTGGGAGCTGGCCTGTCTTACTGCGCGGTGTGTGACGGGGCCTTTTACCAGGGGCGTCCGGTGGCGGTGGTGGGCGGCGGTGACGCGGCCCTCCAGGAGGCCCTCTTTCTGTCCCAGCGGTGCGCCCAAGTGACGGTCATCCACCGAAGGGACCTGTTCCGGGGGGAACAGCGGCTGGTGGACCAGCTCCGCGGCCGTGACAATGTGGACTTCCGCCTGTCCAGCCAGGTGACCAGCCTGTTACAAGCCAACGGGGAGCTGACCGGCCTGCGGCTGGCTGACCGGAAGAGGGGGACAGAGGAGGAGCTGAAGGTTGACGGCCTTTTTGTGGCCGTGGGTCAGGAGCCCCGGAACGAGATATTTGCCAACCTGGTCATGACGGACGACAGAGGCTATTTTGTGGTCCATGAGGACTGCGCTACAAGCCTGCCTGGGGTTTTCGCCGCCGGTGACTGTCGGGCGAAGGAGGTCCGCCAGCTGACTACTGCCGTGGGCGACGGGGCTGTGGCTGGTCTGGCTGCCTGCCGCTATGTGGACCAGCGCAAGAATTAAATGAGGATGGCCCCGGACCTGTCATGAGAAGCGTGTTTTTCCGTCTATACCAGTAGAAATGTACCGCCGGGAGTGGCGGGGACATGGATGATTGGGAGGGAAATGACATGAGAAAAAAGACGCTGATCAGATTGGCCTGCCTGCTTCTGATGTTGTCCGCCATGGCTCTGCCCGTCTACGGGGACACGGGGCCCAAGCCGTCAGTGAATGTAACGATCGAGGGACTGGAGGGGCGGGCTTGTTGGGCCACCCTGCTGTCTGCCCGTTCCTCCACCGGCCCACACAGCTCTCTGTGGCGGGAAAGTGAGAGGGGGCAGTGGGTAAAAAACCAGCATATCTTGCCACGGTATACCCAGCTTGATCCGGAGTATCCCGCATGGGCTGCCTTCGCCGAGTATGAGGAGGAGAGGAGGGACTGGTTTTTCCTTCAGGAGGTGTGGGACGCCTCCGATGGAGCGTTTGCCTGGACCTACTACCCGCCGGACCAGTTCCAGATAGCGCTGTGGTTTCCGGGGGAGAATGCCGTCGTTCTTAGCCAGACCTGCGAGCAGTACGCCTTTGACAGCTACTACCATCTGGATCTGTCCGGGGCGGAGTTGGAGCCTGGCGGGGCGGTCCGGCTCCCAACGGCGGCTCGGAGCTATGACTACACCAAGGAGCTGGTTTCCTTGGCCGTCCGGGTGGTGCTGACGGTTGGGGCGGAGTTGGGGGTGGCCTGGCTGTTCCATCTGCGGAGCAGGGGGCAGATGGCGCTGATTCTGGTTGTCAACCTGCTTACCCAGGGCGCGCTGAACCTGGGACTAAACTGGTACGCCTATAAGAATGGCACCATGTTCCTGTTCTTGCCCTATCTGTTGATGGAGCTGGGGGTGGTGCTGGCAGAAGGAGGGGCCTATCTCGGCCTCATGCCCGGTGGGAAGGGGCGGGGGAAACAACTCGCCGCCTATGCGCTGGCTGCCAACGGCCTGTCGCTGGCCTTGGGTTGGGTGCTGGCCCTGTTCGTCCCCGGAATATTTTAATGAAAAGGAAGGCTGTCCGCTTACTGGCGGACAGCCTTCCTTTACAAACAGAGGAAACTGCGATATACTAAATCAGTTCCGGATACCCTATGCGCCGCAGGCGCGGCTTGGGGATTCAATTTTTTCAAAAGAGGTTTCCATGAAAAAGATTATTTTAGCTTTCCTGCTGCTGGCCTTGCTCCTGCCCGCAGTTGGATGTGCGGCCCAGGAAGAAAAGGAAAGAGTGACTGTGGTGGCCACCACATATCCCATCTATCTGTTTGCGCGGGCGGTGACCGATGGGACGGAGGGGGTAGTGGTAGAGCGGCTGGACACAGGAAGCGCCAGCTGTCTCCACGATTACACCCTGTCCATGGCGGACATGAAAAAGCTGGAGAGAGCCGACCTGATTGCCCTGAACGGGGCGGGGCTGGAGGACTTTTTGTCCGATGCCCTAGCCACCTCGGACGCGGAGGTGGTGGACTGCTCCGCTGGAGCAGAGCTGCTGGAAAATCTCTCCCACGACCACAAGGAGGGGGACGAGGACCATGATCACGGCCATTATGACCCCCACTACTGGATGGACCCTGCCAGCGTGCCCACCATGTTGGACAATCTAGTGGAGGGACTTGTTCAAATTATGCCGGAGTGGGAGCCTCTGCTCCGGACCAATACTGGGCTGGCCGCTGACTTGGTGGAGAGAGAGTTGCTGGATACATACCAGGGGCGGGACGGTGGTGGGTTGACCCACCGGGAACTGATTACCTTCCACGACGGGTTCCAATATTTTGCCAGGGCCTTTGATCTGGAGCTGCTGGCTGCCATCGAGGAGGAGGCGGGCAGCGAGGCCTCCGCCAAGGAGATTGTGGAGATCTCCCAGCTGGTGCGGGAGCATGATATTCCGGCAATCTTTACCGAGGTCAATGGCTCTGACGCCACCGCCAACGCTATCGGACGGGAGACGGGCTGTCAGGTCTGGATGCTGGATATGCTGATGAGCGGTGACGACGTGCCCCAGGACTGGGGACTGGAGAAGATCATGGAGCAATACATCTCCCGGCTGAAGGGAGATCTAGAGACGGTGAGGGAGGCTCTGGGATGAGAAAGTTCAAGCATGGAAAATTATCCGGTGGCTGCGCCGACTCCTGCTGCCTGAAACTGGAGGGCCTGTCCGTCAGCATGGAGGGGGACCAGATCCTGGAGGATGTGTCCTTCCACCTCCACTGTGGGGAGATCGTGGCTTTGATCGGACCAAATGGCGCTGGCAAATCCACCCTTTTTCGAAGCATTTTAGGGCAGACCCCCTATAAAGGGAGTATTACCTTCTCCCCGGCGGGCGGCCCCGCCATCCGGCTGGCCGACGGAGCGGCGGCTGGGGGCACCCGGCCACTGGTGGGCTATGTGCCCCAGTCTCCCAGCTTTGACCGGGGAGACCCGGTGTCAGTTTTAGACTTCTTTACCGCCGCAACCTCTAAGTGGCCGGTTTTTCTCCCTATCCCGCGGGAATACCGGGACCGGGCGGCGGCCATCTTGGCCCGGGTCCATGGGGAGGACTTACTGGACCGGCCCATGGGGGCCCTGTCCGGTGGCCAGCTCCAGCGGGTGCTGCTGGCCCTGGCCCTGGAGCCAGTGCCTCACATTCTGATTCTGGACGAGCCCCTGTCCGGCGTGGATATTGAGGGGGAGCACCAATTGCTGGAGATGCTGGATGAGCTAAGAACCCAATATGATTTGTCCATCTTCCTGTCCACCCATGACTTCGCCACCCTGGGCCAGTTCGCGGACAAGGTCATTTTGCTGAATAAGAGAATGCTGCGGGCGGGTCCGCCGGACGAGGTGCTGTCCTCTCCGGAATTCTATGACACCTTCCATCTGCGGATGGGGAGAGGGGGAGAGCGCTGATGGAGCTTTGGTATTCTCTCCTGTCGGTCCTGCCCTTTGACTGGGCCCAGCCTGGGCAGATGTACTTTATGAAGCACGCCCTGCTGGCCGTGCTGGTCATCACGCCCCTGTTCGGTATCCTGTCCACTATGGTGGTCCACAGCCGGATGTCCTTTTTCTCCGACGCCCTGGGCCATTCCGCCTTCACCGGCATGGCCATCGGAGCCATTTGTGGCTTCGACCGCCCCACGCTGGCGGCGGTGATCTTTGCGGTGGTTTTCGCCCTGCTGTTCAACCTGGTCCGCCGCCGGTCCGCTCTGGCCAGCGATACGGTCATCGGGGTGTTCTCTTCCACCGCCGTGGCGCTGGGTATCTTCCTGTCCACAATGAACGGCCGGTCCTTCACCAAGTTCAACAGCCTGCTTATCGGCGACATCCTGTCGGTGGAGCCGGCCATGATCGGGGTTCTGGCGGGTATTCTGCTGCTGGTGCTGGCACTGTGGCTGCTGTCCTTCAACAAGCTGATGCTGTCCGCTGTTCACCCGGCCCTGGCAGACAGCCGGGGGATTCAGGTGTTCTGGCAGGAGACGGTGTTTTCCGTAGCCATCGCCGTGGTGGTCACCCTGTCCATGACCTGGGTGGGCCTGCTGGTCATCAATTCTCTGCTGGTGCTGCCCGCGGCGGCGGCCCGGAACCTGGCCCGGAACATGAGGCAGTACCATCTGTTTTCTCTGCTGGGAGCGGTGCTGGCCGGCGTGGCCGGCCTGATGACTTCCTATCATCTGGGTCCCTCCGCTGGAGCGTCTATCACTCTCTATCTGGCGGTGTGGTTTGCGCTGTCGTTTTTGCTCCGGAAAAAGGGATAAAATAGGCGCGCCCCCAGCAGATAACTGGGGGCGCGCCTGCTTTTCTTGAAAAAAGGAAATACTTCTCAGGTGAAATGGCCGTTGATTTGGCCAGTATATCCATACCTTACGGTCTAGTTGAATCAAAAGGGCGGATCAGCTATCAATATCCACTAAAATGTTGTCTGTGCCGTGTTCCTCAAATTCGGCGATATAGGCGTCGATGCGGCTGGTCAGTTCGGCGTAGTTGCTCTCATCGATGGGGGCGTCATCCATGTCCCGGCGGGCCAGGTCCTCGGCCAGAATATCAAAAAAGACGTTGTTTTCATATTCAATGATGGCCTCGTGGATGCCTCCCTCCACAAAGGCCCTGGAGGGAACAACCTCCCCCTGGTACAGCTCGGCCAGATCAGGCATCCCCTCTAAAGCGGCCCGGCCGAACAGCAGGCTCTCCACCTGGTCATAGTCGGCGAAACGCTGGTCTCCACGGGTGGAGTTCAGGATCCAGTTGCCGATGTATACCAGGTCCAGCAGACGGCGAAATTGCTTCTTACTCAATTCCAAGTTCATCGTCAGGACCTCCTTCCTTGGAATGGGTATCTATATTATAATCAAGTCTGAGGGATTGTCAAATAGGGGAACGGAGAAAAAACGGGTATTTTCCATGGAAATTTCCCCTTGTCTTTCCAGAGAAGATAACATAAAATAAAAAATACCTAGCTTCGCCCCCTCTGCCCTTTACAACCAGGGCGGGGAAGGGTATAATACCCCCTGCCCGGTGGCGGTCCGCCTCCGCGGCGCGAGAATGAATACCCTGGAGGGACTCATGGAAAAGGATGTCATCATCTCCATCAAAGGGACGCAGAAATACGACGGAGGGGAGCCCGGCGCTGTCGAGTTGGTCACCGCCGGGCGGCTGGCCCAGGACGAGGCTGGCTACACCCTCTCCTATCAGGAGAGTGAGCTCACCGGCCTGGAGGGGACGATGACCACCATCCAGGTGGAGGGGGAGCAGGTCACCCTGATGCGGGTGGGCGAGTTCAATACCCAGATGGTGTTCCGGGAGGGGCGGCGCCACCTCTCCATGTACAATACACCTTATGGCGCAATGGCCATCGGGGTGAATACCCGGCACCTGCTGGCCGAGCTGGACGACCACGGCGGGAACATCGAGATCGACTACTGTATCGAGGTGGACCACGCGGTAGCCAGCAGGAATATTTTTTGTATCCAATTTAAGGAGGCGGAGGGTTCCGGGAGCCTGAAGCAGTAGAGAAATATACAGACGCGGGACGGGCGATGGAGAGAAAGTCCGCGTGAGAAATGAGGATGTGATCGCTATGACAAATATGATCCAAGGCGCCAAGGCACAGGTGGCCAAACTGACCCAGGCGGCCTATGAGAAGGCCGCCGCCGAGGGCTTACTCCCCGCTGGAGCCGAGGTGAGGGCCACAGTGGAGATCCCCAAGGACACCTCCCATGGGGACTACGCCTCCTCCTTCGCTATGGCCGGTGCCAAGGCCCTCCATATGGCCCCCCGGCAGATCGCCCAGATTATCGTGGACCACCTGGAACTGGAGGGGAGCTACTTCCAGAAGGTGGAGATCGCCGGCCCCGGCTTTTTGAACTTCACTCTGGGCCCCAAGTGGTACGGCGAGGTGCTGTCCGCCGTGGAGACTGAGGGGGACCGCTACGGCTCCGGCGAGGAGGGCCGGGGCAAGCGGGTCATGGTGGAGTTCGTCTCCGCCAACCCCACTGGCCCCATGCACATGGGCAACGCCCGGGGGGGCGTGCTGGGGGACACCCTGGCCAATGTGCTGGCCCGGGACGGCTGGGACACCTGGAAGGAGTTCTACGTCAACGACGCCGGCAACCAGATCCACAAGTTCGCCGTGTCCATCAACGCCCGGTATATGCAGCTCCTTCTGGGGGAGGACAATTTCCCCTTCCCCGAGGAGGGATACCATGGGGATGACATCCGGGAGCTGGCCAAGGCCATCTATGAGGCCCACGGGGAAAGCTGGGGGAACCTGCCCGAGGAGGAGCGGCTGGACAAGCTGGCCGAATACGGCTTGTCGGTCAACATCCCCAAGATGCGGGAGGACCTGAAGAAATACGGCATCGTCTATGACCAGTGGTTTTTCGAGTCTGAGCTGCACAACAGCGGCTATGTGGAAAAAACGGTACAGATGCTCACCGAAAAGGGCTGGACCTATGAGAAGGACGGGGCCCTATGGCTGAACACCACTCAGTTGCTCAAGGAGAAATTCATGCGGGAGGGCAAGAGCCAGGAGCAGGTGGACAAGCTGGATCTGAAGGATGATGTGCTCCGCCGGGCCAACGGCTTCTACACCTACTTTGCCGCTGACATCGCTTACCACCGGAACAAGCTGGAGGTGCGAGGCTTTGATCTGGCCATCAACATCTGGGGCGCCGACCACCACGGCCATGTGGCCCGACTCCAGGCTGCCCTGGACGCGCTGGGGCTGGACGGCTCCCACCGGCTGGTCATTGTGCTGATGCAGCTGGTCAACCTGATGCAGGACGGCAAGCCTGTCCGAATGTCCAAGCGGTCGGGCAAGGCCATCGCCCTCCACGACCTGCTGGACGAGGTAAGCGTGGACGCTGCCCGGTACTTTTTCAATTCCCGGACGGCCACCAGCCCGGTGGACTTTGACCTGGACCTGGCGGTTCGCCAGGACAGCGACAACCCTGTGTACTATGTCCAGTACGCCCACGCCCGCATCTGCTCCCTGGTGAGCCGCCTGGCGGAGGAGGGAGCCAAGGTGCCCGCCGCCGCGGAGGTGGACGCCAGCCTGATGGCGGCGGCAGAGGAGTTGGCCCTGGTAAAGTCCTTGGCCCAATACCCCGAGGAGCTCCATCTGGCGGCTCGTGATTATGACCCCAGCCGCATCAACCGGTATCTGTCCGCCCTGGCTGGGGACTTCCATCGGTTTTATAATGCCTGCCGCATCAAGGGAGAGGAGTCCGCTGTGCTGTCCGCTCGGCTGAAGCTGGCGGACACAGTGCGTGCCGTTCTGGCTAACGGCCTGAAGCTGCTGGGCGTGTCCGCCCCGGAAAAGATGTAAAGAACGGGAAAACACGCCCCGACGGGGCGTGTTTTTCCAAAGGAGGATGAGCCATGGCAAAGCGTGAATGGTTCCCACGCCAGAGGGACGCCCTTCAGCGCCACCGCAATCTGATCACTTACCTGCTGGTGGTGCTGGGCCTGCTGGGCGCTCTAGTGGGCTGGGGGCTGCTGCCTGATATGGTGACCATCAGGCCCCCAACGGCGGCGAACCACCACTATGTCCCCAAGGGGCAGGGCTTGCTGCTCAATCTGGCAATGACGGAGATCTTTGCCGCCCTGTTTTGGCGCTGGCCAAGAGAGTGGGTCTATCTGGCTGGCTCCCTCATTGGGCTGCTGTTCACCTTTGCCCTGCTGTACAACAACCTGGTGTGAGGTGGCTATGGAACTGGATGCGCTGACTCGCCTGCTGGCCCGCCGCCAGCCCGGCCTGATGGACGCCACGGGGAGATATGCGGTACTGGTCCCCATGGTGGAGGGAGAGGAGGGCCTGTCCCTGCTGTACGAGGTCCGGGCCCATACACTCCGCCGCCAGCCGGGGGAGGTGTGCTTTCCCGGCGGCCGGATCGAGGGGGCAGAGTCCCCGGAGGAATGTGCCCTGCGAGAAACGGAGGAGGAATTGTCCATCCCCCGGTCTGCCGTCCGGGTGCTGGGACGGCTGGACTTTATCGCCCACCGGGCCAACTTCATCATGTACCCTGTCCTGGCCCTGGTGGACAGGAGGGCGGTAGAGAAAATGTGCCCAAACTCGGCGGAGGTGGAGGAGACCTTTCTGGTGCCCCTCCGCCACCTGCTGGCCACCCAGCCCCTGGAGTATGACTATCAGCTGATTCCCCAGACGGGGGAGAACTTCCCCTATGAGCTGGTGGGCATCCCGCGGGACTACCGCTGGCAGCCGGGAGGAGAGAACGTCCCCATCTACCCCTGGAAGGGGCGGGCCATCTGGGGACTCACCGCCCGGATCACCCGCCATCTGGTGGCGCTGGTCCGCTCCCTGGAGAGGAACTGAAAACGGCCCGGCCGCCTATGCGGCCGGGCCGTTTTGCCTATGTCTGGTCAGGGGTGGTAGCCGATCTCAATGGCGGGATTGGCGGCAGCGAGGAGGGCCAGGGCCTCCTTCCCCTTCTCCTTGGACAGCACCTGTCCCCGGCGCAGCTGGCCGTCGGTCCCACGGACCATGAGGAAAAACTGGTCAAAATTGGCCCGGCCACAGCACAAATTGGCGTTGACCTCCTCCTGACGTAGATAGGCGTTCACGATCTGGCTGTATGGGAGATAGGTAGTGCCGGAAAATTTGGGAAAGAACAGACAGCTTTCCCCCAGACGCACCCGCCCCGCCTCCCAAGCGGCGGAAAATTCCCGGTCCAGAAGCTGCCGCTCCAGGACGGCGGTGGACAATTCGGGCTTGAATTTCATGGGGAACGCCTCCTCTCAATGGTATTGGATGAGAAGAATATAGCACAGAACAAATATTAACGCAAGTGATTCTTATTAATTGGATGGTATATTCCACCTTTGGAGGAAAGAGGCCAAAAAAGGTGGAAACAGGAGAAAAAATCTCCGTTTTCTATTGACAACCTTCTGCTCTGCTGATAAACTATCATAGCCGCATTGAACAGGAAAAGCACCAGATTTCCGGTCAGGGGAGTGAACGACCCGGCCGCAAGGGGACCCAGGTGTGACAAGCGGGGAACGGCCCCCTCCTGCGAGAGCGAGCCCGTAATGAAGGAGTTGAAACAAATGCAGGCAATCATCGTGACCGGCGGCAAGCAGTACAAAGTGAACGAAGGGGACACCCTGTTTATCGAGAAGCTGGAGGCCGAGGCCGGACAGACCATCACCTTTGACCAGGTGCTGGCCATCCTGGATGGGGACAAGGCTACCTTCGGCGCTCCCGTGGTGGAGGGTGCCTCTGTGGCTGCCACTGTCGTGAAGAACGGCAAGGGCAAGAAGGTCCGTATCTTCAAGTACACCCCCAAGAAGGGTTATCGGAAGCGTCAGGGCCACCGCCAGCCCTATACCAAGGTGCAGATCGGCGCCATTAAGGCCTGATGACCACCGTAACCTTTCAGACTGAGGGCAGCCGGATCGTGGGCTTCGAGGTGAAGGGCCACAGCGGTTATGCCCCGGAGGGAGAAGACATCGTCTGCGCCGCCATCACCAGCGCCGTGCGCCTGACCGAGTGCGCCGTCAACGACGTACTGGGGCTGGAGGCCGCTGTAAAGGTGAAGCAAAAGGACGCATCCATCTCCCTCAAGCTCCCCAGCGCTCTGGGCCAGACCAACGAGAGCACCTGCCAGACCCTTCTGGCGGCGCTGATGGTCCACTGTGTCCAGTTGGCGGAGGAGTACCCAGAAAATATTTCCGTCATGGAGGTGTAAGTTATGCTGAATATCGGTTTGCAGTTTTTCGCCCACAAAAAGGGCGTTGGTTCCACCCGGAACGGCCGTGACTCCGAGGCCAAGCGCCTGGGCGTCAAGCGGGGCGACGGACAGTTTGTGCTGGCCGGCAATATCCTGGTCCGTCAGCGCGGCACCCACATCCATCCCGGCGTCAATGTGGGTAAGGGCAGCGACGACACCCTGTTTGCTCTGAAGGACGGCAGGGTCAAGTTTGAGCGCCTGGGCAAGGATCGCAAGCAGGTTTCCATTGTGGAGATCGCCCAGTAATTTCGTTGCTTAACAGAAGGCCGCAAACGGACTCCGTTTGCGGCCTTTTTCCAGTCCCGGAATGTGACGCCCCGCCTTGGACGGGGATTGGGACAGAAAACGGGAAATATTGTGAAGGAGGATAAAATATGGACTACCGCAAATTTGAACAGGGCTATGTGCTTCGCCTGGACCCCGGCGAGGAGATCGTGGGCAGCCTGACCCGGCTGGTGGAGCAGGAGAGTATCCAACTGGCCAGCGTATCCGCTCTTGGGGCGGCCAACGACGTGACCATTGGTATTTTCAACACAGTGGAGAAGAAATACTACTCCCAGCGATACCAGGGGGACTATGAAATTTCCGCTCTGGTGGGGAATGTCACCCGTAAGGAGGGCGAGCCCTATCTCCACCTCCACATTACCATCGGCAATCCGGTCACCGGCCAGGTCCATGCCGGCCACCTGTCCTCCGCCACCATCAGCGCCACGCTGGAGCTGTTCCTCCAGGTGTGGGACGGCCAGGTAGGGCGGAAATTCAGCGATACAGTGGGGCTGAACCTGCTGGAATTTTGATTTGAGAGTGAGGAGGTGCCCCAGATGGCAGCGCCTTTTGTAGATACCGCAAAGATCACCGTCCGCTCTGGCAACGGGGGAAACGGTGTGGTCTCCTTCCACCGGGAGAAATATGTGGCGGCCGGCGGCCCCGACGGGGGCGACGGCGGCCGGGGCGGAAATATTGTGGTAGAGGTCAACGACCATATGTCCACCCTGATGGATTTCCGCTATAAGAGGAAGTATGTGGCGGGAAATGGGGGCGACGGCAGCGGCAAGCGATGTACCGGCAGAGACGGGGAGGACCTGGTCCTCAAGGTCCCCAGGGGCACTATCATCCGGGACGCCGAGACCAGGGAGATCATCAGGGACATGTCCGACGACAGGCCCTTCATCCTGTGTAAAGGGGGGCGGGGCGGCTGGGGCAACAAGCACTTTGCCACCCCAACCCGGCAGGTGCCCCGGTTCGCAAAGGCGGGCCTGCCCGGAGAGAGCCGGGATGTGGTGCTGGAGCTGAAGCTGCTGGCCGACGTGGGGCTGGTGGGTTTCCCCAACGTGGGCAAGTCCACCCTGCTGTCGGTGGTCAGCCGGGCCCAGCCCAAAATCGCAAACTACCATTTTACCACCCTGTTTCCCAACCTGGGGGTGGTCTATGTGGAGGATGGGATGTCCTTCGTCATGGCCGACATCCCCGGCATCATCGAAGGGGCGGCGGAGGGCGCCGGCCTGGGCCACGATTTCCTGCGGCATATCGACCGCTGCCGGCTGCTGGTCCATGTGGTGGACGTGTCGGGCAGCGAGGGCCGGGACCCAGTGGCCGACTTTGAGGCCATCAATGAGGAGCTGGCCCAATACTCCCCCGAACTGGCTGGGCGGAAGATGCTGGTGGTGGCCAACAAGGTGGATATCATGGAGGACCCCGTCCTGCTGGACAAGTTGCGGGCCCATGTGGAGGGAAAGGGACTGGAGCTCTTTGAGATGTCCGCCGCCGCCCACCAGGGCACCCAGGAGCTGATAAAGCGATGCGCCCAGGAGCTGGCCCAGCTGCCTCCCGTGGTGGTGTACGAGCCCACCTATGTGGAGCGGCCCCCGGAGGTGGATACCGAGGGAGAGGTCAATATCCAGGAGTTTGACGGCACCTGGGTGGTGGATGCCCCCTGGCTCCAGCGGCTTATCGCCAACGTCAATTTCTCCGACTATGAGAGCCGCAACTGGTTCGACCAGAAGCTGCGCCAGTCCGGTCTGTTCGACAAGCTGGAGGAGATGGGCATTAAGGACGGGGATATCGTGTCCATGTACGACCTGGAGTTTGAATACCAAAGGTAATTTTATCTATAAAAACACCGTTCCATAATTGCGGAACGGTGTTTTTCGTATATGGAGGAAATTTTTTCGTACTGTATTTACATAAAGCTTTTTAGATAAAAATACGTCTTAATTCTTCAAGTATTTTTAGTTTTTCCTTCTCCATAACTACGCCCCATTCTTTTTTTGTATAGTAATATTGTATCATTAAGAATCACAAATCACAAGTGATTTGTGATTAATCACTTGTGATTTGTGATAAGTGATTTGTGATTAATATATAAAAGCCCTCTTTAAAGGGCTTTTATGTTTATTTTGAAAAAGAGATAAAATCAATATATCCCTTTTCCCCAATTTTTACAACGGCATTGTAGGGCTTTTTCTCTTTGTTTTTGATTCCTTTTACCAGGGTTTCTTTTCCCTCCAGTAATTCTTTTACATTCGTTTTGGTTAGTTTTTTCTTTCTAAAATGTTCAGCTAAAGTAAACTTACATTCAGGATAATTTGAACAACCATAAAACGATTTTTTTAATACAATATTGTTGCCACACTTAGGACATTTTCCTACAAGGGGTCCCGAGCGCTTAGTGGGAATTTGTACCCCTTATCGATACAAATTCCCCGTAGGCGCTAGGGACCTCTTTAGCTTCTTGGAAGCTGTCAGTAGTATATCTAATAATTTATCTCCATTCCCTTTAGTAACGTGTAACTTTCCAAATTTAAAAAAGCGACTCATAGAATTATTTCCTCCCGTTAAATAATAGATAACTATTAAAAATAGACAATACTTGCTCATAAGTAACGGTACTTAAATTGTTTACTTTGGCGTGTTTCATTGCTTGATGAAACTGATTTTTAGTAAACAGTTGACGATATTCTCGATTGACCCATTTTGAAACAAAGTACGTATATAGCTTCCAATATTTATCTGGAACATCTGTGGTATGGCGGGTAAGTTTTATTAAGACACTGTTTACTTTTGGTTTAGGATGAAAGCATTCCGCTGGCAGCTTAAGCAATTGCTGAATCGAGACTTGAGTGTGCAAGAGCAACCCTAGTGTTCGGTGAATATCCAAGGTACGCTTGTAGAATCCTTCTTCAACAATCAGATAGATGTCAGACGCATGGCTTTCAAAAACCACTTTTTTAATAATTTGTGTGCTTAAATGGTAAGGAATACTCCCAACAATTTTATACCTCTGTTTGTTAGGGAATTGAAACTGTAGAATATCTTGGTGAATTAAAGTGACACGAATGTTCAGTTTTAATTTTTCTGACGATAAGTTGAATAGATGACTGTCTAATTCAATAGACGTTACCTGTTTACTTATTTTAGCCAGTTTCGTCGTTAAATGCCCTTTACCTGTTCCAATTTCGTAAACGGTATCGGTTTCTTTTAAATTCAATTGTTTTATTATTTGGTTGAGTACTTTTTCACTCGTTAAAAAGTTTTGAGAATATTTTATATTTTTGTTCATGTAATCACTCCTGAAGTGATTACATCTGTAAATAAATACAGAAGTTAAACGATTTGTTTGTAATTTTAGTTATCTGTTTAAAAAGTCATAAGATTAGTCACTGGTAGGAATTAATCTAACGTATTTATTTATCTGCGTAATCACTGTTTTTAGTCTGTTTCAAAACAGTAGATGTTTTATCTACATTACGCATTTGGAATACCAACATGACGAATCCCTCCTTCTTAATTACAAATTTTTAGCATCTAATTTAACTTCAATTCCTATTATACACAAAATTTTAAGATACTGCAATATCAACACACTCTTAAGTTTGCTTCTAAGTCTTATTTCCATAACTTCTTTTACGTTTCCGCCATTCTTTGCTGTTTCGATTTTTATGATATGGTGCAAGTCAGCACGAACACGAACCGTCTTATCTCCCATTATATCTTTTTTTGCACTGATTGGTGTATCATTTCGTTTTTCTTTTTGTGCGCCTAAATTTCCCACAATCACTCACTTCTTTCTATTTCTTCTTATTCTTATTTTATCATCAACAATCACAAATCACTTGTGATTTGTGATAAGTGATTTGTGATAAGTGATTTGTGATTAATATATAAAAGCCCTCTTTAAAGGGCTTTTATGTTTATTTTGAGAAAGATATAAAATCAATATATCCCTTTTCCCCAATTTTTACAACGGCATTGTAGGGCTTTTTCTCTTTGTTTTTGATTCCTTTTACCAGGGTTTCTTTTCCCTCCAGTAATTCTTTTACATTCGTTTTGGTTAGTTTTTTCTTTCTAAAATGTTCAGCTAAAGTAAACTTACATTCAGGATAATTTGAACAACCATAAAACGATTTTTTTAATACAGAAAATGTAGTCTTTTGAAAGGTGGAATTAACAATGAAGAAAAAATTATCATTTATCATTGAGATTATTATAGGTATAATCTTTATATGTTTTGGATATTTCGTTATTGATACTGATTATTACGCTACACTTTTTTACGCAATGGGGTTCGGTTTAGCTTTTGCTTCTGGTGTTCAATTATTGAAAATTTGTTATTATGAAATGCCAAAAAATAAAGAAAAATTACAAAATATAAATAGAGAAAATCACATCAATAATGTTGATGAAAGAAAAATATTTTTAAGAATGAAAGCTGGTTCTTTAGTATATCAGTTAATGACTTTCGTGTACTTGTTTGTTGCTTTTGTACTTGCGTTACTTCATATTGAAGCATGGATTATAGGCATTATATTTGGTTTATTCCTACTGCAAACATTTTTAGGGATTATTCTATATAAGCATTTTGAAAAACATTTCTAAAACATTCAGTAAATTGTGACGAGGTAATACTATGATAGGACTTAAAAAACGAGATATTAAAAAAGCATTGAAAGCTGGTGCAAAAGCTGGCGGTGTGTCATTAGCTGATGTTCGAGCTGATATTGAAGCGACGATTGATGAAGCTATGAACAGCACCGACCCAGAAGTGCAGGAGAATTTCAGAAAGTATTTTGGAAATAAACGCCCTACTCCAGAAGAATATATTTACAAGATTACAAAAAAGACAAAAGTTTAATAGAAATCAAGTGCTGTAAGGGGGCTTGTGTCATGGAAAGTTTTAAGCATAATCTTATACGGTCATACACTACCTAACAGCATTTTATTAACAACTGAATATCTCACAGCTTTAATAGCTCGTACAGACTATATGTTTTGTGCGGGCTTTTTTTGTACCCGAAAAAATTTTTTCATTTTTTTTCAAAATCATGCAACAAATCACACCTTGCTGTACAGATATGGTGCGGAAAGAGGGATAAACACTTTTCACGTCATAACGGAAAGGGGGTGTGATGATATGAAACCGTCGGACTTCCAAAAGACAATACAATGTCAATTTGACTGCAAGCTCAAACGTGTAGTGAAAGGCATTGTCCGTAATTATCGCAAAGAATTAAAGCGACGAAGAAATAAGGAAATTTCCTATTGTGAACTTCCAGAAATCGTCGTAGAAAAGCTGGCAGTCTGGGACGAATACGAAAGCGATTATACCGCCTTTGATGTATGTGGTATTGAGGTTCGTGTCCTTGATGATGATTTAGCAGAAGCGATTAAGTATCTGTCTGAAAAAGACAGAGAAATCTTGTTGATGTATTTCTTCTTAGGCATGAGCGATACAGAAATCGGCGACAGATTAAAGATTAACCGTTCAACGTCGTTCCGCAGTAGGAAGAACTCACTTGAAGAAATCAAGAAAAAATTAAAGGAGAACATGAATGATGAATAACACACGCCCGTCATTTTACCTTATTTCGTCGGCTGTGGACGGCAACGTAAATGCGATTGAAAAGATACTGGCGTTGTATGACCCGTACATATCAAAATGTTGTTTGCGTCCGTTCTACGACAAATATGGTAATGTCTGCATAGTCGTAGACATGGAATTAAAAGGACGTATCAGAGAAGCACTTATCAAAATGATTTTGGACTTTGATATTCCTTTAGAAACCGAAGAATAACAAGCAGTAACCGCAGAGCATGATTTGTTCAATCCCCTCTTTCCTGCTCTGCCCCTGCTTTTACATGAAAGCAACACGCTTTCGCCACAGCTCTTTGACAACTGAATAAAGCAGACAGATACGTTTGTGAGATAGCGAGCCACGGGGACTGTACGCCACGACCTTTTCAAAAGAAAGCGAGCGACCCACGCAGTGATCCGAGAGCGACTGTTGGAAAAGTCGTTTTGCCACGACCTATCCTCACAGAATAATGATACGTCCGCATGGTGCGGTTCTGCCCACAAGAATGGGAATAGTTGAGATACTAACGGAGCTTTCCAAAGCCGTCTGCCTGCTTGTAAAAAATGACACACAGTAAAGGGGGTGCATAGATTATGAACAATACTGATGTGCCTATCTGGGAAAAATATACGCTGACGATTGAAGAAGCGTCCAAATACTTCCGCATTGGCGAAAAGAAATTGCGTAAATTAGCCGAAGAAAATATTGACGCTGGCTGGGTTATCGTGAACGGTAACCGTATTCAGATTAAGCGAAAACAATTTGAAAAAATCATAGATACATTGGACGAAATCTAATGTCATTGAGCCGTAGATATGGTATAATAAATATAGCGTATCACGGCTCATTCCATGACGGAAAGGAGCTTTACACTATGTCTAATGTAAAACGAAAAGACGGTAAAAATCGCAATTTGCGTAATGGAGAGAGCCAGCGAAAAGACGGAAGATACGTTTATAAATATACCGATATATACGGAAAGCCACAATTTGTCTATTCTTGGAAACTTGTACCGACAGACAAGACACCTGCTGGAAAGCGTGATGATATATCGTTGAGGGAAAAAGAAGCACAGATAAAAAAAGACCTTAACGACGGTATCGACACAGTCGGCGGTAAAATGACAGTCTGCCAGCTCTACGACAAGAAGAACAGCCAAAGAAAGAACATCAAAAGGGCTACTGAAAAAGGACGACAGTATCTTATGAACGCTCTGAAAAACGACCCGTTGGGTATGAGGGCGATTGATACTGTGAAGCAATCGGACGCTAAAGAATGGGCTATCAGAATGAGTGAAAAAGGATATGCCTATAAAACGATTGATAACTATAAGCGTTCCTTGAAAGCGTCATTTTACATGGCGATACAAGACGACTGTATCAGAAAGAACCCGTTTGAATTTAAGCTAAGTGATGTTCTGGAAGATGATACGGAGCAGAAAGTTATCCTTACACCAGAGCAGGAAGAACGCCTGCTTGCCTTTATGGAAAAGGACAAGATTTACAGCAAGTATTATGATGAGGTTGTGCTTCTGCTGGAAACGGGACTTCGTATTTCTGAATTTTGCGGACTGACGACGCATATTGATATGCAGAACAGAATACTCAATATAGACCACCAGCTATTGAAAGATAGCGAAATAGGCTACTATATTGAAACACCAAAGACCAAAAACGGAAAACGGGAACTTCCATTGACAGAACGGGCTTATCAAGCAATCCAAAGAATACTAAAGAGCAGAGGAAAAGCACAACCGCTGATTGTAGGTGGTTACAGCAATTTCCTATTCTTAAACCGTGAGGGCTTGCCTAAAGTTGCAGGAAACTATGAGGGTATGGTGCGAGGATTGATTAAGAAATATAACAAGTATCACACGGATAAGTTACCGAACATCACACCACATTCATTCAGGCATACTTATTGTACGAATATGGCAAATAGAGGAATGAACCCAAACACCCTGCAATATCTCATGGGACACGCTAACATAACCATGACACTTGGCTATTACGCACACGGTACATTTCAATCTGCAAAAGCGGAACTGGAAAGACTGGCTTGTTAATATCGGAGCTTATATTTACTACTCATTTACTACTTTTGGTTGCATTTTCATGCTGGTAAATGCCAGCTTATGCAAGGTATCTTCCAAAAAGAAAATACCGATAAAGCCCTAAAATACGGGATATATCGGCATTTACCAACTTATGAAAAGATAATCAGAAATTTAGTAAGTTTTTGTAATAGAATCTTATATAAAATTTTGTTGCCCGTTACTATATTTCCTAAAAAATAGTAGAAGATCCGTTATTCCTGAAATTCCGACTAGTTGTTTTTTGAAGGGCTTTTGGTATATTACGGTATAACTTTATGCACACAGTAAAGTAGTGTAAACCAAGACGTAGTAAGTCTATTGGTAAAATCCAGCTTTGCCGTCAACTAACAGAATAAAAAAATATACAGGCAACAATATAGACGATTACGAGGCCGCCAGCAAGAAAACCGATATTTGTATTCGTACGGTTAAGCAAATGTTTAGCAATACATTTGGCTACCCAAAGAGGGCAAAAATAGAGTGAACAGTCCATACAGGAATAGTTGGGTAATGAATTTAGGAGGGCTATCAAAAGACTAGGACGGACCTGCATCTATTTCTATAAGTTTGTTGATAGAGGAAGTATCTGTACTTAAAAATGGGGGGTAGGTCTATTTATATAAGACATACACTATTTTACTGCTATTACTGCCGAATATGTGTCAGAAGGAAATTTGGTCCCTTGCGTATGTTAGATATGGTATGAAACGATTTATATTGCTGTCTTCCCATTATCCAAAGGTCATGACAAAGTTACGCGCCTTCTTTCTTCTACCTTTTTCCTTCTACCTTACATCCAGGAATAAAAACGGCTACACCATAGGAGAGGGAACAGTGAAATGGTAAAATGTATACCAGTGAAGCCGAGTTAGCGTAGATTGACAACAGAAAATGCCCCCAAGATCCCTCCACGGTATCCGCGGGGGGATTTTTATGCCCATAAGCAATTAGATATGGTCATACTGCCCAATGATGATAGAGGGCTTTCCTATATGAGAGGGCGGCGAGATATATTTTTGCATAAAACGCTAGAGAAATCGTTTCAAATATAAACAATTTTTACAAGTCAAATGGATTGATATGAAAAGAAACAAAAGTTAGGATTTGATTAAGTAAATGATATATAGGGATGTCTTTTCTCAAACTCATTTTCAAAGATTAAGGATGTTCCAAAATAAAGCAGTTTGAATGAGGGAATGTCATGATTAAGCTACTGGTTATTGCAGATGATTTTACTGGGGCTTTGGACACAGGAATACAATTTAAGGCTAAAGGGACCTTGGTTCGAGTATATACCCCCCAAAACCAGAATATTTTTGCTGGGCTGGAACAGGGAGTCCAAGTGCTTATTATTGTTGCTGAGACTCGGCATATGCCTCCAGCAGAGGCTGGAGAGATCGTGGCAAAGATCGTGAGTCAGGCCCAGCAGGCCTCTGTCTCCTGTATCTATAAAAAGATAGATTCCGCATTGAGGGGCAATATAGGCAGTGAACTTTCTGCTATGCGGGCTGCGGCCCATGGTAAACAGCTCCATTTTATTCCGGCCTTTCCTAAAATGAATCGAGTAACAGTAAATGGCATCCACTATATTGGGCAGGTCCCAGTGGCAGACAGCGTGTTCGGTTCTGACCCTTTTGAGCCAGTCAGGCACTCAAATATCCAGAACATAATTGGGGAGCAAAGTAATATACCAACATATTTAGTCGCTGCGGGAGAAGACATACCCGATAAAGAAGGTATTTTGATTTATGATGCAGTCACCGACGAGGACCTTCTTCAAATCGCTCAAAGATTGAATGACTGCCATCAGCTGAAACTGCTGGCGGGTTGTGCCGGATTAGCCGCGGTATTGCCAAAATTGCTAAATCTGACACAGTATGACTGTAGAAGACCCGCTATGAATCCACGCCTCATCACCGTGTGTGGTAGCATCAATCCCATCACTATAGAGCAGTTGGACACTGCGGAAAAGAATGGCATGCATCGTATCCGATTGACACCACAACAGAAATTGGATCCCACCTGGTTGGAGAGTGAGGATGGAGAGTGTGTTCTTGCTCAATGGCTGAACAAGCTCCAACATAGTACAGCCGCTATAATCGATTGTGGAGGACCGGAGGAAGCTGAGGAGACCCGCAGCTATGCGCTGACTAGGGATATGAATATAGAAGCGACAAGAAGCGCTATTGCCCAGTCTATGGGAAGACTATTAGAGCGGATGCTCGAAGGCGGTTTGGAAGCGACACTGATGCTGACTGGTGGTGACACACTGTTGGCATTTATGAGGGAAATTAATCAAGACAGTTTGATTCCAGTGTGTGAACTGGTGCCTGGGGTGGTTCTTTCCCGAACAGAGTACAATGGGAAACGAATCGATCTAATTTCAAAATCCGGAGGATTTGGTTCAGCGGAATTGCTGACTGATCTAGCCAAAATAATTGCCCACAGTGGCGAGGAGGAATTAGTATGCTGAAAGAATACAATTTGAAAATGCCCCACGCAGTATATGGTGGAGAGAATGCCATCGGGAACATCACTGCTATTATTCAAAACTGTAGAGCAAAACGGGTAGCTATGTTTACAGATAAAGGCATCGAAGGCTGCGGCTTGTTCGCCTTACCTGAGGAAGCTGTGAAGGCATCTGGTGCCGACTACTATGTGCTGGATGATCTTCCCGCAGAACCTTCCTATAAAGCAGTTCAAAAGTTAGTTGACCAATTCAAGGCATCCGGTGCAGACCTAATTGTCGCTTGCGGTGGCGGATCGGTAATGGACGCAGCAAAACTCGCTAGCGTACTAGTAACAGACCAGTATGGTGTAAAGGAGCTGCTGGACAAGCCTGGTCAGGCACAGAAGTGTGTCCCTATCATTCTTATCCCTACGACTGCTGGAACGGGGGCAGAGGTTACCCCAAATGCTATCGTGGCCGTACCAGAAAAGAACTTGAAGGTGGGCATAGTTAACGAAAATATGATCGCAGACTATGTGATCTTGGATGCCAGAATGATCAAAAATTTGCCCAGGAAAATTGCGGCGGCTACTGGGGTAGATGCCTTAGCCCATTGTATCGAGTGCTTTACTAGCAACAAAGCGAACCCTTTCAGTGATTTGTATGCCCTAGAAGGTCTGGATCTAATCTTGAATAATATCATGGATGCTTGTAACGACTCGGAGGCCATGGAGGCCAAAAACCGGATGCAGATCGCCGCTTATTATGGGGGATTAGCCATCACGGCCTCTGGTACTACAGCGGTTCATGCACTGAGCTATCCATTGGGCGGCAAGTACCATATTGCCCATGGCGTTTCTAACGCAATCCTGCTGGCCCCTGTCATGCGATTCAATGAGCCTGAGTGTCGAGAAAGATTTGCTGTCGCTTATGACCGCTGTGTCCATGGAGAGAAGACCTGTGTGACTGTGGAAGAAAAGAGCGCGTACATGCTGGCCTGGATGGAGAAGATCGTCAAGGATTTGGACATTCCAACCAGTCTAAAAGAGTTTGGCGTTCCGGCGGAAGACCTAGACGGCTTAGTAGAGGCTGGGATGCAGGTCCAGAGACTACTGGTCAACAATATGCGACAGGTTACTCCTGAGGATGCCAGGGCATTGTATCTTGAAATACTTTAATTTAGAGGAAGAAGGAAGCAAAAATGATGCAGATTGAGTTAAAAGGCATTATCCCGCCAATCCTCACTCCTATGAATTCGGATGAGTCCGTTAACTTGGATGTGCTGCGGGAGCAAATTGAACGAATGATTGAGGGCGGCGTTCACGGCCTGTTTCCCTTTGGAACAAATGGTGAGGGCTATATACTAAGTGAAAAGGAAAAGATTGAGGTGCTGGAGGTTACTATTGACCAAGTAAATGGCAGGGTACCCGTCTATGCCGGCACAGGCTGTATTTCCACTGCTGACACGATTCGAATGAGCAAAAAGGCTCAGGAATTGGGCGCGGATGTACTGTCCATTATTACCCCGAGCTTTGCCCTGGCCTCTCAGAAGGAGTTGTATAACCACTATGCTGAGGTGGCCAAGCATGTGGATATTCCCATCGTTCTGTACAATATCCCGGCACGTACTGGCAACAAGTTGCTGCCGGAAACCGTTGCCAAGCTGGCGAAGGATGTGGATGTGATTATGGGGGCCAAGGATTCCAGCGGCGACTGGGACAACTTGCAGGCATATATCAACCTGACCAGGGATTTGGACAAGGGCTTTAAAGTCCTGTCTGGAAACGACTCTTTAATCCTTCCATGCTTGAAAGCGGGAGGGACCGGTGGTATTGCGGGCTGTGCTAATGTGTATCCCCATGTATTGGCCTCCATTTATGATTTGTTTAAAGCCGGTAAACTGGAGGAAGCTGAAGTGGCCCAGGAATCCATCGCTTCATTCCGGGCGATATTTAAATATGGAAATCCCAACACCGTAGTCAAAAAGGCTGTTTCTATGCTGGGCTATCCGGTGGGCGACTGTCGACGCCCCTTCAACTACCTATGTGACGAGGGGGTAGAGGAGTTGAGAAAGGTGCTGAAAGAAAACGCGGATAAGGGCATGTGCTGAGGAGGAAGAAAATGGACAGACCGATTTTGGGTATTTCAATGGGGGATCCCTTCGGCAATGGCCCGGAGATTACGGTCCGGGCCTTGGCGAACAAGGGCATTTATGACCGCTGCAGGCCCCTGGTTGTAGGGGATATGAGCAGCATGGACTATGCCCTTCGGGTGGCCAAGAAAGTAAGAGGCGCCACGCTGACCCTTAACCCAGTCAAGTGTGTGGAAGAAGCCAAGTTTACATATGGAACTATCGACGTGCTAGACCTGGGATTAGTAGCTGTAGATCAAATTCCAGATACTGCTGACCAGGATGTGCCGCAACCTTTCGGCATAGGCGCTTGCCGGTTAGGTGGTGAGGCATCCTTTCGGTATGTGGAGAAAGTGATTCAAATGGCCATGGCGGGCGAGATAGATGCTACTGTTACTAATGCTTTAGCCAAAGAAGCGATCAATATGGCCGGTCATCACTACTCCGGTCATACTGAGATTTATGCTGACTATACCAAAACTGACAAGTATACTATGATGCTGGCCCATAACGACCTGCGGGTGGTTCATGTATCGACCCATGTTTCCCTGAGAGAGGCCTGCGATCTTGTGAAAAAGGAGCGGGTACTGGAATGTATCCGCATTGCTAATGAGGGATGTAAAGCTTTAGGGATTGAGAAGCCTAAGATCGGCGTGGCAGGCTTAAATCCTCACTGCGGGGAGAACGGGATGTTCGGTCGAGAAGAGATTGAGGAGATACAGCCCGCTGTTGACGCGGCCATGGCTGAAGGAATCTGGATTCCTGAGAAAAAACCTACACCGCCTGATACCGTGTTTTCGAAGGCGCTGGGCGGCTGGTATGATATTGTTGTAGTCATGTATCATGACCAAGGCCATATCCCCCTGAAAGTGAAGGGATTTGTCTATAACAAAGCTGAGAGGCACTGGGATGCTGTAGCGGGAATCAATGTTACTCTGGGACTTCCTATTATCCGGGCCAGTGTGGACCATGGTACTGGCTTTGGCCATGCAGGTAACGGACACGCAAATGAGTTGAGCTTGGTCAACGCCATGGATTATGCAATCACTCTGGCGAACCATAAGAAAAGGTAAGGAGGGGACCCTATGAAATTCGTTATGACCCAGGCTGTTTGTCCAGAGGGGATGGAGCTGCTGAAGGATACAGCTGACATCTATGTGGCAGATGACCAGGACCCTAATAACTATTTGGACCAAATGCGGGATGCGGATGCACTTATTGTCAGAATCGCCAAATGTGATGGACATGCTATTGAGCATAGCCCCAACCTGAAGGTTATCGGCAGGACCGGAGTGGGCTATGACACAGTAGATATAGCAGCTGCGACCGCAAAGGGCATCCCGGTTGTAATTACTCCGGGGGCAAACAACCGAAGTGTAGCCGAACATACTGTAGCCATGATATTTGCCCTGTCTAAAAATTTAATAGAGGGGCAAAACGAAATGTGCACGGGTAACTGGGAGATTCGTGGGGCCAAGAAGGCTTTTGAGTTGGAAGGAAAAACAGTTGGCGTAATTGGGTTAGGCGCCATTGGCCGGGAAACTGCCAAGATATGCCGGGGCTGCGGCATGAAACTGGCCGGTTATGACCCCTTCCTGGAACAAGAAAAGATTGAGGCTTTGGGAGCTGACTACTATGAAAATTACAAAGATCTGCTGAAAATCAGCGACGTAGTTACTATCCATGTCCCTCTTACAGAGGAGACCCGAGGCATGATTTCTAAGAGACAACTGTCTATGATGAAGCCGACAGCTCTACTTATTAATTGTAGCCGGGGAGGGATCGTCAATGAGTCTGATTTAGTGGAAGCTTTAAAAGAAGGTGTTATCGCTGGGGCAGGTACCGATGTGTTCTGTAGTGAACCACCCAGGGCAGATGATCCACTGCTTACCTGTCCAAACTTGGTCCTCAGCCCCCACTCAGCCGCCCAGACCCGGGAGGCAGTCATTAAGATGGCGCAGATGTGCGTTAAGGGGTGTCTGGCAGTATGCCGAGGGGAGAAATGGCCGTATGTAGCAGACAAAGCAGCATATGACCATCCCAGATGGGCAGGCAAAGATTGGGCCCAGGTATGAGTCCCATAGAAACAGCTATAAAGAATTTGAGCCGAAAACGGCTGATCATGATGGCGGCAAATCTGCTGTACTTTCTGGCTCTTCTCATTGCGGGAGTTGCGCTTTTCTTGGTAGGGATCGGGCCGATGGGCTATATGGTGGCAGGTATTCTGCTGGCTGTCTACCTGCTGCTGGTCAGGCCGCTGAACCGCCGATATATTGGGTGTGTCCGTGGGGCCATCTTGACCTATGCTGTCTGCGCCTGCTTGGACCAATTTGAGTACAGCCCTAAAGACGGCGTGGACCAGGCCGCGGTTCTGTCGGGCGGTTTGGGCTGCTCTGGTAGCGGACGAGCTTTTTTGAGCCGAGAGCTAGTCCGGGGCCAAATGGGAGACATCCAGGTGGAGTTGGCAGATGTGACGTTTCCTGTTGTGGAAAATGGCTTGAACGCTATGCTCAGTGGGTGCTATATCAGGATAACCTATCCGGGGATTCAATTTGTCCCCCTTTGGATAGAGGGAGAGGAAATGCCGGAACTGCCCAAACAGGAAAAGAAGCTGATTAAACAGATTGGATCTATGGCGGCCAATGGCCTATTTCTTTGCATAAAAGGGGACAGACTGGAACTGATTCTGCGGGGGCGATTCCTCGGATATCGGATCAATCCTTTGATGCCTATCACGGAGCGCAGCATAACGTATAACCCTCTTCCAGAGCTGGGGTGGGCGCTTCAGTTGGTTCGCTTGCACAAGAGGGAAGAGATGTGACTTGCCGTTGGAAAGGAAAATACGATGGAAATTAAAGAACAATCTGGTCTTCGTGCGGTGCTAGCAGATGTAGAATTGCCGCGAATGGCCATGATTAGACAAAAATTCCCCAGAGATGGAATAGAGGATGTTGCTGCCTATCTGATGGAAAAGCTGGATCGAGAGGACTTGCGGTCCCGTATTAAGCCTGGAATGCGGGTGGTTCTCACCGGCAGCAGTAGAAAGATTGCCAATATGCCGCTGATCCTGAGGGAATTGGCTGACTATGTGAGGGCGCAAGGCGCTCATCCCTATATCATACCAGCGATGGGTAGTCACGGAGGTGCTACGGCGGAAGGACAACGGGAGATTCTAGAGAGTTATGGAATTACAGAGGAGGCCTGTCGATGCCCCATCTTCTCCAGTATGGAAACTGTGCAGGTGGGTTCTCTCTCCAACGGCGATGAAGTGCGAGTGGATCGCTTTGCGTATGAGGCGGACGCAGTCATCGTTGTGGGGCGGATCAAAGCCCATACAGCATTCCGGGGAGCTTATGAGTCAGGCCTGGTCAAGATGATGGCCATTGGTATGGGAAAACGTGAGGGAGCAGACTCCCTGCACCGGGCGGGATTTCAATGGATGGGGGAACGGCTTCCACAATATGCCAAGGTGATTTTTGATCACACCAATATAATTTTTGGCGTAGGTACTATCGAAAATGAATTTGATCAGACCTGCCGGATCGAGGTCCTTCCCGCGGAGGAAATCTTTGACAAAGAGCCCGAACTGCTGCTTTTTGCTAAAAGCCGCCTTCCCCGGCTTCTAATGCCGGAAACGGACGTGCTGCTGGTGAGAGAGATTGGGAAAAATTTTTCAGGCAGCGGCATGGATCCTAATGTGACAGGGACTTTTGGGACGCCTTATGCTACTGGCGGTATTAAAAAAGAGAGGGTAGTAGTATTGGACATCTCCCCCGAAAGTCACGGCAGCTATATTGGACTTGGAAATGCGGACACGACGACAAAGCGCGTGTTTGAAAAGCTAGATACCAATGCCACCTATTTCAACATGATCACCTCGACTGTGCTGGGTGTGGGAAAGATTCCGATGGTGTTGGAGGACGACAAAATGGCACTTCAAGTCGCGGTACGTACGCTGACAAAAGCGGACAAGAATCATGTTCGGATGGTTTATATCAAAAACACGCTGTCCCTGGAAACGATCATGATTTCTGAAACGCTTCTGGAGCAGATGAGAGGCAGAGAAGATATTGAGATATTAGAAGAAGCGAGACCCCTGCGTTTTGACCAGAAGGGCAACTTGCTGGATTTGATATAAACAGGATAGATTGATCAGAAAGGAAGAGAAAAGGGTATATGAAAAACAGCAAGTATAGGCTGGATATTATCCCCGGTACGGTAATTTTTATTTTCTCGATATGGTATTTGCTCAATATCCCTGGGATCCCCACTTTCACCGGCCTGGGAGCCACTCCCTTGACTAACCACTTTGTGCCTTATCTATGGGGTGGGGCCATGCTGGTGTTGAGTCTGTGGCTGATTGTAAGAGGGATGAAGAAGCGCAAAGCCTATAAGGCCGAAGGCGGTGTGACGCAAAAAAATTCTATGATAGCAGCATTGGTCGAGAAGCGAGAGGTTGTGGTCAGTTTCGTGGCCCTGGGCCTGTATGTGGGATTAATGGGGCCCATTGGTTTTGTACCTACTACAATCCTGTATGTATTTGTACAGATCCTGGTGCTTACTCCGGGCGAACATCGGAAAAAGAATGTGCTGCCCGCAGCGATTACAGCTATTATTACAGGCTGTCTCCTGTTCTATATCTTCAGATACATGCTGAATGTCCTACTTCCCATTGGACTCCTGAGTATATTCGGACTGTAAAGGAGGGCTAAAAGAATGATTGTTCAAGGCTTAATGGAAGTCCTTCAGCCCATGACTATTGCTCTAATAGCCATAGGTACAGTGGTGGGTATCATCTTTGGTTCCATCCCAGGCTTGACCGCCACCATGGCTATTGTTATGTTCCTGCCGGTCACTTACTCAATGACAGCCTCGGAAGGTATTTCGATGCTGATGGCACTTTACATTGGCGGTATTTCCGGCGGCTTGATTTCCGCTATTCTGTTGAATATTCCCGGTACACCTTCCTCTGTAGCCACCTGTTTTGATGGAAAACCAATGGCAGACAAGGGCGAGGCAGGCAAAGCGCTAGGCACCGGTGTGGTGTTCTCATTTATTGGAACCGTCATTGGCATTGGCCTGCTTGTGGTACTGGCTCCTGTGCTGTGTGACTTTGCGCTTAAGTTCCAGGCATATGAGTATTGTGCCCTGGCTGTTTTCTCCCTGTCCATGGTTGTCGCCCTTACAGGACATGATATGCCGAAGGGCCTGATTTCCGCTGTGCTGGGGGCTTTGCTGGCTACAGTTGGCCTTTCGCCCATTGACTCCAAGCCTAGGTTTACCTTCGGTATGTATCAGTTGAACAACGGTTTTGCCCTTGTAGTTCTGTTAATCGGTCTGTTTGCCATTTCCGAGGTCATGGCCTATGCCGAAACAGTGCGCCAAAAACAGGATTACACCATTCGACAGGATGTAAAGATCAGGGGCGTTGGCTTCTCTATGAAGGAGTTTGTGAGTAATATTCCAAACGCCATTGTATCCGCGCTGATTGGTGTCGGCATTGGAATTCTGCCAGGCATCGGTGGCGGTGTGTCTTGTATGATCTCCTATACTGTATCCAAGAACACCTCCAAACGCCGCGAACTGTACGGGACAGGTATCATGGATGGCGTGGTAGCCTCTGAGACCGCCAATAATGGAACGATAGGCGGCGCTATGATCCCTCTCCTTTCCCTGGGTATTCCCGGCGATGCTGTTACCGCAATGTTACTAGGTGGACTCCAGGTGCATAATGTGGCGCCAGGGCCCCTGATCTATGAGAAGAACGGCGTGGTGGTCTATGCGATCTTCTTTGCTATGGTATTAGCCGCGATTTTTATGCTGGTGTTCATGATGCTGGGTATGCGATTTTTCATATCTGTATTAAAAGTACCCAAGAATTATTTGCTTCCGGTGGTTGTAGTGCTATGCGCCATTGGCGCTATCGGAAACGCCAATATGCTCTTTGATACCTATGCCATGGTTTTATTTGGCCTGATGTCCTATTTGCTCGTAAAGGCCAAGATCCCAACGGTCCCTATGATCCTTGGATTTATTTTAGGCCCGACCTTTGAGCAGAACCTGCGCCGCGTATCTCAGCTGGCCTCTAGCGATCCCTTCTGGAATCATCCGATTTTCTGTGTATTGATCATTGCGACGGTCTTGGTGGTCATCTTCTCTGCCCGTGCGAACCTGAAAGACGCGAAACGTGCAGAAGAAGCTGAGGCTATCAAGATGGCTGCCAGCGGTGATGAATAAATAAAAGCCAAAAAGAAAGGAAGAACAAGATGAAAAGAATGATCTCTCTGATGCTGAGTGCAGCTATGGTGCTGGTTATGGCTACCGGCTGCGCCAATCCTGGAACACCCTCTTCGGGGGATGACAAGAGCACTACCAGCGCCTCTACTTCAAATGCTCCCAGCGATCCCAATGCTGCGGAGGGTTGGCCCGACAAGACGATCAACATCTATATGACCCACGGAGCCGGTGGTGATACTGACTATATGGGGCGTCAGTTGGCCACTGCGCTGGAAAGTGAGTTGGGCGTGTCTGTGGTCGTCACCAACGTGACCGGCGCCAACGGCGCTACCTGTATGCAGCAATATAAGGATGGAGAGACCGACGGTTACACCTTTATTGCCACTAATACTGCGGCGCTAAACGGCAACGAAGCGACCGGCATGGTGGACTTCGGCTATGATGCTTTTGAGCCAGTAGCGGTGTATGGAATGCAGTCCGGTGAGAATATCGTTGTTCCCGCGGATTCCCCCTATAATACCTTGGAGGAACTGATCGAAGCCACCAAGGCCAATCCTGGTCAGATCAAGTTGGGCATCTCTACCGGCGGTGGCGTATACATTCTGTCCTGTGTTCTGGCCAACCTGGGTGGCGCTCAATTCAATATTATTGACGCAGGCGATGGCGCCACTCGTCTGACTGCTCTGTTGGGCGGCGAGATCGACGCTACCTCCCTGCCCTATTCCACTGCGGCTGACTATATTGAGAACGGTCAGCTGAAGAGCCTATGCACCGTACTTTCCAAGGCCCCTGACCTGATCCCAGATCAGCCTGCGGCCAGCGAGTTGATTCCTGAGCTGAAGCTAGATACGGAGTATGTTCTTCTGGCGCCTAAGGGGACTCCTGCTGAAATTGTTGAGGCTATGAATGCCGCCATCCTAGACGTTACCGCTACGGACGATTGGAAACAAATGGTGAATGATTACTGCTTCCAGAATCCCTTTGTACTTAACGTGGAGGAAACCCTTGCGAATTTGAAGGAGCAGCGTGACCTGTTCCAAAGCTTTGTGCCCTTCCTGTGATTCGAGGCCGTCGAATAAACAACAGGGGCCCCCGCCAAAGCGGGGGCCCCTCCTGTATAAAAGTGATTGAACACCTGGTCGGTTAGATATCATCCCAGTGCTGTCAGCTATGGTAAAAATGCCATTGGGGATATGAATGAGCGAGACACAGCTGCATGGTTTTACCGCTGGCAGGCCCGCTGTAATAGTAGTATGCTTACATGTCTTGCGTTCTATGGGAAAGAGGAAAAGAAATGATGAGAGAAAACAAACTGCGCAGGATCTTACAGGAAGGAAAGACATCGGTGAGTACTCGTATGTGGTCCACTTGGCCGATCTTCACCGAAACTTTAGGTGCCTGCGGAAACTTTGACTACATGGAATTTGTAGCGGAATACGCTCCATTCACACAGATGGATCTGGAGAACATGGCCCGGGCAGCTGAACTGTATGAAATGGGCACTATGATAAAGGTGGATTTTCAAAATCGATTTTATGTGTCACAAAAGGCGGTAGCCTCTGGATTCCAAGGGGTCAATTTTGCTGATTGCCGGACTCCGGAGGATGTGTATGCTTCTGTCAGAGCCATCCGTCCGTTGGTAGAAGGCACAGATGGCGTATATGGATGTCCAAACCGGCGATTCATCAGCAGCCCGAATGGAGTATCCCAGTTGGAGCATATTCAACGGCTTAACGATATTGTACTATGCTTCATGATCGAAAAGCGGGAGTCTGTGGAACGGATTGAGGAGATCTGCGATATCCCAGGCGTAGATATGGTGCAATTTGGCCCGGCGGACTACTGCATGAGCCGTGGCTGGAATCGAGCGGATCATACACAGGAGTTTAAGCAGGCTGAACGACAGGTCATCTCAGCGGCCTTGCGGCATGGTGTTCAGCCGAGATGTGAGATCAATTCGCCCGCAGAGGCCCAGTATTACATCGACTTGGGCGTCCGGCATTTCAGCCTTGGAGATCAGATGGCAAAGCTGCGGGAGTTCTGGAATGGCCAGGGGAAAGAGATGAGGGACATTTCCAGAAGTCTGGATTGATAAAATGGGGGAAACCGACTTGGCCGATTTCCCCTTCCAGCAGGTTTGGCATTCTATATGCTGGGACTGAGTTAAGCGGTGATGCCAAGCCACCAAACGATAAACTCATCGCCACCCATTCCGAACAGCTCGCTTTTAGTTCGCCTCCCAGAGGCCACTTCGATGAGAGCATCGAAAATTTCCTGCCCCATCTGCTCCAAAGTTTTTTCCCCATCGATAACAGCGCCGGCATTGAGGTCAATATCATCCTTTTGGCGGAGATAGAGGGGGGTATTGGAAGAAATCTTTAGAGTGGGGAAGTGCTGGCTGCCATAGCAGGAGCCCCGGCCAGTGGTAAAAGCGCAAAGATTGCAGCCGCCGGAAAACATGGCTGCAGCGGATACCGGATCATAAGAAGGAGAGTTCATGATGTTAAGGCCGGGAGTGGTAACAGGTTCCGCATAGCCAACTACATCGTTGAGTGGGGTGCTCCCGCCTTTTTTTGCGCTTCCAAGAGCTTTTTCCAGGACATTGGTGATGCCGCCAGCATTATTGCCGGGGGTAACTTTGCCATAGATTTGAGAGTCCTTTCCACGGCAGTAGTCCAGCCACCACCGCATGATGTCGATGAGCTTTTGCGCTACCTGGGGAGATCTGGCGCGTCGGACCAGTGCTCCTTCCACACCGAGTAGCTCGGTGGGTTCTGTGAGGACTGCGGTACCGCCGTTCTGGATCAGAAGATCGATTGCCTTGCCCAGCGCTGGATTGGCTGAGGAACCAGAGAAAGAGTCGGAGCCGCCACATTCCAGTCCGACCTTCAGATGAGAAACAGGTACCTCCTGGCGAACAGAATGATTGGCGAGGGAAAGCATGGCCTCTACCATAGAGATGCCCTTTTCCACTGATTTTCGGGAGCCGCCCTCCTCTTGGATTACCAAGCGACCCAGTGTGGGACTGGGGACTAGACCTGCTTCCTGAAAAAAGTTGTCGATATTGTTAGACTCACAGCCCAGGGCACATACAAGGGCGCCTGCTATATTGGGATTCTTGATAAGGCCGCCCAGTACCCGGCGCAAATAGATCATGGGGTCACCGGACTTCTCCAGACCGCAACCGGAAGATGTGATGAGGGGAACCACGGCGTCTACATTGGGATAAGCGGACAATATCTCTGGGGTAAAGTGGTTGGCAATTTTTCTGGCCACGGTTGCGGCACAATTGCTACATACGGTGACAGCAATACAGTTCCGTGTGCCGACTAGCCCGTTAGGCCGCACATAGCCCAGAAAAGTACGCTGTTCCTGGGCCGGTAGAATGGGGACTGGGGTGTAATCAGCACAGTAATGGTAGACTTCTTTGATGGTATCAAAACGGATGTTGTGGTTATGGACATGATCTCCAGGAGAGATATTCTGGGAAGCATAGCCGATGACTGTATTGTATTTTAAGATTGGCTCACCTTGGGCGATGGGGCGTATGGCCACCTTATGCCCGATAGGGATGTCCTGCCGGATGGTCAGACCATCTGGGGTAAGTACAGTGCCAGCCTCCGCTGCGGCACGGAGCACTGCTATATTGTCGGCTGGATCCAGATGAATCAGGATGAAGTTGTCGGCCATGTCACTCACCCCCGTTTCTACATATATTGCCTCAGCGTGGCAATGTGGGCATCGATGCGCTTTCGCTCCTCAACAGTGATAGGTTCAGTGGGGCGGCATACCCGTTCGCTGGCAAAGCCGAGGGTGCTGATGGCGTACTTGGTGGAAGCAGTCTGACTCTTCGCCATAGGGTAAAGCTTACAGATCTCATCTACAATGGCACCCCATTTCATGGCTTCCGAAATATTACCGGCCTTGCCATATTCATACAGTTTGATGTGAGCCTTTGGAAACAGGGGGGCCAGAGAAGGGATATACCCGTCGGCTCCCATAAGCATACTGGGGACTGCCAGATTTGTAGAGCCCTGGTGTACTAGAAAATCTGTACCTTTAAAGTGATTAAGCAGCCTGATAAAAAGAGGATAATTACCAGATGTGTCTTTTACACCGATGACCTTGTCTATTTTAGATAACTGGATGATGGTATCTGCTGTAAGCAACTGACCGGTAAAAGGCGGGATGTTGTATATCATCAGATTTGCGCTGGTGTTGCGGCTGATTTGCTCAAAATGCTGGACGGTTTCATCTTGTGTTGCGTGACGGGCATAGAACACAGGAGTAATCACAGCAGTCTGGCCACCCATATCTTCAAAACGCTTTACATTTTCTATGGCGCGCTGGGTACTGGAGTCCATACAACCGGCAATAACAGGTACTCGGCCAGCACAATGGTCCAAGGTGATTTGAATGGCTCGATCCCGCTGTTCCTGTGTCAAAGCCATACATTCGCCGTTTGATCCACATACAAAAATACCATGGATACCGTTGTTGATACAGTGGTCAATTAGGGCCCGCAGAGCCTTTTCATCTACCTTTTCCTGATCGTCAATAGGAGTAATGATCGGCGGAATGACGCCGATAATCTCTTTCTTGCTCATAAGGAATACCTCCTGATATTTGATGTATCCAGTATAAGGATAGACAAGAGAAAAGTATTGATATAAAGCACTCTTTCATTTATACTTTTCGCTCTATCTATTATCAGAACGGTAGGATTAGTACCAGTGAAAATGGAAAAGTTGAAAAGGATACGGGTACAGGCGAAAAAGATAAATACAATAAAAGCGTGCATTGACTATAATGATTTCCTGTAATGTCACCGCCACAAGAAAAAAGCCTATGAAAAAGATCAGGAGGTAATACAGATGGATTTTAAGCATAGAGATGAGATTTTCCAAACTAGTCTGCCAGGACGGGTAGTACAAAATGCCGTAGGCAAAGACAGCGCCATAGCCAGCGCGAAAATGACTGTAAGTTACTGCCGTTACTGCGCAGACAGCGGCCCTATGGCCCCTCATAACCACGCGGAGGAGTCTGTAGTAGTGCTGGACTGCGCGAGGGCATATGTGAAATGGGGGAGTGGGCCAGACAGCTTAGAACATCAACAGTGGCTCTGCCCGGGAGATATAATGCATTTTCCAGAGCTGGAGTGGCATGTGTTTGGATATGATGAAGGAGGATTCCTGGATGCTCTGTGTATCTATGGCCAGGTAACCAATATCCGGCCTGAGGAGATCTCTGGGATCCAAGAGTGAATAAGAAGAAATATTACAGCGGTCAGGAATGGCTTGAATATTTCTGTTGCAGACTTGCGGATCCTTGGGGAGACAAGCAAATGTTTTAAGAGTGTATGATCAGTAGAAAGACCTATGGGAGTAATTTTATGCGCAACGATGTGTCAGTTCACCGAGTAGTAAAAAACAAAAAGATGGCAGGGCAGTATATCGAGCCCCATAGGCACAACTTTTTTCATTATATATATTGTCTGAGCGGACACACTTGTGTGCGGGTTGGGCAGGAACGATTTGAAACCGGACCACGAAGCCTGGTTCTGGTTCCACCAGAGATATGCCACTCTATCACGAGCCTGGACACTTCCTGCTGCCTGGATTTGAAATTTACCTGCTCTAGGGAGTTGGAAGAGCGGGTGAAAAAGTTACCACTATTCTTCGCGTCCACAGTGGAGCCTGTAGGGAGCATGGTGCGAGATATTTTTGAGGAAGCGATCAACCAGAATCAGGATTATGACGAAGTAATTAGTCTGCGCTTGTATGAACTGCTTATTTCCTTGATGAGATGGGAACACAAGGAGATGGAGAACTGGCAGCTGTATGATCTAGCTGCCCAGCGAGAAGATTCGGAAATGCGGAAGATCCTCCAGATGATTGAAGAGAATATTGACAGTCCGCTATGGGTGAAGGATTTGGCAGCCAGATGTGGATATAGTGCAAACTATTTCCGGCTAATTTTCCGGGAACGAGTGGGAGTGCCGCCAAACCGATATATCAACCACCGGAAGATCGAGAGGGCCAAGGAACTGATGCTTTACTCAGAATTAAATGTGAGCCAGATCGCTGAAAAACTGAGTTATCAGAGTATCCATTATTTTAGTCGCCTGTTTAAACAAATGACTGGGATTCCTCCTTCGGAGTATATTGATCGGGTGAAGTCGGACCGCCCTGTAAATGTGATTTATAACCAAAATACGCCGGAGGGAGAATTTGAGATCCCCTTACGTAATGGTATTGGATCGGAACCATCAGAAAGGATCGTCGATGGAACAGAAAATTAGACTGCTGGGCATAGCCCCTTATTCGGAGATGCGCCCCTTAATGTTGGAGGTTTCCAAGGAGTATCAGGACATCGACTTGACAGTTTATGTAGGAGATCTGCAGAAGGGGGTAGAGATGGCCCGCCGGAATTTCTATAACGATTATGATGTCATTATCTCCCGGGGCGGGACCGCTACCATGCTTCGAGAACGGCTGGACCTTCCGGTTATTGAGATTCCGATCCTGCCCTTCGACCTGCTCCGGGCAATGCAGTTGGCGGAGCAGGTATCAGACCACTATGCGATTGTAGGTTTTCCCAATGTGACCACAAGCGCAAGGCTGCTGTGTGAGGTGATGCAATACCAAATCGACATCTATACTATTCGCAACGCTGCGGAGGTTGAGCCTGTCTTACAGTCTATCCGAGAAAAGGGGACCCAGGCCATCCTATGTGATATGGTAGCGCACACCACGGCAATGCAGCTGGGACTGGATGTAGTGCTTATCACCTCTGGAGCAGAGGGAGTGCGTATGGCGTTTACCCAGACGATTCAACTGTACGGGAATTACCGAAATCTCAGGGCAGAGAACCGTTTTTTGCGGAGCTTGATTTGGAATCAGATCAATCAAACCGTAGTGTTTAATGACCAGGGGGAACTGTTTTTCTCCACCATCGAGGACAGCGGCACTGCTATTATAGACTACCTGCGTCAAGAAAGCCTTCGAGGCGAAACAAACAGTCAGAAGCACATCCTGAAGCAGATAGACAATATTCAATATTCTATCCGCTCACACCGAGAAACTGTGGGCAATGAGCATTATACCGCCTACTATTTCTCCGAAAGTCAGGTGCCGCTGTCGGATATCCGCCGTGGCATCCGCTATTCGGGCCAATCTGAGGTGGAAGAGCAGTATTCGGGCAGCCTGTACTCAGTGGTAGGACTGCTGAGAGATCTGTATCATACGATCCAAAACATCAACCGTACCAGCCAGCCTGTTATGGTATTTGGCGAGGAGGGGACATGCAAAGAGCAGGCCGTCAATTATCTGTACCTGCAGAGCGACTGGTGGGATTCGCCGCTGGTGGTGGTAGACTGCTTCCTGCTAAATACAAAGGGGTGGAGCTATCTGATGAACCACCATAATTCGCCATTGACCAGGAGCGAATGTACCATTTTTATCAAAAATATAGACGTGCTCACCTCGGACCAGCGGGGGCAGCTATTGGCTAACATTATTGCCATGAACGTGCATAAGATGAACCGGCTCATATTCTCCTGTGTGTGCAAAAAGGACGAGGCAATGCCTGACGCCGGGGTAGAGTTTGTTGAGGTGCTGAGTTGTCTTACCCTCTATCTGCCCCCGCTGCGTCAGCGAGTCGAGAAGTTTCCGGCCATTGTCAATATGTATCTCAGCCATCTGAATACCACTATGACCAAGCAGGTATCGGGTATAGAGGCAGAGGCGATGCGAAAGCTGCAAAAATTCGACTGGCCGCGAAATTATTCTCAGTTCCAGCGTATTGTAAAAGAACTGGCCATGATGACTGAACAGCCTTATATCACCGCCGAAGCTGTTGAGGAGGTGCTGAAACGGGAAGGCTCTGTAGTGCCGGTAGGGGACAGGGGGGAGGATACTGAGGCGCCCTTGGATTTAAACCGGACATTGCAGGAGATCAATCGGGACATTGTGTTGCGGACTTTAGAGCGGGAGAACGGAAACCAGAGCCGAACAGCGGAAAGGCTGGGAATCAGCCGAACCACGCTGTGGAGAATGCTTAAGAACTAAGGAGAACTGGTGATCAAGCTGTTAGGGATATCGTGTCCATGTACGACCTGGAGTTTGAATACAAAAGGTAATTTTATCTATAAAAGCACCGTTCCGTAATTGCGGAACGGTGCTTTTTGTGTGGGAAAGGGAAAACGGATCAAAACGGCCTCATGATGATAAGCTCCTTTTAGGGGAAATGTCACGATTTGCGGGTAGAGCGCGGCGACCTCGGCGCGCCGCTCTCTCTGGACCGTGCTTTGGGCGTGCCCGGCGGTCATGCCCTACCTGCCGTGGGCCTCCTGCTGACAGCACCTATTATGAAAAGGGGCAAAAAGAAGATAGAAGAAAAGATCACAGCAAAAAAAACTCTTGATAAGTAGCTAACTACAAGTATATAATGTAGTTAGCTACAAAGGGGGTGAATATGTGGCTGATAAAAGCAGGGCAGAGTACTTCAGAGAGCGGCGGAAGAACATGAAGCAGCTTGTATTCATGGTCGACCGGGAAAAGGCGGAACAGCTGGACCAGAAGCTGGCAAAAAAGGGGATCGGAAGAACAGAATGGTTCCGTGAAAAGCTGGATGAGGAACTTTACCAAGAAAAATAGAAACAGCCCGCCACCCTCAAAAAGTCACGGACTGTTCCTAAAACACCATTCCCGAAGGTCTGGTAAATCTATGATACCACACCTCCAGGGAAAATACAAGGAGGACACGATGGCAGGCAGATAGGAGAACAAAAAAATAATACTTGACTTTCTGCTCATACAATAATATAATTATTGCAGGAGCGAAAAGTGAGGTGAGAAGATGTCTCCACGGACTGGCCGTCCGCCCAAAGAGATTACCAAAAGTGTGAACCTCGGTGTGAGATTGACACCGGAAACCGCTGATAAATTGAAAATGTGTGCGGAAAAGCTTCAAATATCTCGGACCGAGGTCATCGAAAAGGGAATTGATTTGGTGGAAAAGAGCCTTAAAAAATGAGAGTAGCCGCTCACCCGACAAGTGTCAACGACTACTCCCTCACCATCCCCGAAGGTCTGATAAATCTATGATATCATACCTCCAGGGAAAATACAAGGAGGACACGATGGCAGGCAGATAGGAGAACAGAAAAATAATACTTGACTTTTGTGTCACCATATATTAAAATTATTTTGGTGATACAAAAAGGAGGCGAAAAATTTGTCACCAAGGGGAAGGCCGACATCGGAGCCAAAGAATCACGAAACAAGAATCCGCATGTCAGACGAGGATATCCGGTTGCTGGAGATCTGTTGCCAGAAAACCGGCATGACAAAGGCGGATGTGATTCGTCAAGGGATTCGTGAGGTCTATGAGAAAATAAAATAGGGTGTTGGCCCACCTGACAAGCACACCAACACCCCACAAACACCATCCCCGAAGGTCTGGCAAATCTATGATACCACACCTCCGGGGGAAACACAAGGAGGTTTTCAGATGGAACTGCATAAGGTCCTCTTTGAGATGGAGGACCCGATGAACCGCCTGCGGGACGGCATTTGCGCCCTCTGGGTCATGTCGTTGGCGGTGGACCGGGAGGACAGCGATCTGTCCAGCGGATTTCATGCCCTCTGGGACTACCTGGACCAGATGTACGACAGGCTCCACACCCAATTTTATGCCTGCATAGAGCTGTGTCAGGCGGAGCACAAGGGGAGCGCCCCCGCCCAGGACTAAGGGGAACGGGCAAAGGGCATCAGGCGGCTGTCCATCGGGCGGCCGCCTCCCTTGTGCCGGGGAGAGGGTCAGCCCACCTCCGCCCTCCCCAGGCCGCCGGTGTACCGGCGGATCAGAAGGACGACCGCCAGGGCCACTACCCCCTCGGTCACCGGCATAGCCAGCCATACCGCCTCCGGCCCCAGAAGGGCGGGGAGGGCGAGGATCAGCCCGCCGCTGATGACCAGCCCCCGGGCCACCGACACAAAGAAGGCGGCGGCGGGGCGCAGGAGGGACTGGAAGTAGTAGGTGGAAAAGATGTTCAGCGGGAGGAGCAGGAAGGACAGGCCGTAGGTCCGGAGGATGGCCGGGGCAATGGCGTAGATATCCGGCCCGGCGTCCATGAAGATACGGACAAACCCATTGGGGGCCGCCCAGATCAGGGCGGCCCACAGGGCATATCGGAGCGTCTGGCGGAGGCGGTCCCATTGGTGGGCGCCGAAGTTGATGGACAGGATCGGCTGGGCGGACTGGCCCACGCTGTAAGCGCAGCACTGAACAATGGTGCTTACGTTGACGATGATGCCGTATACCGCCAGGGCGTCTGTCCCCAGGCAGGACATGATCTGCCGGTTGAACAGGGTGGTGAGGATGCCCATGGCGATGTCGATGAAAAAGGTGGAGAAGCCGGTGACCAGGATGGCGCGGAGCTTTTGGGGCAGGCGGCTGGGCCACAGGAAGCGCAGCGTGTTTTTTGGGGACAGGAAGTGAGTCAGGGCTACCAGCAGGGAAATCACCGAGCCAATAGCGGTGGCCAGCCCGGCCCCAAAGATACCCATATCCAGCACAAAGACAAAAAAGTAGTCCCCAAAGATGTTGAAGATACCCCCGGACAGGACGGCCGCCGCCGCCCGGCCGGGGTCTCCGTCATTGCGGAGAAAGGCGGCCAGCATCTGGTTAAACAGAAAGACAGGCACTACCCACTTGACCGGAAGGAGATAGGCCTGGGCCAGGGGAAGCAGCGTCTGGTCCGCACCGAACAGGGTGAGGAGGGGGGCGTCCAGCAGGAAGATGACCAGCCAGCTTATAATAGCCAGCCCGGACACGCCCAGCAGGGCGGCGGAAAAATATTCCCGCTCCCGCCGGCTCTGGCCCTGGCCGCGGGCTGTGCTGAACAGCACGGAGCCGCCGATGCCAGCCAGCAGGCCCAGGCTGTATATGATATTCCACACCGGGGCCACCACCGCCATTGCCGCCGCCCCCTGAGGGCCGTGGTACTGGCCTACCATGGCGGTGTCCACCAACCCATAGATGGAGGAGATGATGGCGCTGCCAAAGGCGGCGCCGAGATACCGGAAATAGAGCTTTTTTACATTTCCTGTCAGCAGGTCCACAGAAGATCACTCCCAGTTGTGAGATCGGTCCGAAGGACAACAAAAAAGCCGGATAAGCCAACGGGCATTTCAGCCCGTCACCTTATCCAGCGTACCATTTCTTCTGTCGAATGGCGTACCCTCCGAGTGACCGAAAGGATTATACCGAGAGAAAAGCGGTTTGTCAAGGGGGGGGTCAAGGGGCCAGTCTGGACGGGAGAAAACAGTGGTAATTCCGCCCCTGGTGTGATATGCTCTTTCTTGAGAGAGTGATCTCTATGCTGTTGGCCCGCCGGCTGAAGATCATGATGGGGCCGGGAGCTCGATCCTGCTGCCTCCCCATGGGCGGTGGCGGAGGGCCTGGGGCGAGGACTGCGCGCTGTTTTACCCTGATTTTCATGAAATCGAGGAAATGACCATGAGTTTTGACCGAGAGCGGTTCCTGCCGGTGAGCATCCAGGATATGGAGCGCCGGGGCTGGGACTTTTATGACTTTCTGCTGATCACCGGGGACGCCTATGTGGACCACCCCTCCTTCGGTCCGGCTATCATCGGCCGGGTGCTGGAGGCCGAGGGCTATCGGGTGGCCATGCTGGCCCAGCCCGACTGGAGGGACCCGGAAGCCTTTGCCGCCCTGGGGCGGCCCCGGCTGGGGGTGCTCCTCTCCGCGGGCAATATCGACTCCATGGTGGCCCACTACACTGCCGCCAAAAAGCGCCGCCATGACGACGCCTACTCCCCCGGACGGCGGGCGGGCCTGCGCCCCGACCACGCCACCATTGTCTACTCCAACCGGGTGCGGGAGGTCTTTGGGGACATCCCCCTGGTCATCGGCGGACTGGAGGCCAGCCTGCGCCGCTTCGCCCACTACGACTACTGGGAGGACAAGGTCCGCCGCTCCATTCTCTTCGACGCCCAAGCGGACCTGCTGACCTACGGCATGGGGGAGAGGGCCACCATCGAGATCGCCGCCCGGCTGGCCAGCGGCACTCCGGTGGGGGAGATCACCGATGTGCGGGGTACCTGTGCGGCGGTGAAGTACCCGGATGTGTGCACATACCCCAGGGTGGAGGTGCCCTCCTTCGAGGAGGTGTCCGCCTCTAAGGAGGCCTACGCCCGGGCCAATATGGTGGAGTATCAGGAGCATGACGCTGTGGTGGGCAGGGCCATCCTGCAAAAACACGGCCGACAGTTCCTGCTAGTCAATCCTCCGGCCTTCCCCCTGACCACAGAGGAAATGGACCGGGTGGCCGAGCTGCCCTATGTCCGGGAGCCCCACCCCATGTACGACGAGATGGGAGGTGTGCCCGCCATTGAGGAGGTGCGCTTCTCCGTCACCCACAACAGGGGATGCTTTGGGGCGTGCAACTTCTGCTCCCTGGCCTTTCACCAGGGACGTACCATCTCCTGCCGAAGCCACCAGTCGGTCATCCGTGAGGTGAAGGCCCTGACGGAGCACCCCGGCTTCAAGGGCTATATCCACGATGTGGGCGGCCCCTCGGCCACCTTCCGCCGGCCCTCCTGCCAGAAGCAGCTCAAGCACGGGATGTGCAAAAACCGGGCCTGCCTGGCCCCGGAGCCCTGTCCTAACCTGGATGCGGACCACACCGACTATATGCTGCTGCTGCGCAAGCTGCGGGAGATCCCAAAGGTGAAAAAGGTGTTCATCCGATCCGGCATCCGGTTTGACTATCTGATGAAGGACCCCAGCGGGGAGTTTTTTACCGACCTGGTCCAGCACCACATCTCTGGCCAGCTCAAGGTGGCGCCGGAGCACTGTGTGGCCCATACTCTGGACTACATGGGAAAGCCCCACATTGAGGTATATGAAAAATTCCGAGAAAAGTATTTTAAGCTCAACCGGCGGTATGGCAAGGACCAGTATCTGGTGCCCTACCTCATCTCCTCCCATCCGGGCTGCACTCTGGAGGACGCGGTAAAGCTGGCCGAGTGGCTGAACAGGCAGGGCCATATGCCTGAACAGGTGCAGGACTTCTATCCCACACCGGGCACCCTGGCCACCTGCATGTGGTACACCGGACTGGACCCCCGGACTATGGAGCCGGTGTTCGTCCCCAAGACGCCCCACGACAAGGCCCTCCAGCGGGCGCTGATGCAGTGGCGCAAGCCCCAAAACCGTAAGCTGGTGCTGGAGGCCCTCCACCGGACGGGCCGGGAGGACCTGATCGGCTACGGCAAGCACTGTCTGGTCCGGCCGGACAGAGGAGCGCGGTCCTCGGACGGACCGGGGGAGCGGGCTCCGGCCGCCAAGGGAAAGGGCGGCGGCCAATCAGCCGGCAAGAAAGGCGTCGGCCCCACCCGGCGGGAGAGCGTGCACAGCCGGCAGAGGGTGGAGAAGAAGGAGGCCCGTCCGGCCCGCAAGGCGGGCTGGGCAAAGGCCAAGCCCAAAAAGGGAGGCCGCAAGAAATGAGGCCCCGGACCGGCCTGAAAAAAGACGTGAATAGAATGAAAAGGGGCCCGGCAAACTGGTTTTGCCGGACCCCTTTTTGGAGATTGCCTATTTTTTAATAATTCATCGTGCTCCGGTTACCGGGATTAGGCTCCCAGCTGGGGGTGCCGGCGGTCCCGCCGGTGATGTCTCGGGCGGCATCGCCGATGCCCCGGCCCACGTCGCCGATGGCGTCACCGGCTCCGCGGATCAGGTCCCGTGCTCCCTGGGTCAGGTCTCGGCCCATGTTGTCGTTCCGGCTGCCGTATACTCGCCCATTGGCGTCAGCAGAATAGCGGCCGTCCTCCAGATAGTCATAGGCGTTGCTGCGGTCATAGGTGGTACGCCGGTTTCTGGTCTGGGCGGAACCGGACACAGAGCCGTTGGCGGGGCCATTGGTACCGCTGTTGGTATTCCCGTCCGTGTTGCCGCAGGAGGCCAGGGTGGCCACCATGGTCACAGCCAGGCCAAGAGCCATTAGATATCGTTTCATTCTCAACTTCCTCCCGTCCTGTTTGTCCAACGGAAGTTCCATCCGGGTGGTAGTATGTGTCTTTTGTCTGCCGAAAAATCCGGTAATGACTGTTCTCATTGACAATTTTTTCTATGTTTTGCGCTGGAAAAAGCCCTTGATCTGGAAAAAACTTTTCTCCAGCTCTTGCAATCCGCCTTGGTTTGTGGTATAGTCATGATGTTATTAAGGTAGTATTGGTGAGAGTGGGGTCAAGGCTCCGCTCTTTTTGATTGACCAAATGGGCCGAACCTCCGGGAGTGAGGGGCAAAATAGGAGGAACTTTATGGCAAAAGTTACCGATACCGTGGCCGCTTTGGCCCTCCCCGTGGTGGAGGGGGCTGGATGCACCCTCTGGGATGTGGAATATGTGAAGGAGGCGGGGGAGTGGTTCCTCCGCGTCTACATCGATAAGGAGGGCGGCGTGTCCATCGATGACTGTGAGGCGGTTTCCCGGCCCCTGTCCGACCTGCTGGACGAGGCCGATCCCATTGAGGGCAGCTACACTTTTGAGGTGTCCTCTGCCGGGGCGGACCGAGTGTTGAAAAAGCCGAATCATTTCGCCCAATTCTTGGGGGCCGAGGTGGAGGTAAAGCTCTACCGCCCCAGAGATGGCCGTAAAGACCATGTGGGTCTGCTCCGTGCCTTTGAGGACGGAAATGTGACCCTGGAGGTGGGCGGCAGCCCGGTGAACTTTGAGAAGAAGGAGATCGCCCTGGTCCGGCTGTATCCCCGGTTTTGACGGACACGACCGCCATTGGGGCGGCCCGCTGCGCAAAAGCTATACAATGAACGGCGGCGCTTCCGCTGTTTTAGGAGGAAACTATCGTGGCTAAGAGAGCAACCAAAAAAGTCAACAGCAATGAGCTGGACGGCAAGGAGTTCTTTGCCGCCATCGCCCAGATTGAGCAGGAGAAGGGCATCAAGCCCGGCTATATGATGGAGAAGATTACCCAGGCCCTTCTGTCCGCCTATAAGAAGGACCACGAGGGGATGGGGGAAAATCTGGTCATCGAGGCCAATGAGGAGACCGCCACTGTCCGCCTGTTTTTGAAGAAGGAAGTGGTGGAGGTGGTGGACGACCCCGCCACGGAGATCAGCCTGGACGAGGCACGAAACGCCCTGCCCCAGGCCCAACTGGGCGATGTGGTCCGCATGGAGATCAAGCCCCGGAACTTCGGCCGGGTAGCCGCACAGACCGCCCGCCAAGTCATTATCCAGGGCATCCGTGAGGCGGAGCAGGGGATGATCTATGACGAGTTCTGCTCCAAGGAGCAGGAGCTGGTTACCGGTGTGGTTACCCGTATCGATCCCCGGAACGGTGCCGTGTCCCTGCGCATCCACTCCGGCTCTGAGTTCACCGACGCCTATCTGGGCGCCAATGAGCAGGTGAAGGGCGAGCGGTATGTAGAGGGCCAGCGGCTGAAGGTCTATGTCGTGGAGGTCCGTCCCAACAGCAAGGGTCCCCAGGTCCTCATCTCACGGACCCACCCTGGACTGGTCAAGCGGCTGTTCGAGCTGGAGGTGCCTGAGATCTATGACGGCACCGTGGAGGTCAAGTCTGTGGCACGGGAGGCCGGCTCCCGCACCAAGCTGGCCGTCTGGTCTGCCGACCCCAACGTGGACCCCATCGGCGCCTGCGTCGGCCCCCGGGGCCAGCGGGTCAACACCATTGTGGATGAGCTGAAGGGCGAGAAGATGGACATTATCAAGTGGTCTGAGGACCCGGCGGAGTATATCGCCGCCGCCCTGTCCCCCGCCGACGTTCTCTCGGTGGAGGAGCTGCCCGACGGCAAGAGCTGCCGGGTGGTGGTGCCCGACGACCAGCTCTCCCTGGCCATCGGCAAGGAGGGGCAGAACGCCCGCCTGGCCGCCAAGCTGACTGGATATAAGATCGACATCAAGCCCGCCTCCGCCCCCCTGGAGCCCATTGAGGCTCTTGAGGAGGACCTGCCTGCGGGGGAGATCACTGAGAACGATAACGCTGAGGCTCCGGAAGAAGCCTGATTTGAATCGAGTGGAGAGTGAAGATATCTCCTATCTTAGCTCGCTGCTCTCAACTCTGACCAAAAGGGTGGTGCGGACCGTGCCCAAGAAGATTCCCATGCGCCAATGTCTTGGCTGCCGGGAAATGAAACCAAAAATGGAGCTGATCCGGGTGGTCCGTTCCCCTGAGGGAAAGGTGTCCCTGGACTTTAAGGGCAAGCTGCCCGGTAGGGGAGCCTATCTGTGCCCCAATCCAGACTGTCTGAAAAAGGCCAGAAAGGCCAGAGCACTGGAGCGGGCTTTCTCCGCCCAGATGCCCGATGAGGTCTGGTCTGGGCTGGAGGAGCAGATGAAGGAGGTGCCGGCGGATGGCTAATGATCCCATCCTCCACCTGCTGGGCTTGGCCAAAAAGGCCGGCAGGCTGGAGGTCGGTGAGGAGCCGGTTGGGGCCCTGTGCCGGGCCCGGCAGGCCAAGCTGGTGCTGCTGGCCGCTGACGCCGCCCCTAACACCTGCCGAAGGGCCGCCCATTTCGGCCAGGCGGGCAACGTGCTCTGGCTGGCCCTCCCCTTTTCCAAAGCGGAACTGGGGCTGGCGCTGGGCCGCTCGTCCTGTGCCATGGTCGCCCTGGCAGATTCGGGCTTTGCCGCCTCCATCCTGGAGAAGCTGGCCGCCCGCGATCCGGAAAAATACGGCCCAGCCTCCCAGCAGATCCGGGAGAAGGCCGACCGGGCCCTCCAGCGTCAGCGGGAGAAGCGGCAGCACGAGAAAAACCTGCGGGAGGGCAAACGAAAGCCCTGGGCCCCGCCTCCCAAGAGGGAGGAGGCCCCCCCTGCCCCCGCCAGGAAAAAAGCTGGACCCAAGGCTCCCCAAGAGGGGAGCGGGCCCCGTTTGGCCAAGACCGGCGGCCGCCGGACTGACCGTACCCGCAAGACAGGCCCCGGCGGCCGGCGCCTGTCTGGTAAGCTCCGGCATGATAGCTAAGAAACGAGGTGGCTTCTATCTATGATGATAAAATATCCGCTCCATAAAGTAGCAAAGGATTTTAAAAAGGGAGGCAAGGACCTGCCCTCCAAGGCGGTCATGGACATCTTGACCCAGTATGGACACCCGCCTAAGAACCATATGCAGCCCTTGACCGACGAGGAGCTGTCCATCGTCTTTGAGTATCTGACTCAAAATAACCAGATTGACTCCATTGAATCGGTCTATGCTGATATCTACCATGACCCCGATGCCAAAAAGCCCGCTCCCTCCGCCCCTAAGGCAGAGGTCAGGGAGCAGCCCAAAGCCGAGCAGAAGGGCCAGCAGGCCGCCCAGCCTCAGCAGGGCCGTCAGCCCCAGCCCCAGTCCCAGACTCAGCAGCATCAGGCCAAGCAGCAGCAGTCGGCGCCCCGCCCCACCACCAGGGAGAAGAAGGTGGTGGATACCAGGGGCAGTGGCACCGTCAACCTGGATAAGTACGACGAGCGCCTGGAGTCCTTTACGGATCAGAAGCAGCAGGACCGGGGTGGAAAGCAGAAGTTCCAGGGCCGCAACGCCCAGCGCCAGCGGGGCGGTAAGCAGGCGGGCTCCTTCGGCAACAAGCGCAAGCAGGAGGAGCAGGACCGGATGCGCCGCCTCCAGCTTGAGATCGCCAAGAAGGCTCCGGTCAAGGTCCTGATCCCCGACGAGATCGCCGTGGGCGAGCTGGCTTCCCGGATGAAGAAAACGGGCGCCGAGGTGGTCAAGTGCCTGATGAAAAACGGTGTGATGGCCTCTCTCAGCGAGATCATCGACTTCGACACCGCCGCCATCATCGCCGAGGAGATGGGCTGCAAGGTGGAGAAGGAGGTCATCGTCACCATCGAGGAGAAGCTCATCGACACCGCCGAGGACAAGGCCGAGGATCTGGAGCCCCGTGCCCCCGTGGTGGTGGTCATGGGCCACGTGGACCACGGCAAGACCTCCCTGCTGGACTACATCCGCAACGCCAACGTGGTGTCCGGCGAGGCGGGCGGCATCACCCAGCACATCGGCGCCTACCAGGTGGAGGTAAAGGGCAGCCCGGTCACCTTCCTGGATACCCCCGGCCACGAGGCATTTACGGCCATGCGGGCCCGTGGCGCCATGATTACTGACGTGGCCATCCTGGTGGTAGCCGCTGATGACGGCATTATGCCCCAGACCGTGGAGTCCATCAACCACGCCAAGGCCGCCGAGATCCCTATTATTGTGGCCATTAACAAGATGGATAAGCCAACCGCCAACCCCGACCGCATCATGCAGCAGCTCACCGAGTATGAGTTGGTGCCCGAAGAGTGGGGCGGCGAAACGATTGTCTGTCCCATCTCCGCCAAGACAGGCATGGGCATTGACAACCTGCTGGACATGGTGGTCCTCACCGCCGAGATGCGGGAGCTGAAGGCCAACCCCAACCGTTCCGCTCACGGCGCGGTCATTGAGGCCCGGCTGGACAAGGGCCGCGGCCCCATCGCCACCCTGCTAGTCCAGAACGGGACCCTGAAGCAGGGCGACGTGATCATCGCCGGAACCGCCGTAGGCCGTGTCCGCGCCATGACCGACGCTAAGGGTCGGAAGCTGACCGAGGCCGGTCCCTCCGTCCCTGTGGAGATCATCGGCATGGGCGAGGTGCCCGGCGCTGGCGACGACTTCCACGCCGTGGCCGACGAGCGCATGGCCCGTGAACTGGTGGAGCAGCGCAAGCACGAACAGAAGAACGCGGCCTCCTCCCCTGTAGGCAAGGTATCTCTGGAAGATCTGTTCAGCCAGATTCAGGCCGGAGAGATGAAGAATCTAAACGTCATTGTCAAGGCCGACGTCCAGGGCTCTGCCGAGGCGGTGAAGGCCAGCTTGGAGAAGCTGTCCAACGAGGAGGTCCGGGTCCGGGTCATCCACTGCGCCGTAGGCGCTATCAGCGAGAGCGACGTGATGCTGGCCACCACCTCCGGGGCCATCATCGTAGGCTTTAATGTCCGCCCGGACGCCAACGCCAAGGAGAACGCCGCCCGCAATCATGTGGATATGCGGATGTACCGGGTCATCTACGACGCCATCAACGAGATCGAGGCGGCCATGAAGGGGATGCTGGCGCCCAAGTTCAAGGAAGTGGAGCTGGGCCGGGCCGAAGTCCGCAACGTGTTCCGTATCACCGGCGTGGGCATGGTGGCCGGCTGCTATGTGTTGGACGGAAAGATGCAGCGCAACGCTCAGATGCGCCTGCTCCGGGACAACATCGTGATCTACGATGGCGCTATTGCCTCCCTCCAGCGATTCAAGGACAGCGTCAAGGAGGTGGCCGCCGGCTACGAATGCGGCATTACCTTCGAGAAGTTCCAGGACATCAAGGAAGGCGACGTCATTGAGGCCTTCCTGATGGAGGAAGTGGAGCGCTGATGGCGCATGAGTACCCCGCGTAGCGGGGCGCGCCCTTTGGCGCGTAAAATCGAAGCCAAAGGCTGAGATTTGCGGAGGGCGGATTTATTCCGCCCGAGCATTTCAAATCAAAGGGGTCCCCGCGGGATGGGACATCCCGTGGGGAAATGCGGCATCACCTTTGAGAAGTTCCAGGACATCAAGGAGGGCGACATTATCGAGGCCTTCGTTATGGAACAGATTGAGGTTTAAGGGAAAAGGCCGCCGAAGGCGCCCCCGGCCTGAAAATTTCTCTTTTAATATTCAAAAAATCATTGTATAATAAATACGGCACAGGGCGGGCACAAAGTGCCCGCCCTGTGCCGCTTATTCCAGCGTCTGCATATGCGGATCGTGAAGGGAGAGGCAGGTCAGCTGGGCCCCCAGCTTAAAGCCCTCCTCAAAGGCGTACTGCCCATAGGCGTGGACCGGATCTTTGCGTAGGTATTCCGGGAAACGCTCCGGGTCGTACGGGACACACCAGTAATGGTACAAGAGTTCAAAGAGCATAGTCATCCTATTCACCTCACGTAAATTTAGCTATAAGCTTAATCATCTTTAGTATATCAGCTTTTAGCTAAAAGTCAAGGGGGAATTTTGTGTTCAATAAAAATCAATTCGGGGAACGTCTGCGGATACTTCGAAAGCGGGCCAATGAAAACCAAGGAGATTTGGCTGCTATATTAGATGTGACTATTACACAGATTAGTGATATGGAAACCGGGAAGAGAAGTACGACCCTTGAAAAATTTGCTCTGATCTGCGAGCACTACCAGGTGTCCGCCGACTATCTGCTGGGCTTTCAGGACGAGGAGCGGTGAACCTCTGCCCGAAGACATCCCCAAAAGGAGGAAACATTTATGGCAAGCAATCGAATCGGCCGGATCAATGAGGAGATCCAGCGGGAGCTGGCTTCTCTGATCCCCAATGTAAAAGATCCACGGGTTACCGGCATGATCTCAGTAACGGCGGTGGAGACCACACCGGATCTGCGGTACGCCAAGGTCTATATCTCCGTACTGGACAAGGGGGACTGCGCCCAGGTGCTCAAGGGGCTGAGGTCCGCCTCCGGCTATCTGCGCCGGGAGCTGGGCCGGGCGCTCCAGCTGCGCTACACCCCAGAGCTGTCCTTTGTCCAGGACGACTCCATTGTCAAGGGAGCCCACATCCTGGAGCTGCTCCGGGACCCTGAGGTGGTCAAGCCGGTCAACCCGGACAACCCCTATCAGGAGGATGAGGACCGATGACAGCCAAACAGGCGGCCGAATTTTTAATGGCCCGCGATAACTTTTTGATCCTGACCCACCTGCGTCCCGACGGGGATACCATCGGCTGTGCCGCCGGCCTGTGCCGGGCTCTGCGCCGGGTTGGGAAGGAGGCCTATGTGCTGGAAAATCCAGAGGCTACCTCCCTTTTTACCCCCTATCTGGAGGGACTGCTGGCCCGGTCGGGCTATGAGCCCAAAACGGTGATTTCGGTGGATATCGCCGCCCGCTCCCTGTTTCCAGATAATGCTGTGAAATATGTAGACCGGGTGGACTTGGCCATCGACCACCACCCGTCCCAAGAGTTTTTCGCCCATGATACCTGTCTGGATGAAAAAAAAGCCGCCTGCGGCGAGTTGATGTATGAGATCGTACAACATTTCTGCCAGATTTCTCCAGAGATAGGGGAGGCCCTGTATGTGGCCGTTTCCACAGACTGCGGCTGCTTTGTTTACAGCAATACCACCGCCGCCACCCACCGTGTCGCCGCCGACCTGATGGACAGCGGCTTTGACCCCTATCCTGTCAATCGGCGGCATTTCCGGACAAAGTCCTTCAAGCGGCTGAAACTGGAGGGACTGCTGGCCGCCGGGATGGAACTGCGGGATAGAGGAGAAACGGCGCTGGTCTTTCTGACTCTGGATATGCTCTCCCAGGTAGGGGCCCAGGAGCGGGATATCGAAGATATCTCCGCCTTTGTGGGCCAAGTGGAGGGCGTCAAGACCGGGGTGACCCTGCGGGAGCTGGAGCCGGGGGTATGCAAGCTGTCTCTTCGTACCGACCCAGGGGACCTGAACGCCAGCGCCGTCTGCGCCCGGATGGGCGGCGGCGGCCACGCCGCCGCCGCCGGAGCCACCATTCAGGGTACTATGGCCCAGGCCCGTCAGGCAGTCATCGACGCGATTGAGCAGGTGCGGAATGGCTAATGGGATCGTTATCATCGATAAGCCACAGGGCTGGACGAGTATGGACGTGTGTGCCAAGCTCCGAGGTATCCTTCATGAGAAGCGGGTGGGCCATGCCGGCACACTGGACCCCATGGCGACCGGAGTGCTCCCGGTGTTCGTCGGCCGGGCCACACGGGCGGTGGAGTTTGCTGATAAGTCCGATAAAGAATATATTGCTGGATTAAAACTTGGAGTTATCACCAATACCCAGGATACCAGCGGCCAGGTGGAGGAGCGGCGCCCGGTTTCCGTTACGCCGGACCGGCTGGAGGAGGTGCTGGGGCAGTTTCGGGGAGATATCCTCCAGGTGCCTCCCATGTATTCCGCCATTAAGATTAATGGAAAAAAGCTCTACGAGTTGGCCCGGAAAGGGAGGGAAGTAGAGCGGCCGCCCCGGCCGGTGACCATCCGCTCCCTTATGGTGGAAGGGCAGAGCGCCCCCGACGAGTTTACCATCCGGGTGCGGTGCTCCAAGGGCACCTATGTCCGGACCCTGTGCCACGATATCGGGATGGCCCTGGGCTGCGGCGGATGTATGTCCTCCCTGCGGCGGACAATGGCTGCCGGCTTCGGCCTGGAGGATGCCCTGACCTTAGACCAGGCAGGGGAGGCGGCCGACCCAGCGGCCCTGCTGCGCCCTGTGGACGCCTTTTTTGCTGACCGGGAGAAGCTGGTCCTAGACCCCGCGGCAGAGCGGAAAGTCCGCAACGGCATGACAGTGGTTATGCCCAGGTTAGCGACCGGAGAATATCGGGTGTATGGCCAGAATGGTGAATTTCTGGCCCTGTGTCGGGCTGGGAGCGGCAAGCTGACGACAATCAAAAGTTTTTTCCAGGTTTGACTGGCCCCCTATGGAAACAGCGCCCGGACGCACGCCGTCGGGCGGCAGAGGAGAAAAGAGATATGGCAGATAAACCAAAACGTGTGATTGCCCTGGGTTTTTTCGACGGGGTTCATCTGGGCCACGGAGAGCTGCTCCGGGCGGTGAGGACTGCCGCCGACAAGCTGGAGGCCGCTCCCTGCGCATTTACGTTCGACCGAAGCCCTACCGCCGTCATCACTGGACAGATGGTCCCGCTGTTGAGCAGTGTGGAAGATCGGATCTGGCTCATGCGCCGGTACTACGGCATCCAGGAGGTGATAGTGGCCTCCTTTGACGCCATGCAGCGGATGGACTGGCAGGATTTTATCACCGACTATCTGGTTCGGGAGCTGAATGTGGTCCATGTGGTGGCTGGGCATGACTTCCACTTCGGCTATATGGGGAAAGGAAATCCCCAGCGGCTGCGGGAGAAATGCGCCCAGCTCGGCCTGGGGTGTGACATCATCGGCAGGGTGGAGCAGGACGGCATCACCATCTCCTCCACCTATATCCGTACCCTGGTGGCCCAGGGGGAGATGGAGCGGGCTGGGGAGTTTCTGGGCCACCCCCATACGCTCACCGACCGGGTGGCCCATGGGAAGAAGATCGGCGGCTCCGCCCTGGGGTTTCCCACGGTCAATCTGCGGGTGCCGGCAGGGGTTATCGTCCCGGCCTTTGGGGTGTACGCCACTCGCGTCTGGTTCGACGGCCAGTGCCGGAACGGCGTGACAAATGTAGGCGTCCGGCCCACGGTAGAGGACAACGACGGCCGAGTGACAGTGGAGAGCTATATCCTGGACTTTGATGGGGACCTGTACGGCCATGAGATCCGGGTGGAGTTCTTCAAGCGCCTGCGGGGAGAGCGCCGGTTTCCCTCCCTGGAGGCCCTGGCGGACGAGATTGGACGCAACGCCGATCAGACCCGAGCCTATTTCCGCTCCCTGAACTGACCCGCCCCCGGAAAGAAAGGAGGCCTGTCCATTGGAACATCACCACTGGCGCTATGAAAAGATGTACCCCTGCCTATGGATCTACACCGCTATCCTGTTTTTTACTGGTCTGGTGTGGGCCGGTCCCAGGGATGTGCTGTCCGGCCTGGCCCGTATCGTCCTCACGGAGGACGCCCTGATCACCGACTATATCCTAGTGTCCGGGCCGGGGCCGGCCCTGGTCAACTCCGCCTTGGTGACCGCCATTTCCATTCTGGTCCTCCGGGCCTCACGGGAGCCCCTGAACGGAATGAGCCTGGTGGTCATCGGCCTGATGTCCGGCTTTTCCTTGTTCGGCAAAAACCCGGTGAACATCTGGCCTATCCTGCTGGGCAGCTGGCTGTATGCCAAGAGCCGGAAGGAGCCCTTCGGCAAATACGCCGCCACTGGCTTGATGGCTACCGCCCTAGCCCCAGTGGTCAGCTACATCGCCCTGGACAACGGCTGGGGGACCCCCGCCTCCGGGGTACTGGTAGGAGTGCTCATTGGCTTCATTATGCCGCCGCTTTCGGCCTATACCTACAAGGTGCAAAATGGTATGAACCTGTACAACATCGGCTTTGCCTGTGGGCTGGTGGCCTTTATCCTGGTTCCCCTCATGAGCTCCATGGGGGCCGATCCCACCACCTACTATCGGTGGGCGACTGGCTATGACCATATTTTCGCCCCCATGCTGGCCGCCCTGTGCCTGCTGCTGATTCTGGCCGGGCTGTTTTTCTGCAAAAGGCCGGTGTGGGCGGCGTGGGCGGGATACCGTCGTCTGCTCCAGACCAGCGGCCGTGCCCCCAGCGATTATCTTCGTATGTTCGGCGCCGCCCCAGTGCTTATCAACACGGGAGTCAACGGCCTGATTGGGATGACCTTTATTCTGGCCGGAGGGGGCGAACTCAACGGTCCGACCATCGGCGGCATCCTGACCATCATGGGTTTCTCCGCCTTTGGTAAACATGCCTTCAATATCATCCCAGTGATGGGAGGCGTCTTTTTGGGCAGCCTTGTGATGCACTGGTCTCTCAATGACCCGGCGGTCCAACTGGCCTGCCTGTTCTGCACCACCTTGGCCCCGGTGTCCGGGTACTTCGGCTGGCCCTATGGAGTGCTGGCCGGCTTCATCCACTCCTCGGTGGTGCTGTATACCGGCTCCCCAGTGGCGGGGATGAACTTGTACAACAACGGCTTCTCCGGCGGATTGGTGGCCATTGTGCTCTATGCCACTATCGTCGCCATCGCCCGGCACCGCAAGCCTGTCATCCAGGATCAGGATTACTTTGACCCCCTGGAGCACGATGAGCCCCTGGTGCCTCCGGACCCACAGCAGCTGACCGAAGAGGACGATACATAGCAAAAAGAGGATGCGGGACGGCTCCCGCATCCTCTTTCTTATCCTCCAAACAGCAGGCCCACAGCCCAAGAGGCGGCCAGAAAGCCGGTGAGATCGGCGCAAAGGGCCGCCGGGACAGCGTACCGGGTACGGGTGATGCCAACGGCCCCGAAATAGACGGCGATGGTGTAGAAGGTGGTTTCTGTAGAGCCCAGCATTACCGCCGCCGTCCGGCCCAGCTGGGAGTCGGGACCGTAGGTGGAAATGAGCTCCGCGCCTACACCCAGGGCGGCGGAGCCGCTGATGGGCCGGACCAGCATCAGGGGCAGCAGCTCCGGGTCCAGTCCCACCCGCTCCAGCAGAGGGGCCAGAGCCAGGGCGGCCAGCTCCAGGGCGCCGGAGGCTCGGAGCATATAGACCGCCGTCATCAGCCCCACCAGAGAGGGGACGATGCGGACCAGAGTAGACAGGCCCTCCCCCGCCCCCTGGACCAGGGAGGAGTACACATCCACCCGATGAAAGGCCCCATAGAGGGCCACCCCACAGATGGTAAAGGGGACAATCATGTTGAAAAAGAGCTGCACAGTCCGGAAGACCTCCCTGACGGAAACAGATTTGAATGGGGTTCAAGGGGAAAAAACAGGCGGCGGCTGGAATAAGCCAAACTCACTCTGGCCAGAGCTTTGCCAAGATTTTGCACATCAGAATCCCCACACTCACAGACAGGGCGGAAGCCAGCCACACCGCTGGAAGAATGTCAAAGGGAGAGACGCACCCCTCCGCCGCCCGCACGGTGGCCACTGTGGTGGGGATGAGCTGGATGGAGGCGGTATTGCACACCACCAGCATACACAAACTGTCCGAGGCCACGCCGGGGCTCTTTTTGGCCATGCCCCGTGCGGCCTCCAGTCCCAGGGGAGTGGCGGCATTTCCCAGTCCCAGAAGGTTGGCCGAAACATTGGCGGAGATGCTGTCCATCACCGCCCGATCCCGGGCCATCTGGGGAAAGAGCCGTCGGAGCACCGGACCCAGCAGGCGGGACAGCCGATTGGCCAGACCGGACCGGCGCATGACCTCCATCACTCCGGTCCACAGGCACATCATCCCGGCGATGGAGAGGCACAGCTCCACCGCTGCCGAGGTGCCCTCCACCGCGGCGGCGGCCACCTCCGGCCCTCGGCCGGTGGCCAGACCGCACAGCACAGAGATGACCACCATCCCTGTCCAGATTACCGTCATCGTCATACTGCCCACCCCCTCTTGTCCCCATTTATACGGGCGGGCCCCGGCCGGTATGCCTGCCTTTTGAGAATTGGATAAATATGGGACAAAAATTAGGAAAATATCAGGTAAATTTTTCCTTTTCGCCCTTTTTCGACAGGAAAACATTGACAAAGTAAACTTTAACCAATACAATGATTTCAAACAATCCGCCGGCCCCCTCCCCGTGGGCCGGAGAAATATATAGAAAGGAAGAGAGCGATGAAATCCACCGGTATCGTGAGGAAAGTGGACGAACTGGGCCGGGTCGTACTGCCCATCGAGCTGCGCCGTACTTTGGGGATCGAGGAGAAAGATCCGCTGGAGATCTATATGGACGGGCCCAGCATCGTTTTGAGAAAGTATCAGGTTTCCTGCGTCTTTTGTGACAGTGAGAAGGACATTTTTTCATTCCGGGGGAAAAATGTCTGCCGCAAATGTGCCGCGGGCCTTCAGCTGTTGAGCCAGTCCGACCTGGAGTGAAGACAAAAACAGGCAGTCATCCAAACGGATGACTGCCTGTTTGTTTTTCATCGGTCCACGGCCCGGTCATAGAGCTGCTTCCGGGGCAGGCCCAGCTCTTTAGCCGCCTGGCGCACAGCGTCCCGGAGGGATAGTCCCTCTCCCCGCAGGCGGTCCACCAGCAGCAGCCCGTCCTCCAGGGTGACCTCGCCCTCCTCCGTCGGCTCTGAGCCCCGGACCACCAGCACGAACTCCCCCTTGGGGGTGTTGTCCCGATAGTAGTCGGCCGCTTCCCCCAGGGTGGCGCGGCGGATCTCCTCATGGAGCTTGGTGAGCTCCCGGCATAGGGAGATGGGGCGGTCCGCTCCAAAGGTGTCCGCCAGGTCCCGGAGGGTGGCAGCCAGCTTGTGGGGGGCCTCATAGAACACCATGGTCCGTTCCTCCCCCCGAAGGGAGTCCAGGTGGGAGCGGCGGTTTTTCTTGTTCATGGGCAAAAAGCCCTCAAAGGTGAAGCGGCCTGTGGGCTGGCCGGAGGCCGCCAGAGCGACTACCAGGGCACAGGGACCAGGGATGGGACACACTGGGATCCCCAGGGCGGCGCACTGGGCCACCAGCTCCTCGCCGGGGTCGGAGATGGCGGGCATCCCTGCGTCGGTCACCAGGGCGCAATTCTCTCCAGCCAGCAGCCGGTCCAGCACCGCCCGGCCGCCGCTGTCGGTATTGTGGCGGTGATAGGACACCATGGGCTTTTTCAGCCCCAGGTGATTGAGCAGTTTGATGGATACCCGTGTGTCTTCGGCGGCGATGAAGTCCGCTTGAGCCAGGGTGTCCGCCATCCGCTGGGAGATATCCCCTAGATTGCCAATGGGGGTGGGGACCAGATATAAGGTTCCGGCCATATGCCCTTCGCCTCCTCTGTCAGTGTCAAAAGATTCCTCCGTATTATACCATAGTTCTCTCTTTTGTGGTATTCTTTTCTTATCTGTTTGAGAGAGGAGGGAGAAGGCCCATGAAGACGGAACAGCTTGGCCCTTACACCCTTTCCTGGCCGGAAGGGGTATTTCCACTGGGGGGCGACGCCCTTGCCCTGGGGGAGTTCGCTACTGTGCGGCCCCGGTGGCGGGTGTGTGACCTGGGAACGGGGAGCGGCGTCCTGCTTTTGCTGCTGGCCCGGAGGGCGGAGGGCCTGTCCCTTACCGGGGTGGAGCTGGACCCCCTGTCCGCCCGAACCGCCCGGAGCAATCTGGAGCGCAACGGTCTGGCGGGGGAGATCCTGCCCGCTGACCTGCGGTCCGTGCCTCTGCCTGCCGGGGCCTTTGACCTGGTGGTGTCCAACCCACCCTATTTTTCCCTGGGCAGTGGAGGGAGCGGCGGTCCCACTCGGAGCGAGGAACACTGTGCCCTGGAGGAGCTGTGCGCCGCCGCCGCCCGACTGGTGCGGAATGGGGGGCGGTTTGCCCTGTGCCACCGGCCTGAACGGCTAACGGATGTGGTGTGCACCCTCCGGGCCAGCGGGCTGGAGCCTAAGCGGCTCAAGCTGGTGTCCCACGGGCCGGGCCATCCGCCCGCCCTCCTGCTGGTGGAGGGGGTGCGGCAGGGGAGGCCGGGGCTGACCATCGAAGAATAAAACAGCGCCGGGACCATCCACAGACGGTCCCGGCGTTATTTTATGGTGCGGGGGAGGGGGTCACCGGCGCTCCCGGACATCCGAGCGGCCCACCAGATAGTCCAGACTGACATCGAAGAAGTCAGCGATGGCGATCAGGCCGTGGAAGTCAGGAAAGCGCTGATTCAGTTCATAGCATTGATAGGCCCGATACCCAATATGCAGAGCAGCGGCCACCTCTTTCTGGGTCATTTTCTTTTCTTTTCTGAGCAGTCGGATTCGTTCAAAAAATTCCATAACTGTTCTCTAATCCTCTTGACATACGCTTATTGCGCATATATAATGAATATGCGCTGAAAGCGAATATATTATATGTGGGGTGAATTAGAAATGCAACAACTTTTAGCCCAGCTCTTTTGGCTCAACGGGGAAGTGCCCGAGGCGGTGGAGCGCTTTCTGGACACGGTGCCCTCCTATCAGGCCGCCAAACGGGAGTATGAGCAGGCGGCCCGGCAGATCGAGGCGGCGGTGGGGCTCCCGGCGTACGAGGACTATTTCGCCAAGCTGGCCGACTTTGGCAGCTACCTCCAGGGGGGCTACTACGCCTTCGGACTGGGCCTCCGGCAGGAGCTGATCCGCCAGATGCTGGGGTGAGGGGGGCCCTACCGCTGGTAGCCGATGTACTTCTCCATGATGTCCAGGGGGACCCGGCTCCCCGTTTCCTCCCCAATCTTGACAAAGCCGTGCTTGCGGTAAAAATGTTGAGCCCGGTCGTTGTAGGGGGCGCACCGAAGCCGGAGCCTGTCCCGTCCCAGGGGGCGGAAGTAGGAAACGGCCTGCCCCACCAACTGGACGCCTAAGTTTTGCTCCCTCCGCTGAGGGTTCATGTAGCAGAAGGGGATGTACCCGGCGTTGTCGGTACTGTACCGCTCCTGGTCCAACTGGAGCAGGCCGACCGGCTCCTCCCCGGCCATGGCCACCGTCACCCCCCAGGGGGACTGGTCCAGGTGCTTTTGGGCGTCCCGGAGGAAGCCCGCGCCATCAAAGGGGATCTCCAGACCGTGGGTGGACTCCCAGGCATCCCGCCGAGCGCCCAGATACAGCTCCCGCTCGGTATCCCACCGGATGGGGCGGAACCACAGGTTCACGTCCTCCGCCTTCTGCTTGTCCTTCCGCCACCAGGCTTGCTTACCCAGGGTGGCCAGCTCCGGCGGCAGATGGGAGGCGTCGCTGTCAAAGACTACCTGGAACCGCTCTCCGTCAAAGGTAAGGCAGTTGACGGCGGTGTTCTCGCTGTGGCTGAGGGTGTGCCAGTCCTCTGGGGAGATGCCTTTCACATTGGCGAGAAATTGGCGGATAGCCGTGCCATGGCTGAATACGGCGACGGTCTGGCCGGGGTGCTGCCGTGCCAGGGAGGTCAAGGCCCGCTCCAGCCGATCCCCCGCCTCGGCCAGACTCTCGCCGCCAGGGGCCCGCCAGGCAGGGTCGCTACGGTTGAAGGCCGCCATCCCCGCCGGATCAAAGTGCCGCACCTGCCCCCAAGTCTGGTCCTCCCAGTCCCCCAGATTGATTTCCCGGAGCTGGGGGTCAGTGTGGAGGGGCAGACCCTTGGGCACATAGATGGCCCGGGCGGTGGTACATGTGCGGTACAGGTCGCTGGACCAGACCGCGTCGATGTGGATATCCCGAAAGCGATCCTCCAGAGCCTTGATCTGGGCAAAGCCATTTTCTGTAATCAAGGCGTCATACCAGCCGTGGATGCGCCGGTGGAGGTTGCCCTCGGCCTCGGCGTGGCGGATGAGATAGATGGTGGTCATAGGCTACATTCCTTTATGTACGGCGGGGGGGGTGCATTCACCCCCCGCCTCTCATTTCAAAATGGATGAGCAGGGACAGCAGGGCCCGGAGCAGGATGACCGCCCCCAGCACCAGAAGCTCGTTCAGGTCCCGGACCAGCACGGTTTTGAGGATCTCGGCGGCCATCTTGAACTCCAAGCTGGTAGCCAACCCATTGGCCAGGTCGGCCTTGATGTTGACCGCCCGGTGGGTGATCAGTCCCCGGCAGTACTGGAAAAAGCCCCCCAGGGCGGACACGGCCACCACGAAAATGCCCATCAACTCACACAGGGAGATGACTGTGGGCAGGGTGCGCTCAATGACCAGATGGAGCACAGGCTCATCCTCCCATCTTCACAGAGATGGGATAGTATATGCAGGTTTCCAGGAGATCAACCCGGCCGACTTACCAGGGGAGGACCTTTCCCGTCAGCTCCCGGACCGCCGCAAGGCCCTGCCCGGCGGCGAGGACGGCCAGCCCGTCCCGGACCTTTAAGGGGGTATAGGGATCGGCAAACAGGGCGGTGCCCACCGCCACAGCACTGGCCCCCGCCAGCATCAGCTGGGCCGCGTCCTCCCCCCTGGACACGCCGCCCATGCCCAAGATGGGCACCTTGACAGCCTGGGCCACCTCCCACACCATCCGCACCGCCACGGGCAGCACAGCGGGGCCGGACAGGCCGCCGGTATTCATCTTTAAAATGGGGCGGCGGGTGTTCACGTCGATCCGCATCCCCCGGATGGTGTTGATGAGGGAAATGGCGTCCGCCCCGGCGCCCTCCACTGCCCTGGCGATCTCGGTGATGTCGGTGACATTGGGGGACAGCTTGACCATCACAGGGACCTGCCCCGCGTGGGCCTTGGCCACATGGGTGACCTCAGCGGCCAGCTCCGGCCGGGTGCCGTAGGCCAGCCCTCCAGCCTTCACGTTGGGGCAGGAGATGTTCACCTCTATCATGTCCACTCCGGCCCCAGCCAGCTTTTCGCACATAATGCCGTATTCCTCCGGGGTGTTGCCCGAGATGTTGGCGATCACCTTTGTGTCGTACTGCCGCAGGAAGGGCAGCTCCTCAGTGATAAAGGCGTCAACGCCGGGATTTTGCAGGCCCACGGAGTTGAGGATACCCATAGGGGTTTCCGCGATGCGAGGAGCGGGATTGCCCTCCCGTGGGAGCAGAGTCAGGCCCTTGGCACAGATGCCTCCCAGCTCCGACAGGTCAAAAAACTGGCTGTACTCCCGGCCGAATCCAAAGGTACCAGAGGCCACCACCACCGGATTTTTCATGGTCATCCCCGCCAGCGTGACGGACAAATTCACATCAGGCATCCCAGTCTACCTCCCTGGAATCAAATACCGGGCCGTCCTTGCATACATGCTTCCGGCTGCCGTCGGCCATGTCGCAGGCGCACACCAGACAGGCCCCCACGCCGCAGCCCATCCGCTCCTCCATAGACACCTGGCAGGGGATGCCAAACTCCTCCGCTACCTTCGCCACGTTCCGCAGCATGGGCTTGGGGCCGCAGGCCAGCACTCCGTCATAGCCCCTGTCCTCAGACAGCTCCCGGCGGACCAGGGCATCCACAAAGCCGTGATGTCCCAGAGAGCCGTCATCAGTGGCGCACAGAACCTTGGCGCAGTCCTCCCGGAAGAAATCCTCTAAAATAATCTTGTCCCGGGAGCGGCCTCCCAGGATGGCGGTGGCCCTTCCCCCAGTGTACTGGGCGCAGCCCAGCATGGGCGGGATGCCGATGCCGCCACCCACCAGGAGGTAGCGGCCCTCCGGCTTCAGATCAAAGCCGTTGCCCGCCAGACCCAGCACATCCAGACTGTCCCCCAGCTCCCGGCCGGCCAGCCACCGGGTCCCCTCTCCACGGACCTCAAAGACGATGGACAACAGGTCGTCGGGCTCGTCCTCCATACAGGAGCACACCGAGATGGGCCGCCGCAGCAGCAGCCCCTCCCCACACCGGATATGGACGAACTGACCGGGGGCCCGGAAGGAGGCGCGGATCATGTCTCCCACCTCCAGTGTCATATAGACGGCATCACCCACCTGCTCCTTGGACACAATCTTACATTCTCGTTCTACTTTCATAGACATCTCTGCTTTCTATACTGTGTTGAACCGGGAAAAGGGATAGTCACTTCTCCCAGGGGACCTTTTTGGACCTCTTGCTGGTAGACTGCTTCTCCTCCTGGGGGAAAGTCCGGCCCAATCCAGCCTGACGCACAGCGCAGCTGGGACAGCCGATCAGGGGGCTGTGGCGGGTCCCGCAGTCGGGACAGGTGACCTGCTCCGCTTCCGGCTGGTCGGTCAGCGCGGCCCAGGCGCCAGGGGCGGCGGTGTACAGCTCCACCTTGCCGCACTGGGGGCAGGCGTACAGGTCCACCTCATAGCTGGGCAGACCCAAAGAGGAGAGCCCGCCGTACCCGTCGGAGCCGATGGAGAAATTCCGCAGTTTCCGGTGGAGGATGGCGCCGCAGGCAGGGCAGGGCTTGCCAGTGTTGATGTCGGCGCGGATGTCCTCCCCGTTTTCCAAATAGGGGGAATCCAAAATTTGGCGGAACAGCTCCGCCCGTTCCGGCCCCACGGTATTGTCCAGCCGATTGGCACAGTCCGAGCACACAGACTGCTTGGTGTTATGAAAGTCTATCTTTACCTTGTCGAACATACCCAGCTTCTGGCCGCATAGGACACAATTTGCCATGATACCGCCTCCTTGTTCCCGCACCGGGGCGGGGTCCTCCGTTTCTCCCGTTAAACGATGGTCACAAACTGCTTGATATCATCCCGCATGGCGATGGCGGCGTTTCTGGCGGCCTCCTGAAAATCATGGCCGTCCCCACCAGTCTTTTGCCAGGCACACATAATGCCACGGGAGGAGTTGACAATGGCCCCGTGGCCATATTTGTCAAAGGCGTACCGCACATCGTCAGCGGTGCCCCCCTGAGCGCCGTAACCGGGGACCAGGAAGAAGGTATGCTCCAGCCGCTTCCGCAGGGCCCGGATGTCAGAGGGGTAGGTGGCTCCGGTGACGGCCCCAGCCATCGTATAGCCGTATTTGCCCTCGGTGCCGGCGGCGATGCGCTCGTTGAGGTCGCCCATTACCTGGTAGACCAGCCGGTCCCCGGCCACGATGTCCTGAAGCTCGCCGGAGCCGGGGTTGGAGGTCTTGACCAGGACAAAAACACACTTGTCCTCCTCCTTGGCGGCCTTCAGGAAGGGATTGATGGAGTCAGAGCCCATATATCCGTTCAGGGTGACGCAGTCGGCGTCAAAGGACTTGAACTGCTGGCCCTCGATGCTGGCCCCGGACAGCCAGCCCTCGGCGTAGGCGGCGGCGGTGGAGCCGATGTCCCCCCGCTTGATGTCGGCGATGACGAACAGCCCCTTGCTCTTGGCGTAGCGGATGGTCCGCTCCAGCATCTCCATGCCCTGCCAGCCCAGATTCTCGTAGTAGGCAGACTGGGGCTTCACCGCCGGGACGACGTCGCACAGGGCGTCGATCAGGCCCGCGTTGAACTGGTAGATGGCCTCGGCGGCCCCCTTCAGCCCCACGCCGTGCTCCTCAAAAGCGGCCCGGCGGATGTGTTCGGGAACATACTCAATCCGGGCGTCCAGCCCGGCTACGGTGGGGTTTTTCATGGCGCGTATCTTATCCTGTAATACGTCAAAAGACATAGCGTCCTTCCTCCTCTGTTTATGTGATGTCTCAGGCCTGGCGGTAGATGACCCGGCCCTTGACAATGGTATATTTCACCCGGCCCTTGACCTTCCAGCCGCCGAAGGGGGTATTCCGGGCCTTGGAAGCGAACCGCTCCGGATCAACGGTCCACTCCTCGTTGGGGTCGAAGATGGTTAGGTCCCCGTCCACCCCAAGGGACATCCGACCTTTTGGCAGGTGGAGGATGTCAGAGGGGTTGGTACTCATGCGGCGGATGATCTCAGGCAGCTCCATTTTGCCCGTGTGGTACAACTGGGTCAGCGTGATGGCCAGACTGGTCTCCAGCCCGATCATGCCGCTGGGCGCCCGGACAAGGGGGCGGGCCTTCTCCTCGGCGGAGTGGGGGGCGTGGTCAGTGGCGATGGCGTCTATGGTGCCATCCTTCAGGCCGGCGATGATGCCCTTGACATCCTGGGCGGTGCGCAGGGGCGGGTTGACCCGTGCCAGGGAACCCTGGACCAGCACCTCGTCCTCGGTGAGGGTGAAGTATTGGGGGCAGGTCTCACAGGTGATGTGGATGCCCTTCTTTTTCATCTTTCGGATGATCTCCACGCTGCGGGCGGTGGACACATGGCAGATATGGACGTGGGCCCCGGTCTCCTCGGCCAGCATGGCGTCCCGCATGACCACCAGTTCCTCGGCGATGGCGGGCCGTCCCTCCAGCCAAAGCTGTCGGGATACGCTGCCCTCATTCACCGCCCGCCCCTCCACCATGGAGGTGTCCTCGCAGTGGCACAGGACCGGAATGTCCAACTGACCGGCTTGGATCAATACATCCCGCATGAGATTTGCGTTGTCCACATTGTTCCCGTCATCCGACAGAGCTATGGCTCCCGCCTTTTTCAGCGCGTCGGCATCGGTGGGCTCCTCCCCGCGGAGCCCTTTGGACAGGGCGGCGATGGGGAAGATCTGGACCCCGGAGCCCTGGTTGGCCCGGTCCAGCACATACTGGACCTGCTCGGGGCAGTCCACTGTGGGGCTGGTGTTGGCCATGCAGGCCATGGCGGTGATGCCGCCACGGGCGGCCGCGTTGGAGCCGGTGATGATATCCTCCTTATAGGTGAGGCCGGGGTCCCGGAGGTGGACATGCATATCCACCAGGCCAGGGGAGACGGCCAGACCGGAGGCGTCGATGACCTGGTCAGCCTCTGCCTCCAGGCCGCGCTCAATCAGGACGATCTTTCCGTCCTCAATCAGGATATCCTGAAGTATGACGGCGGAGGTCACAGGGTGGACCACCCGCCCGTTTTTGATTAAAAGTTTCATGAGGTCCCTCCGGAAATGAAAAGCTATTTTTCAGCCGTGTTGTTTCGGCGCGCCGAAACGCATATCTATCTAACTGTAAATTATAGCGGAAGGCGCAAAATTTCGCAACGGATTTTACAATTAAATTTGGAGCGGGGAGGTCGCCAGGCACGCAGAGCTTTGTAGAAACGCCCCGCCTTGGCAAAAAGCCAAGGCGGGGCGTTTTTGAGAGCGGGCGAGGGTCGGCAGCCTGCTGTCTGATCACTTTTTAGCCTTCACAAAAGGGAACATAAGAGCGTATAACAGCGCCTCATCAAGTTAAAATAGGAATATTACTTTGATGGGAGGGCTTAGTATGAATGCTCACACAATCACAGCCGAACAGATTGCCAGGTATGGCGAGCATCTGAGGGAGGAGGAGCGCGCCCCCGGCACCGTCGAAAACTATCTGCGAAATGTAGACCGCTTTGTATTCTGGCTGGCCGGACGTGCCGTGACCAGAGAGAAGGCAGTCGAATGGAAGGAGCATCTGGTGTCCTGCCGCTACGCTCCGGCCACTATAAATGGAATGTTGTCCGCGCTCAACAGCTTCTTTTCCTACTTTGGTTGGCAGGAGTGCCGGGTGAAGGCGCTGCGTGTCCAGCGGCGGGCATTCCGTGACCCTTCCCGGGAGCTGACGCGGGAGGAGTATGAACACCTGATCGAAACGGCCCGCCTGCTGGGACGGGAGCGCCTTGCCCTGGTACTGGAAACCATAGGGGCCACCGGGGTCCGGGTGTCTGAGGTCCGCTATCTCACCGTGGAGGCCGCCCGGAGTGGCCGGGCCGAGATATCCCTAAAGGGGAAGATCCGCACCATTCTGCTTCCGGGCAAGCTGTGCCGCAAGCTTCTAAAATATGCCCGAAAAGAAAAAATCGCCTCCGGCGAGGTGTTTCGCACCGGCGGCGGCAAAAGCCTGTCCAGAAAACAGATATGGTCAGAGATGAAGAACCTGTGCCATCATGCCGGGGTGGAGCCGTCCAAGGTCTTTCCCCACAACCTGCGGCACCTATTTGCCACCGTCTTTTACCGGGCCTGTGGGGATATCGTCAAGCTGGCTGATGTGCTGGGCCACTCCAGCATCGAAACGACGCGCATCTATCTGCTGACCTCCGGGGCGGAACACATCCGAACCCTGGACCGGCTCCGTCTGGTCTGCTAGACAAAATGATTATTTTGCGGTGACTCTTGCTGTTGACATATGCCTATTGTGTAACAAAATGATTATTTTGTCAATAGGAAAGCCGCCGGAAAGCGATTTAGGTCAGACATTTTTCTCCCGTACTTAAAGAGGAAAAGGAAAATCAAGGAAAAAATTGGAAAAATGTGTATGAAAGTTAAGCCGTCGGAGAAAAAATTCTCATACGGTCCGGTTTTTATACTGTTAAACTTGCATTCTCTTTTGGAGTGCGTTACAATAATGCCATGGATGGTCGGCTCTGTTAGCGGATGTGTGACCAAATAATCATTTAGTCCAATTTGGACAGAAGAGGAGGAGAAAAAACATGAAGAAAAAGCTGTTGTCCACATTGATGGCGATGATTATGGTGCTGTCAATGTTCCCAGCGGCGGCACTGGAGGAAAGCGTTGACCTGCAGTCCAGCGGGACCACGGCCACAGAGGCGTCCGGCCAGGAGCTGGACACCACGGAAGATGGATGGACTGAGGTCAGCGGCGCGGAGGCACTGGGCGCCGCTCTGACCAACGGCGGCAATATCAAACTGACCGGAAGCATTGAAGTGAGTGAGAAACAGAGCTGGACTGTCGCCAGCGGTACGACCGTCGTGCTGGACCTGAACGGCTATAGTATCACCAGCACCTATAATGCCTCTAATTATTTCCTCATCACGATCAACGGCGGATCTCTGACGCTGGAAGATAGCTCTGAGGCTGGCACCGGCAAAATTGAGATCAAGGACGCTTCCAGCAGCTACCCCCTACAGCTGAAGGGGAATGGAAGCAGCTTTACCATGAATGGCGGTACGATTACTGCGATAGAGGATGCTCTGGACATTTATACTTCTGCCCAAAATACGACTGTTACCATCAACGGCGGTACGATGAAAAGTCAGAGCTATTCTACCCTTGCCATCCGCGGCAAGGGTACCGTAGTCAAGATCACCGGAGGCCTAATCGAAAACGATGGTTCTAATACTGCCTTTGTCAGCAGCAGCGGCTCCACTGACTCGGAGAGCATCGTGTTTAATATGACCGGCGGCAAGATGACTTCGACTGGGACTGGTATCCTCACCGACTATGCGCTGACTGTGAACATTGGCGGCGAGGCCGAGATCGAGACCAAAGGCACTGGTATCGCTGTAAAAGGTACCACCATACTGAATGTGGGAGGAGGCAGCATCAAATCTGGAGCCTATGGCATAAGCGCCGACTATAATAATACTGTCAACATCACTGGCGGCACCATCGAAACTACCAGCTATAGTTCGGCGGCTGTTAAGGTGGGAGCACAGAGTCAAGCTGCTATTTCCGGTGGTACCATCGTAGGTAAGAAGAACCTGGACGGCTCCGCAGACAATATTACCGTCACCGGCGGCACTTTCCAGAATGCCGACGGCGGTAAGGTAGATGTGAGCGGCTATCTTCCTGAGGGCACCACTCAGGACGAAAGCGGCAACGTGGTTGTTGATGAGAGCACGGCCGTAGCTTCCATCGGCAACGTGGGTTACACCACTTTAGCGGCCGCCGTGGAGGCCGCCAAGAACGGTGATATCATCACTCTGCTGAAACCAGTGGAGATTACTGAGTCTCTTAAGATCAATAAGGCGGTCGTCATCGACGGGAAAGGCAACACCCTGACGGCGAAGGACTGCGCGGCGCTGCAGATCACAGCGGATCTGGATTCCCTCACCATCCAAAATCTGATTGTGGCTGGCGAAACTGCCAACGAAAACTATGTGGCCAGTGAGATCATGGCTGCGCCCTATATGGGGTTGGGCACCTATAACATGGCCTACGGTGTTGGCGACTTGAAGCTGAACAACGTGACCATCCAGGGATTTGACTATGGCCTGTATTTCAGCAGCAGTACAACCAATGAAAAGCCTCTCTCCATCACCGCGAATGACCTGACCATCCAGGACTGCTACATTAAGGGCGTCTACCTTGAAAAGCTGACCGATTCTTCGTTTACTGATTGTAAGTTCTTGAACAATGGCGATAACGCGGAGCAGGTAAGTGAAAACTTCTCCACCTGGATGTGCGGCGTAGACCTGAACCTGAAGTACGGCACATATGAGGACATCGCCTTTACAGGCTGTACCTTTACCGGAAACGGTGCCAATCGCGGCACCGCGCTCCACATCAAAGCCCGTGACGACGGTAGTTATGCCACGAATGACGCCTCTCTGGACGGCGTGACAATAGAGGGCTGTGTCTTTAGCGAAAATAACGCTGTTGACAGCGGGGCTGCAGAAGAAACTCCATACGGGCCCGTTGTTTTGGGCGAGCCTGGTAAGGATAACAAGACCCCGGTCAATGTGTCCATACAGCCTGATGTAACTTACACGGATAATCTGAAAACGGATGCGGTGTTTACGGTTACCTTTGACAGCAACGGCGGCAACGCTGTGCCTACCCAGATGGTGGAGGCGAATCAAACCATCACCCTGCCCACCCCAACACGCAGTGGGAGCTATACATTCCAGGGCTGGTATGAGGATGGCACAAAAATCGAGCAGAAGGAATATCAGGTGACCAAAGATGTGACCTTGGTAGCCCAGTGGACCTATACTGGCGGTGGCAGCGGCGGCGGAGGCGGCTCCAGCAGCTACTCCATCAGTGTGGACAAGAACATTGACAACGGCAGTGTGACCGTGTCCCCCAAGAGCGCCTCCAGCGGCCGGACGGTGACCATCACCGTCAAGCCCGACGGGGGCTATGAGCTGGACGAGCTGACCGTCACCGACAAGAACGGGGACGAGATCAAGCTGACCGACAAGGGCGACGGCAAGTATACCTTCAAGATGCCCCGGTCCAAGGTGACCATTGAGGCCTCCTTCGTGGAGATCGACCACCAGGATACCTGCCCCGCCGCCGGCTTCCGG